>JAVBLH010000003.1:0-11362 GCA_031553635.1 Evtepia sp. | reverse complement strand
ACGACCTTGCTGGGGTTTTTTATGTGGGGGGGTTGGGGGCGGTAAAAGAGACCCTCGAAGCTTTTCAGGCGCTCCTCGGGTGTCAGCTTGTCCAGATAGGTCATTTCCACCTTGGCCAGCACCTGAATGCGGGTGGTGTCATAGTAGTCGAAAAAGCCGGTAAGCTGCAGGGCGGGACGGTTGATGTCATCTGCGCGGACAGGGAAATTGCGGTAGTTCTTTGCGCCGTGTAGAACCTCTAGCTGAAATTCGTCGATGATTTTCCCCAGTGCTACGGATTTTTGTGAAGTCACAGTAGCCCCTCCGATCGGTAAATAAAGTCAGAGCGCCGGTGATTTTAGCGAAGAGGAAAGCCCCTCCCCCGCCTGCTCTCTGGCTGGGATTTCAATTTATTATTATATCACACCTGTTTCCTCCTTGACAATAAGGAAAGAATCCGATTTCGGCAGATTTTGTGCCAAATATACGGATAGAGACCACAAGATATGGGCATTTCCTGCGCATAATCCTATTGGAATCCGGCAGAACCTGTGATATAATGGAATATCTTGAATAGATTATACCAAATCGTATCTCCCATCCTGGGACAGACTTACAGATCAGGAGGATCGTACATTGGGCTATTTATCATCTATTTTTCTGGGCTTTGTCCAGGGCGTGGCCGAGTTTTTACCCATCTCCAGCTCGGGCCACCTCTCCCTGATGCAGCATCTCATGGAGCTGAAAAGCGTGGCCGAGGCGGACATTCTCTTCGACGTGCTCCTCCATTTGGGCACCCTTATCGCCGTCTGCGTGGTCTACTGGAAGGACATCGTGGACATGGCCAAAGACTTTTGGGCCGTGCTGCGGGGCCTTTTTTCCAAGAATCGCGCCCCCATGGGTAAGCCCACCCCCAACAGCCGCATGGTGCTCCTTCTCATCGTGGCCACTCTGCCCCTGGTTCTGGTGGTGCCCATTAAGGACCTGGTGACATCGCTATACAGCAGCACCCTCTTCATCGGCTGCGCCCTTTTGGTGACGGGCTTCATCCTCTTCTACTCCGACAGGATGCAAAAGGGGAAGAAAACCGCTCGCACCGCCAGCGTGACAGACGCCCTCTTAGTGGGCCTTGGCCAGGCTGTGGCCATCGTTCCCGGCCTTTCCCGCTCCGGCACCACCATTTCCGTGGGTATGATGCGGGGCTTTGACCGAAAATTTGCCGTGCGCTTTTCCTTCCTCCTGTCCATCCCCGCCATTTTAGGGGCCAATATCCTGGAGATAGGCGAGGCGGTCAGCGCCGGGGTGGACCCCAAGCTGATTCCCGTGTACTTAGTGGGCATGCTGGTGGCCGCCGTTTCCGGCTACTTCGCCATCCGCCTGGTGAATCTCTTAGCCCAAAAGGGCCAGTTCGGCAAGTTTGCCTATTACTGCTGGGCCGTGGGCCTTATTACCATCGTCTGGACCCTCATGGGGGGCTGACCTAAGAAAACCCATGGGCAGGGGGGCACGAAAGCCCTCCCCTGAACCTCTTTCATAAGGAGCAAGCTATGGCAACCAATCAGAAGAACACCAAAAACACCGGGGCGAAAAACGCCGGGGCCAAGAACCAGGCCCCTGCCAAAAAAGCCCCGGTCAAAGATAAAAAGGCCCCCGCCCCCCTCTGGCAGCGCAACACAGGGGGCGCTTTGTGCTTCCTTTTGGCGGTGTTTGCCGTTTTGGGTGTTTTCCAGGTAGAGGCGGTGTTCATCGATCTTCTGTCCGGCTTTTTGGGCGGGCTTTTGGGCTATGGCTATTACCTTATGATCCCCGTACTCCTTTGGGCCTCCTACCTTCTCCTGTTCCACCGGGAGGAGAAGGTGGCTCTCCGGCTTTTCTGCGGCTTTTCCCTCCCGGTTTTCCTGGGGGCCTTTCTGCATATTTTTCTGGCCACCCAGGCCTTTACCCTCAGCTGGGAAGGCGTTAAAGGCCTCTGGCTGGGTGGCGTGGCTATGGAGTCCGGCGGGGCCCTGGGCGGCTTCTTTTCCGTGCTGTTTACCCAGCTGTTCAGCAGCATAGGCGCCGGGATCCTCTTCTTCGTGGCCATGGTCTTTCTGCTGCTGGCCGCCTTTCGCATCACCCCCGAGGAGCTCCTTCGGCGCATCCGTTATTTTTATGAGGATCATATTAAGGATAGAGGACGCTATCTTGACGAAGACTACTACCAGGACGAGGAGGACTACTACGACGAGCCCCTCCCCGTTCATAAAACCCGCAAGGAAAAATCCCGCTTTGCCTACGATATGCCCCTGGACGAGCCCCCCCTGCTGAAAGAGGAGGCTGCTGCCCCCCAGGAGAGCCGCAAGAGCCTCTTTAACCGTAACCCCAGGGTGAAGCGGCCCGACCAGGTGTTGGTGAAGGAGTCGGCGGCAGACGTAGCCCCCCAGGCAGAAGCGCCCGCGCCTACACCTGCGCCCCCCGTCCCCGCTGAAGCACCTGCCAAGGCCCCGGAAGCCGCCCCGCCCGTGGTGGAGCGGGAACTGAGCCGCAGCGAAAAGCGAGAGATCATCAAGGAGCACCAGGCCGAGGTAACCAAAAGCGCTGCCGACGCCCTGGAATCCTCTCACCAAAGCGCCTACCACTACCCCCCCGTTACCCTTTTGCAGGAGAGTCCCACCGGCGGCGGCGGGGCTGTCCAAGAGGAGCTGAACGCCATCTCCAAGCGCCTGTCCGACACCATCGCCTCCTTTGGCATTGTGGCCAAGATATCTGGGGTGGTGCGGGGGCCCTCCATCACCCGCTACGAGGTGGAGCTGGAGCAGGGGGTGCGCCTGAACCGCCTCACCAACCTTTCCGACGATATCGCCCTGGCTCTGGGGGCCGCCAGCGTTCGCATCGCGCCCATTCCCGGCAAAATCTCCTTGGTGGGCATTGAGGTGCCCAACCAGGTGATTACTCCGGTGAAGATACGCGAGGTCATCAGCTCCGGGGATTTCTCCGGGCATAAGTCTAAGGTCTCCTTCGCCGTGGGGAAGGACATAGGCGGCAACTTCATCATAGGGGACGCCTCCCGCCTGCCCCACCTGCTGATCGCGGGCACCACAGGCTCCGGCAAGTCCGTTTGCACCAACTCCCTCATCATCAGCCTGCTGTACAAGGCTTCCCCCGAGGAAGTGCGCCTTATTATGGTGGACCCAAAGCTGGTGGAGCTGGGGATCTATAACGGCATCCCCCACTTGCTGATCCCCGTGGTGACGGACCCCAAAAAGGCCGCCGGGGCACTTCAATGGGCCGTGGCGGAGATGATGAAGCGCTACCGCATGTTCTCCGAGATCGGCGTCCGCGACATTGCCGCCTATAACGCCTATGGGGAGCGGACAGAGGAATTCCCCAAGCTGCCCCAAATCGTCATCGTCATCGACGAGTTGGCGGATCTCATGTTAGTGGCCGCCAAGGAGGTGGAGGAATCCATCTGCCGGGTGGCGCAAATGGGTCGTGCCGCCGGGATGCATCTCATCATCGCCACCCAACGTCCCTCTGCCGATGTCATCACCGGTCTTATGAAGGCCAACATCCCCTCCCGCATCGCCTTTGCCGTGGCCTCCTCCCTGGAATCCCGCATCATCCTGGACACCCAGGGGGCGGAAAAGCTGGTGGGCCGGGGGGACATGCTCTGGTTCCCCTTAGGGGCCGGCAAGCCCCTGCGGGTCCAGGGCTGTCTCATAGACGACGCCGAGGTAGCCTCCGTGGTGGAATATGTGAAGCAGGGCTCCGCCGCCGCCTATGATGAAGCGGTTCTTAAGGAGATCGAGCAGCACGCCGCGGAGCAGGGCAAGGGCAAGTCCTCCGCTTCTGCCGCCTCTTCCGGCGATGGAGACGAGGAGGATTACGACGAGAACTTCAACGAGGCGGTGAGCATCGTCTTAGAGATGGGACAAGCCTCGGTTTCCATGCTCCAGCGCAGACTGAAATTAGGGTATTCCCGGGCAGCCCGCCTGGTAGATCAGATGGAGGACAGGGGCATCGTCGGCCCCTTTGAAGGCTCCAAGCCCCGGCAGCTCTTGGTCACCCGCGACCAGTGGGCCGCCATTTCCGGCCGTCAGCAGGATTTCGACAGCGTTTTGGCCCAGTCGACCCCGGAGGAGGAAGAGGACGATCTCTTCCACAGCTCCGATTTTACCCACGCTTCCACTCCCCTTACCCCGCTGGAGGATGATCTTCCCCCCTGGGACCAAGAGGATGACGAGGATATATAGTATGGGCAACACCGAACAGAAGGAGTGTCGGCGCAATTGTGAGGGCTTCTTATTCCGGACGAGGACAAAAGCACAGGAATAGCAGCGCTATTCCGCGCATTTGGGACGATGCGCCGGGAGGAAAAGACCCGCAAGGGCGCTGTGCACGACTTGTGCGGTGCTGCCTAAGCAGATTTCATGAACACGGGAGGAGACAACTATGAAGCAGGACATGATCGTAATTTTGGATTTGGGCAGTGAGGAAAACCCCCGCCTGGCCAGAGAAATTCGTGATTTGGGTGTGTACAGCGAGATTCACCCCCACGATATCACCCTGGCGGAGCTAAAAGCCCTGCCCAATGTGAAGGGCGTCATCTTAAACGGCGGGCCCAACCGGGTGGTGGACGGGGTTTCCATTGATGTGGTGCCGGAGATTAAAAACGCCCCCGTCCCCGTTTTGATGGTGGATCATCTGGGCGACGAGCCCTGGCCCCAGGAGGAGGCCGCCCGCCGTCAGGCCATCTCCAACTTCATTTTCGGTCTCTGCGGCGCCGAGGCCAACTGGAACATGGAAAACTTCATCGCAGACCAGATCGAGCTGATTCGCCGCCAGGTGGGCGACGGCAAGGTGCTTTTGGCCCTCTCCGGCGGCGTAGACTCCTCTGTGGTGGCGGCCCTACTCATCCGTGCCATTGGCGACCAGCTCACCTGCGTTCATGTGAACCACGGCCTGCTGCGCAAGGGGGAGCCGGAGCAGGTTATCGAGGTGTTCCAAAACCAGATGAGCGCCAATCTCATTTATGTAGACGCCGTGGACCGCTTTTTGGACAAGCTGGCAAACGTGCCCGACCCGGAAGAGAAGCGCAAGATCATCGGCGCGGAGTTCATTCGCGTCTTTGAGGAGGAGGCCAGAAAGCTTTCGGGCATCGCCTTCTTAGGTCAGGGCACCATCTACCCCGACATCATCGAGTCCGGGACTAAGACGGTGAAGGTAGTCAAGTCCCACCACAACGTGGGCGGCCTGCCTGAGGATCTGGACTTTGCCCTGGTGGAGCCGCTTAAGATGCTCTTCAAGGACGAGGTGCGGGCCTGCGGCGTTTCCCTGGGCTTGCCGGATTCCATGGTGTACCGCCAGCCCTTCCCCGGCCCCGGTCTGGGTGTGCGCTGCCTGGGAGCCATTACCCGTGACAGGCTCCACGCCCTGCGGGAGGCCGACGCCATCCTCCGGGAGGAATTCCACCTGGCGGGCCTCGAGGGTAAGGTCTGGCAGTATTTCACCGTGGTGCCGGATTTCCGCTCCGTGGGCGTCCGGGACGGCGTGCGCAACTACGACTGGCCGGTGATACTCCGGGCGGTGAATACCATCGATGCCATGACGGCCACGGTGGAGGAGGTACCCTACGAGGTGCTTCATAAGGTGACCCATAGAATCACCCATGAGGTAGAGGGCGTGAACAGAGTGCTGTATGACCTGACGCCGAAGCCTGTTGGAACTATTGAGTGGGAGTAATTAACGAAGCCCAAAAAGCCCCGTAATCTCAAGGTTTTTGAGGCTGAAAATCGCCATTTGATAGCAGATTGATAGCAGAAGCCATTCCCCGATTTACTCTTTTTACTGCCGTATAGCAGGTGGTTTGCGGGTAAATTGATCTAAAATCCTTAAAAAGCTCTGTAACTCTTCCGGTTACAGAGCTTTTTGTATGATTGGGTCTGTTAATAAGATATCCGCCCCGCGGCCGATTTCAGATGGCTAGGACATTCCCCGCCATATCGATCATGGAAACTTCATCCCCCCGCCGGATCACAGCCCGCTCCCCGTCAAAGGCATAGACCCCGTCGATATCCTCAACCAAGACCTTGCCATCTACATCAAGGAAGCACCGCTTCTCGCTGCCATTCTGAAGATACCCGGCAAGGAAGGTGACCACCCCCGCCTGATCCGCCTCACAGGTGATGCTGTAATAGGCATCCTCCGGCACCATGCACCGGCCCGAAAAATCCAAGAGGCTCCCATGATACTTCATTTCCTCATCGCGGTAAGACCAAATGAGCCGCTCTACGGACTCCAGAATGATCGGGTCGCCGGACTGGGTGGCCCTGGTTTTCCAGTGCAAAAACTGCTCGCCGGCCTGGGTCAGTAAGTAATTGTCATCGCCCTTTGTCATCTTTAGGTAAGTTTTTTTCGTGACAAAGTCCCAGCGCCAGCCTTGAAAGGTCATGTCCTGCCCTGTTCCGGCAAGGATTTCGGTTCCGCTATAGTCTGCAAGCTTCCAAACACCGCCTGCATCCATGGTAAACAGGCAGTCCTCCAGGCACCAAACGCTTTCATATAAATGGTCAAAGCTGTACGTTACGCCGGTCACCAGATTCCCCACAACGGTTTTGCCCTGGGGTTCCCTTTGAATCAGAAAATAGCCCTGAAGCAGCTGGTCTTCTTCCGTTCCATCCATGGCCGCGCCGGTTTCATCGATCAGTATCCCCTCATCGCTGTCATCTGTCCATATAAAGTAGTATCCCGGATAACTTGCATCGCCATAGATTTTCACAATGTCAGGCCCATGGAAAACCTCATTTAGGGCCTTGTCCAGGATGGTTAGTCCCCTATCCTCCGTTAAAATCAAGGCATGCTCTGCCGTGCAAATCAAGTTCAGGAGACCCGGGTAGCGTACCTCTCCGCTGACTGTATCCAGCACGGCACTGTCAGAAAAAAGCAGAGGGCCAAAGCTGACAGGATAGAACTTGCTATAGGCGCCGATATCCAACAGAGGGCTCCCGTCTATCCCCCAGACCTGCTTGGGCGACCAAGTGTCGTTGGTCCCTTCGTAGTAGGAGAACAGATGATTTTCGGCCAGGGCAAACTCCTCCGCCTCTCCCGGCGTATAGTCACCCTTTAACAGAAAGGCAGGCTGCCCCGTTGTGGCGTCGGTGATGACCCGCGTCTCCCGCCGTCCTGTGGTGATCAGCTGCCCTTCCCTATCCACCAACCGGTCTCCAACCCAGTAAAGGCCGCCATTGGGCCGCACCGGGTAAACCGGGGGCATCCCCTGGGGAAAGGTGTTCAGGGCCCCGGGGGCAGGGGCTGCGCTTTGCCCCGGTTTGCGGATTTCTTCCACCAGGAGAGTGTCTGTACTGTCTGCTTCGCCGCAGCCGCCCAGGAACAGCAAACACAGCATTCCTGCCAGCAAAAAGGCTCGTGGTTTCATGGAATCTCCCCTATCAATGTAGTTTTTAGGCTTCACGCAGCCCCACTCCAAAACCAAAGGGCCCCCTCACTCCACCACCAAACGCCCCTCCACACGGGCGTCTCGCAGGCCCACTTCGGGCAGGTGCTCCACCAAAACATCCAGCACCGAGGTAGAAAGGACCCTGGCCCGCCCGTTTTCCAGCAGTTCGTCAAGGGAAAAGCCAAAGCAATCCGTAAAATTAATATAGTGGTACCCCTGGAGGGCCAGGGTAAAAAGCCGCGCCTCCTCCATGGGTGCCCCCTGAAAATCAAAGCGGGTAAAGGCCCGGCTCTCCCGGTCAAACACCATGGAAAGCCCCTGGGAATACTGATAAAACTCCGTATGCCCACCCAGAAGCATCTCCTCCCGCAGGGTATAGGCGACCATGCGCTTAAACTGGGCGCCGCTGGCTCTCAGCCGCATCAGACTGTCGTCAAAGGGCAAAAGCTCCATGAGTCCTCCATAGGTGAGGATGGTATCCACCGCCTCTTTTCGGATGGAGCCGGAACCCAAGAGGGCAATGTCCACCTCCATACTGCTTTGCAGAAGATCGGCAAAGAGGTTCCCCAGCTCCGTTTCCCGGTAGCGGTCCGGGTGGGTCAAAGGCCGGGTGAACTGGCACAGGGGGCGGTTATACTTCTTGTCCGTCTGGGCCTTAAACTGGAGTATCATCCGCTCCATCTGCTCATTGCGGGGGCAGTGGCCGCTCTCAATGGGGATCAGCTGCCAATCGTAGCTGTGGATGGTGTTTTTCCCGGTGTCCAGCACGATGTCGAAGCGGCCGATCTGCTTGGTGCCCACCCCGGCCTGGACGATGAGGATATCCGCCACGGTTTCCGGCTTTTCCAAAATGGTGTGGGTGTGGCCCCCGATGATGAGATCCACCCCCCATTCCGGGTCCAGCCGGGCCGCCAGCTTTTTGTCCTCCTCAAAGCCGATATGGGTCAGGAGCACGGTGAAGTCTATGTCCTCCTGGCGAAAGGCGTTGCAGATGTGGCCCACCTCCTTGGCTGCGTCCTCCACGTCCACAAAGCTGCCCAGCACGTCCTTGCGCATCCCCAGCATCACATCCTCCGTGACGATGCCGATGAACATAATCTTCATCCCGTCCACTTCTAAGATCACATGGGGCGAAAACAGCCGGGTGTAGGGATTTTTGATGAAAAGGTTGGCGTTGACGATGGGAAAGGCGGCGCAGCGCTCTAAAAACAACAGGTGCGCCAGGCCGTAGTCGATCTCGTGGTTGCCTATGGAGGCCACGTCGGGCCGCAGGAGATTCATAATCTCTATGGTGGAAATGCCTCGAAACTCGCTGTCGATCACCGAGCCCTGGAGCATGTCTCCCGCGATACAGTAGAGGGTGTTAGGTGCCTCCTGCCGCACCTTAGACACATAGCCCGAGAGCATGGAGATGCCGCCCAGCAGCTCCGCGTCCAGCTCCTTGGATAAGAAGTCGCCATGCAGGTCGTTTGAGTGCAGAATCGTAAGGGTTTTGAACCTGTCCATCCCGGTTACCTCCCAGCTATTTTATTTCGGTATGTTCTTTGAAAGCCCTTCCTCCACGGCCTGGCGGTGCACCACCTCCCCAGCCAACAAAAGGGCGGTATATTCCGGCGGGAAGTTAGGCTCAAAAACTTCAAATTCCGCGCCTAGGTCCTCCCTGAGCTTGGGGGACAGATATGGGCTTTTTGTTGCCACACTGCCCACCAAGGCCACCCCTTTGATGCCGGGAGGCGCAAGGGCACGAACGGTCTGGACGATTCTTCCCACGGCGGCGTCGCAGACCTTCTGAGCCTCTTGGTCGCCCTTGGCCGCCGCCTCGGTCACTTCGATGGCCGTGCGGGTTTCGTCGGCAAGATGGATGCCCCCGGCCTCCGGGTCCTGCTTTTTATGGACGCCGTTGGGGTAGACGCTAAAGACGATAGACCCGGTACCGGCAATCACCAGCACCCCTGCCCCATAGCCAAAGGCCGCTCTGTGGGCTATGATGGCATCGTTGACTATCGTCCGGTTTTGGGTGAGACCCGGAATCTGGAAAAGCCCGTCCACCGCCGCCTGGGGCAGCTCATCCCCCAGGCCCGCCAGCCCCGCCGCCAGGGAGAGGATGTCCGCCGGCTCAAATCCCCCGGCCTCCACTAGGGCGGCCTCCAAAGCGCGGTTCACCCCGGCAGGATTTCGGTTTCCAAATGGATAGCTTTTGTGAAAGAGGCAGTTTCCCTCGGCATCCGCCAGGACGACGCGGGTATTGGTCCCGCCTATGTCGAGCCCAGCCAGGATCCCCTTGCCGCCCTGCGCGGTTGAGGTTTTTTCCTCCCATTGGAGGGCTGCTCTTTTTTGGTCTTCTCTTAGGCCCATGCGCTGGCACCACCTTTTCTAGCACGCCCTTATTTTGCCATGGTTGTGGTATGCTCTGCCTTGTGCCGCCCCCCTGGGGCACGACTGAAATAAATTCGGTATAACAAGGATTATACCACACTTCCCAATGGTTGGAAGTCCCTCTTTGCAAACTGCTGCCGATGGGATTATGGACTCAGCTTAGCTTGCATCACCCGAAACTGAATAAAAAAATCAAGGCCCTGCGAAACGCCGCAAGGCCTTGAATATATGGTGCGCGAGGCGGGACTTGAATTGGAGAATTCCAATTTTTCAATGTGAAATTTGGTGAAAAGCACGGAAATTAATATGATAACCAAACAATTAATTCCTTTTAAATGCAGTACTCTGCAATGTTTAGAAACGGCTAAGGGGTATTTTGAGGGGTCAAATAAGGGGTGAAAGAAGCGGGGGCCGCAACCCCCACTTTCATTATGCGTATCTCAACCGGCCCTTGGGGTCCGGCACTTGCCGCCCCAGCTCCTGGGCCGTTTCGATCCACTCGTGAATGATCTCTTCGGCATTATGCAGTGCTTCCCCAGCCGTCTGACCATCGGCCATGCACCCGGCCAGTTCCGGCACCTCGGCAATGTATGCGCCGTCTTCCTCGCTCCAGTAGATGATAATTTCGTATTTATACATCGAGGTCGCCTCCTAACTGATATCTCAAGATGATATTGCGAACCTGCTTTACCTGATACGGTTTCGCCTTGTTCCCTTGCGGCTGAATATTGATGATCTCTTCCACACCGTCTTTAGTGTAAATAAAATGGTCGCCCTTTATGCGGCACTCGAATCCCAACCGCTTCAGTACCGCTTGGAGGTCAGAGAAGAGAATACCCTTGTCTTTTGTGCCGCTCATGATGGACAGAAGCATCTTTTCAAATTGGCTCATTGCTCGGCCTCCTGTGCGGTCTTATCGTGTTCCATTTTCTCGTCAATTGCAGCGTTGATAAATCCGTTCACGCTTTCACCTCTACTTTCGGCGTGGGCTTGGATCGCTTCTTTTCTGCCTTTGGGAACAGTTAGATTGATACGATCGTAAGTGGAAGCAATCCATTTATTCTTGCTTGCAGCTGATGTTTTTCCTCCCAAAATTACACCCCCCCTTGTAATCTTAGTATATACTATATTGCGTACTTGCGCAATTATGCAAAGTAAACAAGATTTCATGCGCATACTTGTGCAATACTCCATCTTGCGTACTTGCGCAATACGCTATATAATAAAGACAGATCAGGAGAGCCAAGCGAAAGTGGACACAAAGAACACAGCATAAAGCCGGGCGCGGATGCGGAATAGGCCGTGAAGAGGTAGCTCTGCAAAGCCCCCGGTGCTTGGCTCAAAAAGAAGGAGGTTTTCCCCATGAGTACACATGAATTAACCCAAAAGCTGCACGACCTGAAATCCCTCCAGGCCCTCATCGAAGAGGCGTGTCAGCGGCAGTGATAAAATGAACAAAAGTGGCAGTTAAAAAAAGTACAGATGTGGCCTCTCAGGGAAGGAAATATGATACATTACTCCACGGTGCGCTAAGGCATCGGGGAGGGTGGATAAATGAGAGGAGCAATCTGG
>JAVBLH010000004.1:0-71456 GCA_031553635.1 Evtepia sp. | reverse complement strand
GGTGATGAGGTGGCGGCAGCGGCCCCGGGCCTCCATGAGGGATTCGCCGGTTTTGATGCCGAACTTTTTTGCGATTTGATTCTTGGCCAGTACGATGCCGTGGCGAGATGCCTCGTCGCCGCCCACCACCACGGGCTTGTTACGCAGCTCCGGGCGGAAGACCAGCTCGATGGAGGCGTAGCAGGAGTTGATATCGCTGTGAAGTATCCAGCTCATGGTCTTCCCTCCCGTCGTGGTGGTCTTTGTACTTTCTTACCCAGGTTGAATGAAAAAGTGAACATAATATAAAATAACGTTAGTCGAAAAAACTCCCGCAATAGGGTGGCTAAAGTGCGAAATAGCTGTCTAAACGCCATATTTCCAAGCCAGAATCCGCATTTTGAGCATAACAAAGCAGACAGGACGAGGGACTTTTTGCAAAAAGTGAACATCGCCCCATCAAACATAAAAAATGTGCTGGCCGCATTCTGCTTGTCTAAACTCCCAGCCACATTGCATGCATCAATACTTATGTAAGACAGGAAGTTTTCCAAGGGGTCTAATGTGTTAATCAGCAACCGTTCTTCTCAGCAATCTCGGAGTCAAGTTCACTTCGTCTGCTGAAATTAGATGCAGATTTAATACTTCCATGAGCTTTTGAAGTTCTTTCGAGGTTGCCAACTCGAACGGTGCCTGTCCAGCCAAGCTGGTGCGCTTCGTGCTGTTGATATGGTTCATCAAAAGGCACATATCCTCTTGTGTATAGGGGCTAAAACTCTTTCCTTTGGGAAGCACGTATCGAATGAATTCATGGCTTTTCTCAATATGGGCCTTCTGCCAGGAAGCCAGTGGATCGCAATAGAACACTCGAGTTCGCCGTTCGCCATTTTCCGCTAATTCCAATTCTCCAATTCGTTTAAATTCAGCACCGTTATCCGTAAGAATAACAGGAAACAACTTGCGAAAAGCGCTCAACCCCAAAGCGTTGGTGAGCCAATCGAACTGCTCCACGACTGTTTCACCCGTCCCATCTCTCATAAGAAGGATCAGCAAGATGTTCTGCTTGACAAAAAAGAAGGTCAACATGCGTTTCCCCTTCTCCCGACATCCTCTCACGGTGTCCATCTCGACATATTGGGTGGCCGGGTTCTTGGCCATATACGCGTGAAAATCCTCATATGTACGATTTTGACGGCATTCCTGACGCAAAAACTGATCTGAAGGATGGTACTTTTTCTTCCTCGGACGGTAGCCGACCTTTCGCCGCAAATCAAGATTTCCAATACTAAGCATTCCGGAGCTAATGTAGTTATACAGCGTCCGCTGGGAGACTGGAAGTTCATCTTTATGCTCTGCGTAAATGTGCGTCAATGGTTGTCCTTTTTTAATCAGCGGACTTACCAATTTATTGAGTTTCGCCAGCTCTTCGCCCCGTACATGCGGTTTACTCCGTGCCATCGAATATCTTTTTTGTGCAATAGAGTTTGCCTGGTTGGCAATATAATAAGCTCTGTCAAGTTTACAGCGCCTTCTTCCAAGGCATGTATTACAAACATAAGGCGGCTGTTTCAGTCGGTTGCATTGACTGTCAGTATAACGATGACAGAAGTTCCGGCAGTCCATGATCTTGCAAGTGGCGCAGCGCATTTTGCAGTAATCGTTTCCACACAGTCTTACTCGTTTACAGTTCAAGGCGTATAAGCAATCATTTTCATTTACCTTTTCGCCAGGGACGACTATTCTGTTTCTTCGGAGTTCTTCAGAAACATACTTCTCGCTCTTGCCAATTTTCTTTGCAATCTCAGTTAAACTAAGTTTTGCATAAAGCCCAGCTTCAACAGCCATTCGATCTGATAATTTAATTCGACTCATATCCACCTACTTTCCGCAGATTGTGACCACCATAATAGTATCACGATATTGCAGAGGTGAACATCGGCTCAGACGGCCGTTTTTATCAAAAAAACAGACCTTCACTTTTTCAATTAAGGACCTTACCCAGAATTATAGTACATGTGTTCGATTATTGCAAGAGGGAATTTCTGGTTTTCGAATTTATTCTTATGCCTTTACATTGGACTTCGGCTTGACATAGCAACTCCCGCCTTGCCTTATAAAAGCCGGCGGGAGTAACCTTGTTCAATTTTATAAAGGAAAGACCGAATAGCCTTGTGCGATCTGATCGCGGGCTTGGAAGGGTTCTGTTTTGAGCTTTTCCTCCTCTACCCTCACCTGATCCGTTAGCTCCGTCACCAATTTCAAGCAAATATCCTTACCCTGGGGCAAGATAATGACATTTTCATAGGCCAGGAACAGCCTCCCAAACATAAATCTACTGTGGTCAATGGCATCACTAATGTGCATGATGCTCTCGCAAGTCATGGTGATGCGTCCGATGTGATCCTCTATGCTGATCTGGATGATACCACCATGGATAGAAGCATACTCACGGAGAAGCTCGGCAAAGTAGAGAAAACGCCCCCGTTTCTCTTTACTTGGAGAATACGCATACTTAGGAAGGGCGTCTACTTTTTCCATGAGCCGCTCCCAACCGCGCTGGGTTTTGAGTCTCACCTCTTCCACCTGCTCCGGCGTCCGCGTGGCTTTCTCGGCCTTAGATTCCTCGCTGAATTTCTCCCACTCTGCTTTGCGTTCACTGTAATCGAAGACTTTGTGCATCGTATGACCTCCAAAATCTGTAGTTCTCTATGATAGGTGTATGCAGCCGTGGTATATCAGGTTATTTTATATGAATTCAAGATTTCTAAAGCCTTTTGCTCGTTTTCCATGGCTTCCTCCGCTTCTTCTACCCTTCTCAGAGTTTTTAAGTCTCGGACAAAGCACCAGGAAATACCTCCATTGTGAACTCTGCGCCCCTGATGGCAATGGCTCCTTTTGCCACAATATCGGCAAACCGTCCGCCATCTTTGCCAGCGGTTTAGCATCTTTTTAAGAAATAAACTCATAGTGGCCCCCCTTGCAACGTTCCAGGCTGCTTTTCATCCACTCCGTATCAAATCCTGTGAGATTGCTGGAAACGGGTTCTCAGGGCGCATATTTTCACACACAACGCTCTCCCCCTGCGATTCTTCTAGCAGACTGCTTAGAAAAGAGGCATAATGCTGGACAAGTTGGCTCAGATTGTAGTCTGTCGCTTCCAGCAGAAAGGTGCGGTAAAACGGGCTATCTGTTAAGCTTCGCTTTTTTGCATACTTGCTGGCCCGTTCGATGGCAACATAAATGTCCCCTACAATCGTTGTGGGGGGCATTTTTAGACTGCTCGCCATTACAGCTAGTCCCGTGTCTACTCCCCGCCCCTTCATCTCAAAGGAAATCAGCTCCATAAAATACAATTTTCCTTTATGATTATCATAACGCGGGGAAGAAAACATACCATCCTGCCGGAGCTTTATATTGATGGAGGCCCGGAGCCAACGGGCGTGTTGAGTTCCCAGATCGCCGCGCAATAAAGAGATTGGCAGCTTGCCATTTTCCAATTTCCCTTCTGCGCTGATCGCAAGTTGACGGGCAAAACTGAGAATGTCATCCAAGGTATATTCATGATGTCGATAGGCGTAACCATCCCCGCCATATTTTTTGATCGTTGCCTCTAGGTCAGCAGAATAGCGAATCGTCAAGATTCCAAAAGCAGGCTGAAAGGGCAAGCTTGCACAGCGGAGATTCTTTAATAGCGTTGTCCCATAGCCATACTTATCAGGAAAAAAGTTCATATCGGAAATGATGATCTCCGGCTCCTGGAGCCGCACCATGTCCATAGCCTCCTCTGGGTTTGTGGCATAACCTGTAACCACAAATCTCCGGCCCTCATAACTGGCCCCACACAAAGCTCCTATATAAGCTTCCCTGTCAGATGGAACGGAGCTAACTAGCAGTACCCGTATGGTATCTTCTGAATAGCACACAAATGGCGATAGCATCGAAATCCCCCTCAACGCCGTTCTGTTCTCTGATTTGTGCCGGGTGGTTTTGGCTGCAAGGTTGCGGTCAACCGAAAGGTTTTTTCCCTAACCTCTGTCAACAAGAATCCATTCTGCCGCTTGCAGGCAGCGTGAATACTTCTAAGGCCAAGGCCATGTTCTGGATCAAGTTTCGTACTGCGATAGAGGCCGTTTCGCTGTTTGATTGGCAGCTCTGCAATAGGATTTTCAACTGTTATCTGTAACCAGTCATCATAGGCAAAGCGTACCACAACCCGCCGGGTATTGCTCTCCGGCAGTTTGAGACAGGCCTCCAGCGCATTCTTCAAGGCGTTGCCCAAAATGGCACACAAGTCAATCTCATCATATGGGATGGTTAGCGGCAGAGCTCCCCTCAAATCAAGTCGAACCCCGGCGGCCTCAAAGAGCGGAATTTGCCCATACAAGATCACATCTATGGTCTCGTTGCCCGTATAACTCATGGGCCATTCCATGCTGCCTTGCAATTTGCAGATGTACTCCTGGGCTGCATCCGTTTTGCCTTGCTCCAAGAGGGCAGAAACAGTCGCCATATGTAAAGCCAGATCATGGGCGAGAATACGGCCCGAAAGGTAGTTCTCTCGTAGGCGCAGGTAGTAGCCCTCCTGTACCTTTCGATGTTGCTCCAGTAAAATAAGCCGGATGCGAACCCGCATCAAAATGAGGGCCAGAAGATTAAATAGCACCGCCAAAAGAACAAGCACATATCCGTGATATGAGGTCAACACTATGCCTGCATCCGATACGACAAAGGCCACAACTAGGGCGATTACGGTAAGGGCTGGCAGTGGTACATAAAAGAACCACGATGCCTTTTTTAGACTGCCATCCCTTATGGGTATAAGTTTCGCCACCAGAAAAACAATGCCGAACAGTAGCCCCCTGGTAACCGCAGTGAGTGCCACCTGTTCCAGGTCTGAATGGGTACCTTGAGGCAATACCAGCAAGGCCAAGAGATCAAGGGCCGTCATGGTGAGATAAAAACCTGTCACCAGAATAACCTTCCAGGCAATCAAATCTTTACTTCGATAGGCTGCAAAGGCAAAGCCCAAATCCAACAGCCCGGAGAGCAGCATATTCACCAGCGGGTCGTTTCCCATCTGGCTATGAACAATATGCAGAAGTGTTAGGATAATAGCAAGCATGGCCCTATTCCTTCGCCCCTCAAATTGGCGATCCAGGAGATACATCAAAATCAGGGTTTCTAGAGCGAAGGTTCCGCAGAGGAAAAATAGCCAATGGACGGGAATCGCGGAGATCATAGATGCTCCCTGCGCCACTTGCTGAGAGCAGCATAGAGTTCCCCTAGCTTTCGGTTGTCTCCGATAGGAATTGGCCCGCTATCATCAACCCAAACTTTCCTGCCCCGAATGCTTTTCACATGGGCGAGATTCACCAGATAGCTCCTGTGTACCCGGTAGAACCCCTTCCCCGCAAGGGCCTCCTCATAATCCCCCAGCCGTCCGGGGAAGGTATGGCTTCGCAGCCTGGTATGCAAGGTCAGCTTGTGTAGAAAGCTCTCCATGTAGAGAATGTCCGATAGCTTTTCATAGGCATGAATCTCCCGGCTTTCAATCTCTAAGGTGCCGGGAGCCAAGGAAGCGTAACCCTCCCGGATATCCTCCAGCACCCAGGAGAGGTCTGTGGGCGACACTGGCTTTAGGAGATAGTGAAAGGCGCGTACCCGAAAGGCCTCCATGGCGAAGTTGGGGAATCGGGTGACATAGACGATATAGGTGTGCGGGTAGAGCCGCTTGAGCTCCCAGCCGATGTCAATGCCGTTGATCCCCGGCATTTCAATGTCCAGGATCACCGCATCAAAAGGTGCCCTCTCGTGGGCCTCATAGAGGAGTTCCGTGGCCTCAAAGGCTTGCAACTCATCCCCGCGCTCCAATAGCCCCCCGACCGTATCCGAAAGCTGCATCAAGACGGATTTGTCGTCATCGCAAATGGCGATTCTCATGATTTCTTTCACTCCTTGCCGTGTTTATGTCGTTTCAGACCGTGTTGGTGCAAATTCCGGCACAGGAATCACGATCTGCTACAGTGGACGCAAGGAGGGGTGCGATATGGAACAGCTAACCCAAAGGCTTAGTCAGTTTATGGTACGGATTGGGGCCACAACGGAGGACAACCGGGAGGTGGTAGCCTATGGCCTGTTTTTGCTGCTTGCTGGCGCGGAACAGATTCTACTTCTCATCGCAGCGGCATTTCTACTAAAAATCCCCCTGCATATGGCCCTGTTTGTTCTATGCTACGCCGTTCTAAAACGGACAATCGGCGGCTGGCACGCATCCAGCCATGGGGCCTGTTTGGTTGGGTTCACGGCAATTGCGGTCATCGGTTCCCTGGCAGGACGCTATGCGCCAACCCAAGCCGCCCTCCCCGCCGCTGTGGTTTTGCCTGTGGTGACCCTGGCGATCATCTGGCAGCTGGCCCCGGTGGAACACCCTAACAACCCCCATAGACCTGAAAAGATACCGTCCTTTCGGAAGCTGGCAAGATGGCTTGCCCTTTTGGAGTGCGGCTTGATATGGGGCGTGGTGATTGTTGGGGGAGGCGATGCCAGGAACGCTGCGCTCTCCGCTGCCCTGGGCGGACTCACCGCCGCCGTGACCTTGCTGATTCCTTTGCCCCCTCCGAACGAAATGGAAGGAGGTGGATCGGGATGAAGCGCGTGGAGAGATTTTGCTTCCGTCACTTGGCAGGCATGGCAACGGCCTTCGCAATCGCCGCCGCACTGCCCATCGGCACATTCTGCCGCACATGGCTCTATCAGCCGTCTGTCCCGGCAAAACTGCGTGATATGTAAGGAATAAGTTGCGGTAAAGGCCTCCGGATTGGACGGGGGCTTTTACCATTATAAGTCACTTTTTCTGAACTTTCAATATTAAAAGTTATTTATTCTCGTCATTTTTAAGATTCCAATACTACCCGTACTATAATTGCAACATAGAAAAGCAAAGTGTGGTGAGTAGATGAACGGTGAGATTCTTAAAGAATTAAGAAAAGATGCGGGTATGTCACAAGAAGACCTAGCCAGAGCATTGAGTTTGTCTGCCTCATCAATTAAGGCTTATGAGCAGGGGCGCAACACTCCGTCTGATGAAATAAAAGTCCAGATAGCAAAACTGTTCAATCGCTCGCTGGATTACCTGCTTGGTGCCACACCGCTTGAACTTCCTTTTCAAAGAGAAGAAAGCATAGATTTACCTCAAGGGTTTCCTAAGTCTGAGATACCCAAGGTAATTGATTATATTGATCTAATTATGAAAGCGACAAAAGAATCTGAATAAACCTCACTTTTCATTCGTTGAAAGGTGAGGTTTTGAATATTTGCGGCCTGTAAAGAGAGTTAACGATTTTGATTTCAGGATTTCCTTCGATATCCAATCTGGAATGGTTTATAATGTTGTTGTGTTTTGTCAAAGGACTAATTCTGACACGCAAACAAGGAGGGGTTAAATTTGAATTTGAAAACAATACAACAACATTCAAAAGTTGTATTAAATTTTTGGAACACAGGTGCTAGAGGTTGGGCACCGAAAGAGGTTTCTCAAAAGCTTGAAGCTGCTAGAATTGATTGGCTGCTTGATTTAACAGAATGCTTAACAATTTGGAACAATAAGGGTAATACCATGACCAATGGAGAGTTGATTCTAGCATACGCAAATCTTGGGGCATTAGTAGAAGGCTGGTTGAAGCTGTTCTATTGTATATACTATATTGATTACTGTAGAAATCCTTTGAGAGAAGGACAAGGAAGCATGATAGAGCCGAATAACTTGAAGTTTGAAAAATTAAAGCAGTTTAGCCGAAACATTTTATGGGATAAATGTGGTGATTGGGATGTATGGGTCACAAAAATTCAGAATCGCAGAAATGCGATTCATTCTTTTAATGATAAAGAAATCGGAACGCCTATTGAGTATTTTGATGATATCGATACTTATCGAAAATTTATTTTATTAATAGATGCTAGGTTTTTATACCCAGAAGGCGAAGCGTATTAGGTTAAAGGGGCAAGCATATTTCTAGAAAAAATTTCGCATTATTTAATAAAACTTTCTTTGTCCTAATCCGTCTGCCCGTCTCGATGCAGACGGATTATTTTCCGACTTGCAATTGTATCTCAATCGTGATACGCTATTGTTAGAAAAGAGGTGCCTGCCATGAATGAACCGCAAAAAATGAAAAGCCCACAAATCCGGCCTGTGCGGGATTTACGCAACAACTATGCGGAGATTGCAAAAATTATCGAGGAACACACGCCAGTATTTATCACAAACAATGGGCGCGGCGAGGCTGTTTTGATCAATATTGAGGATTACGCCGCTTATGAAGAATATCTCTATGATAAGCACATCTTAGCCAAGCTCCAAGAGGCAGAGCGGGAAGCGGCAAAGCCCGATGCCAAGTGGTATCCCTTTGAAGATGTGGCAAAAGAAATGAGGGATCGCCTGCTTGATCGCTTATAAGATTGTTTTTTCAGAAACGGCGAAGACTGACATTGTAGATATGCTGGAGGTCTTGTCCCATTACTATGAAAATACTGCACTCAATCAGTATGATAAGATAATGGAGAGCATCGGACGGCTGGCCCACTCCCCCTTCATGTGCGAAGTTTACCACAAGCGCAAACAATATAGGCGGCTGGTGGTTCAGGACTATCTGGTTTTCTATCAGATAGACGAAGAGAACAGGGCGGTTAAGATTTACCGTGTTCTGTATGGGAAGCGGGATATCACAAAGCTGATCTAGTCTTTGCCATTTTTATAGATGTGCCTAGTAATCCTCCTTTGTGTAGGTCTTTTCCACCCCATCCGGAAACGCCAACCGAATGCGGAAGGGATACGGCCCAGTGACATATTCCAGAGCCTCCATCCTGCCAACGGTAAAGTGCGCGTTCTCACAGGCCACCGCCGCCATTTCGGTATCGAATTTTCTGCGGCAGCGGTCGCATAAATAAAATGCTGTTGGCATCCTTTGGCCTCCTTCCTATATCATAAAACCCGCCCCGATTTTTTTCGGGGCGGGTCGTGTTGTTCTGGGCCCCTGATCCACCTAGCCAACGATCTTCCAGTTGGCCCCCTGCTTCTCCAGTACCAAATCAAACTGGGAAATCTGCGTGGTTTTCGTCAGGTCATCGAGATACTTTACCGCCAGGGATGCCATCACCTGACTGCCTTCCTGGGTATAAACCGGGTTCACAAGCTCCGTAAAAAGGTAGTCCCTCCCTATGGCCTGGAATATGCCATCATCGGCATAGTAGGAAATCTCCTTGGCGGTTGCCGTGGGGTAGAGCTTGAAAAATGTCGTGAGAAATTCACTAATCTCATTTCCCGTTGCGGCATCCACCGTTCCATCCGGCTCCTTGGGCTTCGGCTCATAGCCGGATTTTACAGGTTTATTAGTAATAGTGGGATTTTTGACAATTACCATATCGCCAGCCGTATCCACATAAACCGTCACCTCGTAGATGGAGGTCACGGTCTTCTGCCCGTCCTCCCCTGTAATACGCTGATTCACTGTGTAGCTCACATCAAACAGGCTCTCCCCCGCCTGGGTCAATGCCCATATTTGTACGCCCACAACCCCAGAGGATACAGGGACATCCATGCGGACAGTATCGGCGTTCAGGGCTTGCAGCGCCGAGGTCATATAGCAACCCAGGCCCTCCTTGCGCTCTTCAATGGAGGCAGCTGTTTTCTCCCAGGAGTAGTACACCTTGGCAAAATTTATCACAAAGTTTTCAATACTCTGGGTGCCAACAATCTTCTCCTCTACCACGGTTGTTTCGTGGATGGTATGGGTGTCAACCGCCGTAAAATTCTTGTACACCGCAAAGAGAAACCCTAGTGCAAATAGAACCCAAAAGGCCATGACCAGCAGCCTTTTTGCGCCCACCTTATAGATAGGGAGCCTCTTCTCTTGGGGCTGTTTTTCCTTATTTATTTTCATAAAAATATCATCTTCTCCTCTCTACTGCGGCACTGCCACATACTTCAAGGGGTTTTCAAACGTCCCGTTTACCTTCACTTTGAAATCCAGGTGAGAACCAAAAGAAACACCTGTGTTCCCTGCTTTAGATATCACCTGGCCCTGGCTCACCTGATCTCCCGCCTTGACCAACAGCCTTTCATTGTGGCAATAATAGGTCTGGATGCCGTCCCCATGGTCTATCACAATATAGTTGCCCATGGTATCACTCCACTTCGCAGTCATCACCGTCCCTGCCCTGGAGGCGTAAATATCCGTCCCAGTTGGTACAGGAATGTCGATTCCCTGGTGATAGGTGGACGCTCCCGCACCCGGCGATTCACGAGGCCCAAAATAGGACGAAATACGGGTGTATTGCACTGGGACAGGCCAGAGGAACCCCGCAGCGTTTTCCACAAGGTATTGCTTCACCAGCAGCACATAAAACATATTCCCATAGGCGTATTTCCAGCCGCCATTGATGGGAATGGATATGGCGTTTTTGTAGCTCACCTTTCTGCCGTTGGATCTCTCATCCGCGAAGCTCTCCGCAAGGTCAAAGGTGTAGGTCTTTCCTCTTGCCTCCACATAATAGAGGAAACCGCCGCCATAATTGTAGGCCTGGATCACGCTGTCCAGGTCACAGCCCATCTCCTCCCCAGAGGCTAGCAGGCAGGAAAAATAATAGCAGCCTTGCTTAATAGATGCCTCTGTGTCCAAGGTGTTGGGCGGCAGGCCCAAGGATTCGGAACACTGCATCACATCCGCTGCCGTACCCCCGGATTCCACTTGCATTATGGCGAGAAGGATGTTGACATATTCAGAGATGCCATATTCGGCGGCATATTGCTCCACCATGGGCTTGTGGGTCAAAACCTCCTCCGATACATTGACACCGAAACCAAGGCCTAAGCCACCTCTCTCCGCTTCGCCGGAAAATAGAAGCACCACCACCAAAAGCAGGGAGAATACCAGCAGGAAGAAGCCGGAAAAGGCAGTCAAAAGATGCTTGATCCTCACCCCTTTTCACCTGGCTTTCTGGCCTCACTGACTGCCGCTGAGGGCTTGTCAGTTTTAGTGCTCCAGCCAGGTTCGCGCTCTGCTTTCGGAAGCGTAACAGCCTGTCCCTCAGGTTCCTGCCCTTCCTTTTGGACTACCTTAGCTTGCGGCACAGGCCGATTTCGGGTGTGATTCCTATCTGACGCCCGCTTTTTAACTGGCAAGTAATTTGACTTTACTCTTACTGTAGTATCAACCCCTGATATATTTCCATCTAGAGGCTTTTGCGTTTTTGCTATGTCAGGTCTGTTTCTTGTGGGCGGTTCTGTCTTGGGTGCCCCAGCCCGCTTCTGCAATCCACGGTCAGCGGTTGCCGGACGCTCATGAATGGGCATAGCTGGCGGTTTCCGCAGTTTTGGCGCAGGCCTGTCGTGCAGCACAAGGGTAGCAGGTCGCTCATGGACAGGTGCCACAGACCCCACACCCTTTCCACCAGACTCCTTCCCTGCTATAGTGACGATCGTGGGCCTCACCTGGGGTGATGCCGAAACTACACTTTGCGCTTCTTCATCCCGAGATACAGAAAATCCATGGCGCTTATTCCTATGTGAAGTCGGCGACTGTGGCCCTGACAACGGTACCGAACCAAAGGCGGGTGTATCGCTTTCCTGTACAGAGGGTATCACACCAAGTGACTGCCACTTAGATCTGGTATGCGTTGCGCCCTTCGCGCTAGGGCTTCTTCCCCTTGATGCTTTATCCGCTGCCCCAACCGTGCCCCCAGCAACCGCAGCAGACGAGCGCAGGAAGTTGCGATTAAAGCGGCGCAAATGCCGATTCATAAACATCCTGGGGCGGCGCATCATCTGTCTGCCCAGACCTTGGGAATCGTTACCTTGTAGAGAGAACATACTCATGAGATCGCCCAGTTTAAAGTAAATCCCCGCAAATACCACCACCTGTAAAAAAGCAATGAGGAAAAAGGGATAGTCCCCGGAGAGCCGATAGAGCATGGTAGAGATACTGAAGGCGATGGTAATAATTAGGGTGATCCCCGCTCGCATGAGGATGGTATTGAAAAGCTTCGTAACGGCCCGTTTTGTCATGCCGTCAAAGGTGGGGATCATGCTCAAAATGAAGCTCACCGGCAGCAGCATGGCATAGATAATGAAGAGCACCTGGGAGAAGATCATGGTGCCTGTCAGCAGGAACACGAAAGCGGAAATGAGGAGGTTGAAAAGGATTAGAAAAAACACCATCCCCAAACGGCTAACCGTCTTGGTGATGGTGAGATTGGTATTCCCCCGATCCTCAATTTCGCTTTTCACAATCCCCTCCCTGTCCTCCCCGTTGTTACTATCTGGACTGGTGGAAAGCAGCTGCTCCACCCGGTCTGCGCCAATGGCCTCCACATTGGAATCATCAAACTGGAGAAGAAGCCAGGGCTGCTTCACTTGGATGGAAAAGAGACTGTCTCGAATGAGGTCTACACTTTCCCGCCCCTGGGTTTCACTCTCCGGCAGCACAATCTTGGTGCCCACAGACAGACTTGCGTTGCTGATATCCGCTGAAAACTCATTGATCTTCCCGATATAGTCTGGGGAGTAGGCAATGAACGCCGCCGATAGTACGAAGATCACCACAAAATTCACCACGGCAGAGGTGGCCTTGGTGGTCTCCTTTTTGATCAGTCCCACATATCCAACATAAACGCCCACTGCTAAGATAATCAGGAGCAGAAATCCCGCATAAAACCCATCCGAGGACAGGCCCCTGGTGGTCACACCTGCGATGGCCTGCATACTCTCCCCGATGGCGTTTGCCGCCCCTTGAATAAAATCTAAGGAATAGGCCTCGTGAACCAAGTAGCCTGTGGCATTGGAGACAAACAAGTTAATGTGCCATAGAAAATCCGTCATAGCATAAAGGCCATAGTTCACCTGCTTGCCGATGCCATCCGACCAGTTCCAGGGTAGCCAGCCCCAGCTATTATCCACATAGAAATCCAGCTGATAATTACCCAGTGGATATTTACTGTACTCATTGGCAGCATTGACCGTATCATCCACCAGCCCCGCAGCCTGGGCCTCCACGCCAAAGATCCCAAATAGAAAAACGGCAGTTGTGAGCATCACCAGTGCCATAATCGCCGCTTTTTTCATTGTGTGTAATGGCAATATACTTGACACCATTATCACCCCATTTCACTCTGCACAGGCGGACGAGTATCAAAGGCGTGGAACAATTCTTCAAAAATAGGATGGATCTGAATGACGCCTACCCGACCATAAAGGTCTTGGAAGAGGCACTGCCCATTCTCCAGGTCACGCAGCCGCTTCTGGTTATTTTCATCCTCCGGGTCTACGCCGAAAAATGCCAGCGTCCTCTTGATCTCGTTTATATCCGTAGACCGAAAAGCAAACTTCAAGCCGATGTTATTCTTGATGGTCTCATCGTCCACATCCCCGGTGTTCTGGGTCACGAAATATACCCCAGACTGCATGGAGCGTCCGGCCCGTACCAGCTTGTTTGATAGGGTCTTTCCCTGGGCCACATTCAAGAAGGCCCAGGCTTCATCAATATCCACGATCTTGAAAATACTCCTGTCCATATGAATGAAATCCAGGGCAAAGGTGCTGATGACCACCAGCATAGCCACAGAGAGCATTTCCATGGTGGTGTACTCCCCAAACGAGGTGTTGGCATCCGGCAATACCAAATCCGCCACCTGAATAATATTCAGCTGTTTTTCCAGACTGATGGAACATGCCATATCGCCATTGGAAAAGAGCAGCTGGGCAAAGTCATAGTCCGTAAAGCTTTCGATGTGGTCTGCTATGCTGTTGCTGATTGGCGTATTCTCAACCCGCAGTTCCTCAATCACCCGCAACAGACCACGGATATTACTATTGGTAACGGCACGGATGGCCCTGCGGAGAATGGGAAACTTTTCTCCGTCACGGGAGGAGATGCCTGTGAGGAAGGTAAGAATATCAATGGCAAGGCTCTCCGCATCTTTGACATTCTGCATGATAACATATGGATCAAGCAGCCCCTTGTTTTGGGCATCCGAGGTGAAATTTACAATGTCTATCTCGTGGGCGATCTCCGGCAAGGCTTCCTTCCAGTTGCCGCGCTCCCCCTTGGGGTCAATAATCAGCGCCTTTGCTCCAAACAGAACTGCATAGTAGAGAAGCACGTTATTGGCAAAGGACTTACCGCCACCCAGAGAGCCTAAAAAGGCCGCCGCCAGGGCATTGGTGACGGAGCCTTTCACACCCTGGCTGGCGAGCGCGGGTAAAAGGTACACATTCTGCCCGGTGTCCACATTGTAGGCTAGATAGATGCCCTGCTGTTCCCCCAGCATTTGCGTGGCACCAAAGCCCAAGCCCGCCAGAAAGTCACTGGTGACATAGTGAAGGAGAGCTTTCATATACCGCTTGCTAGCGGGAATAAACTCTCCATGCAGGCCCAGCATATCCCCAAAAGGACATACCAGCTTGATACTATAATCATCGTAGAAATCCTTGACTTCATCGCAGCGGCGTTTCAGCTCATCCAGATCTGGCGCTGCCACGCGGATCACGTAGGACAGCTTGTACATGGCCTCCTTGGTTTCGCTCAAATTGGCCTCCAGCTCGTCCACACTCTCCAACGCATCCGCCACATTACTGCTGGTTTCATTGTCACTCTGCCATGCATGGGAATCTAAGTCTTTCAGCTCCTTTTTCTTATTGCGGACAGTGGCCACAGCCTTCTTGTTGCCGACAATCTCCACATTCATGGAGGTGTCCACAGGAAAGCCAAATTGTTGCTGTTGGTAGTAGAAAATCTCACTGGATGGAAACTCCAGCTCCCCCACCACATCACTGATGGTAAAGTAGGCGACATAGGAATCCGTGTCTTCCCGCTGGATATAGATGTGCCGACTGCTCTCCTTCAGCAGACTTGCGGTCGGTTTCAGGAGATCATACTTCTTCACCAGGGTTTCCTTCTGCAATTTCACATGGGGTAAATGATACTCGTACTCCTCGTAGGCGGTGCCGGATTGCCCATACAGGTGCTCCAAGAGATATCCAAAATCGTTGGGGTTCAGTCTGCGAACTTTGAAGCGGCGGGAGAGCTTACTTTCCAGCAGCTTCTCCACCTTGGAAAACCGCCAGATTTCATCATTGCCCACCGATACAAAATCCCCCATGAGTTTATGGTTGGCATCATGGATAAACTCTGCAAAGGCATGTTTTAAGCCCTGGAGGGTGTTTTTCACTGTCAGTTCCTGATTGCTGGGAATGAGCTTAAAGCCAAGGAAGAAACGGTAATCCACCTGATGCTCCCCAATCATGGAAATGAGAGCTTCCGTCTGCTGATCGATCCGTTCCAATGCCACCTCTTTTAAGGGGCCTGCAACCGTCTTTTTAGAGCGCTCCTGGGCGGCGCGGACGCTGGTTTCCGTGCCAATTTGCAGAAAGTGGATTTTACCGTCACGGTTCTGTGCGTTCAGTTGCCGGAAGGCATCATACACTTGATACTTCTGGGCAGGACTCAGAAAGCTGTAGTTATACGGAAGCAGTTCGTAATAGGCAAACCACTCCCCATCATGGTTCAAGACCATATTGTTTTCTATATATTTAATCGGAAACGCCATACATCACACTCCTCACCGCCGTAATTGGCTCTGGCGAACGCTCCTTTTCCAGCCTCACAGCCCTCCCGACATAGGTCAGTTTTGGGCGAAGCAGGTGCAAAATAACGGACTTGAGAAAGCTATAGGGCTTCTTACCGTCAAAGGTCTTCTGGCTCATAAGCCAAGTCGAAGCAAAGGGCACCCCAAAATACTTGAGTAATGCCCCCGGTATCAGGGAAATGGGCGGGACATTTCCAAGGAGCACCACAAACATCAGGGATACCACAAACCAGGTCATTTGTGTGAAAGTGATGGGAAAGGGCAGCTTAAAATCATTGATGGCGTACAGCACCTTTTCCACCGACCAGATACTGGTGTAACTTCGGATTTTTTTCATAGAGCCTCCTCTCTGCATGAAAAAATGAAACCGCAGACCATAGTTGGTCTGCGGTTTCACATTCTAATAATTCGATTTATTTTCCGGCCATTAGCCAAGCATAGTCTTGTCGGCAGTCAATGACATACTCAATCAAAACCTCACTGTCAATCACCTGAAACAGGGCAAGATATTTCTCCGCAAAGATCAGCTTGCGGTACTTATGCTTCGGGAGCATATCCTCCCAAAGCCAGGAACAACGCTCTGGAGAGCGGGAGAGACTCTGGGCACATTTCCGAAATTCCTCCACCAATCGTAAGGCTGCCGCTTCGTTGATGCGAGCCAAGAATGCAGCATGGTCAATGAGCATTTGATGGGCTTTGGGTGAAACAGATACACGGTATACCTTATCCTCCATGGCGTGACTCCCGAATGGCACGTTCCATGGCCTGGGTTGTTTCGTCCAGGGTGTGGTACTTTGCCCCTGCCAGTCGGGCCTCCTCCACAGACACAAGCTCTTCCCGCAGCCGCAGTGTACTTTCCCGGCGGTTGAATGTCTCAATGTCCATGACAACCAGGTCACCTTCGCCATTTTTGGTCAGGTAGACCGGGGCGCGGGACTCCTTACATAAGGTTGAAATTTCGTTATAGTTTTTACGGATTGCGGCAGATGGCTTGATATTCATACCCTCACCTCCAGATAGTAGTATTTAGTCCTTTTGTTATCCTTATTATACTCCCCTAGTCACAAACTTGCAAGTGCAGCCCGCTGTCGTGAAATAGGCTACCACGCAATTTCAAACGCGCCGTTTCTTGCCAGCACGAAAGAGCCTCCTGTTTCCAAGTCGCGCCCATATGCTTCATAGTCAAAATATCGAAGCAATTTTTCGGTGCTGCCATCCATGACGCCCAGTTCATCCACAAAGTAGTAGGCCACATCCTCCATACTGTCGCAGTCTGGGTAGTAATAAATGCGATCTTGGTTTTCGCAAAGCTCCTCTAAGCTGCCAAAGTGGCCTACCAGATCAGATAGGGCCTCCTGAATCTCATCCGGCAGGTCTTCCACCAGTTCACACAGGCGGTTGATTTCCTCAATGGAGGTATACTCACCAATTTCAAAGGGCAGCTCGTAATCGTGAATGGCGTACTCTTCATAGTTGTCATCCAGACCGATACGCTCCGCCATCTCATCATAGTCGATGGGAGGCCTAAACCAGGCCCCCACCAATTCGCCTTCGACATATTTCCCAAGGTTAGCGATATAAACTTGCATTTCTCCCATGTGCTATCTCCTCTCTCATTCTAACATAAAAAGCGGCCAATTCATTTTGAATCAGCCACCCGTTAGGAACCTACAATTGTATTAAACAGATTCAGCAGAACATCCTTCACCCCAGCTGCATTGAACACCAGTCCCACGGCGATTAAGGCGATCACCAAGAATCCAATGAGCTTGGAAAATTCTCGCTTGAAGGCCAGAAACAGGCCGATCACCACGATGGCCACTAGGACAAGGGACTGGGCATTGACGAGAAACCAGTTGTACAGGTTCAATCCAAAATTCAAAATTATCTCCCTCCTTTATTTTTTTGAGCCTCCTAAGCTATACAATCACCTCCTCCGGCCTTGCGGTGTACTGCCGGATAATTTTCTTATGCTTGTCCTCCAGCTTCGCGTTCCGGTGGATGTCCTTGATCACACTGGTGCCATTGAGGGCATCGATCTCCATGAGCATCCTTGCGGTGGAACCCACCTGATGGGCATACCAGTGGATGGTGCGCTGCAAGGTATACGGCTCTGGGCTTGTGGTAAGCCGCAGCTCCCCGCGATTCTCACCCAGGAACCACGCCCATTTTTCGTTGATCTTCCAGTCGCACCGGGGCTTTCCTTCCTCCTTGTCCACAAAGCAGATATAGCGGTTGATGATCTGAAAGGCCGTCTTCTCCGGGTCTTCATGGGATACCAAATCGTAGAGCGCGTGGTAGGCGCGGTCATTTTTCAGACGGATTTCAAAGCGGTTCTTGACTTCTGCCTCCTCCAGGGGAATGTCGTATTTTTGGTATTGCTCGTAATCCTTCTCGTAAATACAGAAGTAGATTTCACTCTGCGTGGAGCCGATATAGAGGGTGTTGCCCATGCCCTCTTTTTCGTCCCGCCGTACCAGCTCTCCGGCACGGTAGGACTTGAAGTTGCGAAAAACAGAAATACACTCCTCATTCTGGCACTTTAATGTCAAAGCCGGAATATCCAACATCCCCACCCCGTCATTGATGGCAAGGTCAAGGCGCTTGATAATGGCCTCCTCCGCCATACAGTCCATGAAAAAAGCGTACCAACTTCGCCCCTGGGCGTGAAGGTACGTTTCAAATTGACGGCACCCACGGCCTTTGAGTTCCAGCAGGACACCTTTCTCCTTATCTTCCGGTGATACCAAAACAAAGATATCCCCCAGGTAATAGTGCTCCGCATAGGAATAGAAGCCATAGTCCTCATGGATCATCAGGGATATTCTCATGCGCAGGATGTCTTTTACTACATGCTCCACATCTAGTGTCGGGAAGCGAATCCGAACGTAGTCAAATAGCATCTCCAAGGGCGCATCTGGGTTAAACCGCTCCAGGCGGCTGAGTACCAGATCGCGCATTTCTGGGGACATTTCGGCCTTGCCGTTCTCCAGCCTATTGAGATATTCTCTCGAAACCCCAACGGCTGCCGCAAGTTCCGTCTGCGACACGTTGTAAAGCCCGCGCCGTTCTCGGATCTCTGCACCGAATTTTACCGTATCAATAAAAACTCCTCCTTGAATTGAAAAGTGTGACATTTCCGAAGAAATTGTCACACAAGATAAAGCGAAGTAAGTGCTTGAAAATCAAAGGATTTGTTTGCATTCTCCTTGCATAGTTTGCTGTTTTGTACCCCCCTGTTAGATACCGGGGGTGATAGGCTGGCGCGGCTGCGCCGCGCCAGCGGGCAGTGGCAGTCTGCCCCTGCGGATTTTGCTTCGCAATCCGCCGTGTCCGCCGCCCCGCCCCTTGCGCTTTGCCGGACATTGCCCTAATTTTCATCTGCTCTCTTTTCCGTTGCCTCATTGATTTCCGCATCCTCAGCGCTTAATTCGGGCATGGATTCCTGCAAAACGTGAGGGCAATCCCTCTCATTCTGCCTATCCAATACAAGCTTTCCAATGGCCTCCAGAAAGTTATGCTCCTTAGGTACAAGGGGCGTGTAAAATTCTGAAATGACACTGGTGCCCACATCCACATAGCCCCGGCCTTTGATCTGCCGCAGGAAAAAATCCTTTTTCGTGTCTCCAAACATCATGCTATACCCAAGCTCCGACATACGCCCCAGGGCAACCCGAAAGTTAAATTGATCCCTAATCCCATCCCCCAAATACTTGGCATCGGGACGCTGGCAGGCCAGGATCAGGAAGAACCCAGCCTGTCTGCCCAGCATCACGATCTGCTTCAATTTGTTCAGCACTTCTGCATTTTCCTTGGTACCCAACATTTCCATGAACGCCACATATTCATCGAAGACCAAAAAATTCGCCGGAAGTCCAAAGTGGGCATAGTTTTTGCCCGTCTCGTAGACATCCAGCGTTTTCATTTCTTTGCTGCACTTCATCATTTTCTCGTAAAACTGATGGATGCAGGAAATCATATCTTCTTTTTCATGGTAGACATTTGGTATGGCGGTTTCCAAATCCGCAAGGTCAGCGTTTTTCGGATCGAGGATATAGAGGTTGGCATTGGTGCGAAGCAGAGCCTCAATGATGGTGAGGATATAATAGGTCTTTCCACCGCCAGTACCACCAGCGATCAGCATATGGGGTAGGGCATCATACTCCCACCATACATTTTTCATCAGGCGCAGCTTGCCATCTTTTGCCTCTACCTCCTCAATAGAGATGCGATTGGAAATCATGTCGAAGAGCAGCGTGTATTCCACATAAGATTCCTTTAGCTCCTTGGAAATCAGTTCACAGAACAAACCTGTTTCCAGCTTCTTTTCCAAGTGCAAAAGTTGTTCCTGATACTTCCCCATAGTGATTTCCACTTGGATGCGGATCACTCCAGTTTGGAGCTTATAGTACGTCTTAGGGAAATAGCTGATCTTCTGTTTTGTTCGGCTGGATGAGCGATCTTTAAAAAAGCTTTCCACTGGCACCTCACTTGTCTCATACCAGCCGTTTTCCAAAATCATTCTCGCCAGCTTTTGACGATGGTAAAGCCGCCGGATATAGTATCGGTATCTCCGATAGAATACCACTGCTCCCGCAAGGCAGACCATGGCTGCAATGATAACACTGAAAATCAGGTGCGGGACATCAACAAAAATACCCCTACCGCTTAAGAGTGAAAGCCTTGTCCAATCGACACTCATAAGCATTGGGGCATGGAGCAGCAGAACTACCAATAGAAAGATGGGTAGCAATGCACCAAGTGCAAAGTGAAATAGCAAGTCCTTATCCGGGGCGCGAATCCGTTTACCACGGCGGGGAAACAGCCCTCTCATCCCTTATCCTCACTGTTTTTCAGCAGGCTGATCCTTTTTCGGCAAGTTGCCGTCAGCGGAAGGTTGAACACTGGATTTTCCGTCAGGAGATTTTGTGCCGCTGGGTGAGTTGCCCGTGGTTACAGCAGCGGTTTTGATGACGATATCATCTGCCCTGAAATACCAATTGGCTTCTGCACCCTGGAAGTTCGCCTCAGCGATGCCTCGACCAACGGGGTTAATGATAACTACCTCTGCATTATAGGGAATTTCCAGAAGGGGCACTTCTGCCGGGATAGAAACCTGAACCATACAGCCCTGTCCCTGAGATTTCAGATCATAGGTACGGTGTTTGAGTACACCTGTAGATACGCCGTCCATATCCTGCTCATACGCTTCCCGCCGCAAGGCAGAAAAGAGCAATCTGCCAAAGGTCGCATCATGGTCAATGACAATTCCGTTTGCTAATCTCATATATTTCACCTATTCCTTTCTTAACCGTTTGCTGCTGCATCAACTGCAAGCATATCATCTGCTTCTAACCTGTACTGGGTGAAGCCACTGCCAGCGACCTTGCGCCCCTCGACAAAGATGCGGGGATTTACCAAGCGGACAGGCTGCATATACGAGAATTCTTTTTCGCCCGCTTTGGCAGGCAGGGTCACAATGATATTGTCCGCCCTCTGCAAATCGGAGTATAGGTTATAGGTGCGGCTGGTGACCTGTCGCCTTCCGTCAGCGCCTCTGCGCTGGGTGATATCATTCTTCCCTGCAAATTCAAGGGTGCCGAAGGTGCCTTCTACGCTGGGGACAACATACTTTAATTCCATAATGTTTTACCTCTTTCTTATTCTTTATTTTTAGAGCTTGCTTCTTTGTTGCACCCGCATTTTCATCTGGGTCTAGATGCGCTCCAAAATTCTGGGTATTTGCGATAGTAGATACATGTTCCTCCTCGCTAACTTTATCTACGCTTAAAAAGCGTGTATAACAAATAAACTTCCTCCTGGGAGGGGCGCGCCCTCGATACTGTGGTTTTTGCGACTTATTCGAGTCCCTTTTTACTGCTTTCGTGAAAATCACCCAAATAGAACGCATTACTGTTCCGATGCTATAAATCTTGTATTCTTGCATGGTGGTTTTCCTCTTTTCGTTGAAATTGAGCAAACGAATAGGCGAATTGCATAGCTCGCCTACAAATGCGAAAACGCCACATTTTCATGTGGCGATTGAGTGGAATGAATTTACTTTGGAAGTTTAGTCGGACGACTCAAGCCGATTTGATACAAAAGCCTCGTTGTTATTCAGCGGTGATGGCTATGGTTATTCGTTCAAGCATTCCCACCATATCTACCCCCTCCTTATATGCGTAAAACAACCTACAACGTTTGCTCGAAACCATAGCACTCTCCGTCATCAAAGCATTGATAATTCTGGTTTTTTGGTTTTCTTCTGTTTCGCTTGTCTCATAAAATACGATTGAAAATCGCATCACAAAAACGCTCTGATAAACGCACGTGTCCAATTAAAAAGAGGATATGAGTTGGTGTGCTTTACTTATCTATTTGTAGGCAATGGTAGAAGTAGTCGACCCCATCGTCCTCAGCATGAAGCTGGTGGAACCCTGCGACTTCTTCCCCCCCTGCCCGCCTCCCTGCCCCCCGCATCCCCCTCCCCCCTGCAACAATGGCGAGTTCTTCCCCGGCCAGGGGGACCAAGGTTTTGTGAGCCCCTTTGAGAGTGACTGCCACGACATTCCCCCCAGCATCTGCTCCTGCTTCGGCTCCGACCTCTGCTTCGGCCAGGATAAGAAGAGACTTTACGTCACCCTGGGCCAGTTCTCCATCATCCGCTTAGAGCGGGACTCCCAGCTTCTCATCCCCGTTTACGACTACTGCCTGCCCACCAAGGAGTGCACCGGCATCAGCTCCGATGAGGACCCCTGCGAGGTCTTCCGCCAGGTTCAATTCCCTGTGGACGAATTTTTTCCCCCCAGCACCACGGCAGACACCACCAAGAGCAACTGCTGCCGCTGCTAAAAAGAGCAAATCAGTAAAGCGGAAACACTCTGGTACATCATAGAAAAAGGCTCCGGGAAAAGTTCTCCCGGAGCCAATTTTTTATTCTATTGCGGTTCTTTCGAGTATTCAGCCCTCCAGGGCGGTGATCTGATCCACCCGGCGCTGGTGGCGGCCCCCTTCAAAGGCCGTTTCCAGAAAAGTCTCTACAATGCGCTCCGCCAGGTTGGGGCCTACAATGCCCGCCCCCATGGCCAGCACATTGGCATCGTTGTGCCGCCGGGTCATTTCGGCGGAAAAGGGCTCGGCACAGAGGGCGCAGCGCACCCCCTTCACCTTATTGGCCGCCATGGAGATGCCTATCCCCGTGGTGCAGATGACAATGCCCTTTTCGCATCTTCCCTGGGAAACCGCCTGGGCCACCGCCTGGCCGAAGAGGGGGTAGTCGCAGCTGTCTGTGCTGTGACAACCAAAATCCTCATAGGCCATACCCTTGCTATCCAAAAAGGCCTTTACCTTTTCCTTGAGTCCATAGCCGCCGTGGTCTGAACCGATTGCGATCATATGCCATCCTCCTACTTTCTGTTAAAGCTTGTGAAATTCCGGCTTTCTGCCCTTGTAGTTTGCCACATAGGAAAAGCCTGTATCCCGCAGAATGTCATAGGCCTCCCGTATCCCCAGGCCCACGGGCTCAGGGGCATGGGCGTCGGAGCCCACAGTGACAATCTCCCCGCCGCAGCTTTTGAACAGCTTTAAGAGGGGCACCCATTCAGAAAGGGTTTGGCCCTTCCAGGTGTTCACCTCCATGCCTCGTCCCTTCTCCGCGGCGGTCTTGAAAATCAGCCTGATCTGGTCGGTGTAGCGGCGGAGACTGATGGGCGTTTCGTAGGTTCCGCACATGTAGCGCAGGGGGTAGCTGATATGTCCCACCACGTGGTAAAAGTCCGTCCGGGTCATGGCAATCAGGGAGTCGAAGTAATTGTCCAGGGCCCGGTAGCAGTCTTCCTCCCTTTCATAGTCCAGGGTGTAAAAGTCCTGGCCACCGTGGGCCTCGTCCAGATTATGGACAACCCCGATGACGAAATCCAGGGCGGGCTGGGCGAGAATCCTCTCCGCCGTCGGTGGATCAATAAAGCCCATGCCGAATTCCAGGCCCAGGGGCAGCTCCAGCTTCCTGCCATAGGCCTCCTGCATGGCGCGGTACTCTGAAAGAACGGGCGCCCAGTCAAACTCATAGATACGGGTCTTCCCGTCCAGACTCAAAAGGTCGCAGTGGTCGGTGATGGTGAGGCTAGAAAGCCCCGCTCTCACCGCCCCTTCTGCCATGGCCGTCATGGGAAAGCGCCCGTCGGGGGAGCAGATGGAGTGGGTGTGGCTATCTGCCAAAAACATGGTCAAATCCCTCCCCCTCTATTTCTTCCGGCGCTTCTTATCGAAAAAGCCGCGGGGCTCCTCGGCCTTCTGGTCCTTGGCCTCGTCGGGATTCTCAAACTCCTCATAGGTGTGGGCCGTGATGCCCTCCATAGCATCGGCAAAGACCCGCAGGGCCTCTTTTTGCGCCTTGGTGAGGTTCTTGGGCACCTCCACCTTCACATTCACCAGCTGGTCGCCCCGGCCTCTGCCGTTAAGGTTGGGCACGCCCTTGTCCTTTAAGCGGAAGGTGGTGCCCGTTTGGGTACCCTCGGGGATGGTATACTTCACCTTGCCGTCCAGGGTGGGAATCTCCAGCTCGGCCCCTAATGTCGCCTGGGCAAAGGTGATGGTCTGGTCTAAATGGATGGTGTTACCCTTCCGGGTCAGCTTCCCATGGGGCTTTAGGCGTATGCCGATGATGAGGTCACCGGCCGGGCCGCCGTTTTTCCCCGCGTCGCCCTGGCCACGCAGGGAGATGGCCTGGCCGTCGTCTATTCCGGCGGGGACGTTGACGGAAATCAGCTTCTGCTTTCTCTGGGCCCCGCTGCCGCTGCAGCTTCGGCAGGGCTGGTGGATGATCTTGCCCTCACCCCGGCAGTGGGGACAAACCGTGGTGGTGGACATGGCCCCAAAAACCGTTTTCTGCTGCACCCGCACGCTGCCCGTTCCCTGACAGTGGGCGCAAATCTCCGCCGTGGTGCCCTCTGCGCTGCCGCTTCCTTTGCAGGTCTCGCAGGTTTCCAGGTGGGTCAGGTTGATCTCCTTCTGACAGCCAAAGGCCGCCTCCTCCAGGGTCACGGTGATGGCGGTCTGGACATCGGCGCCCCGTCTGGGCCCTGTGCGGCTCTGGCGGGCATCGCCGCCGAAGCCACCAAAGCCCCCGAAGAAGGAGCTGAAGATATCCCCCATGTCGAAGCCGCCAAAGCCGCCCCCCGCGCCGAAGTTGGGGTCTACCCCCGCATGGCCGAACTGGTCGTATTTGCCTCTTTTCTCCCCGTCGGAGAGAACTTCATAGGCTTCGTTGAGCTCCTTAAACCGGGCCTCCGCCGCCTTGTCGCCGGGATGAAGGTCGGGGTGACTCTCCTTGGCCAGCTTGCGGTAGGCCTTTTTCAAATCCGCGTCTGTGGCGTTTTTCTGGACGCCCAGCACGGCATAATAATCACGTTTGCTTTCATTTGCCATTGCGCTCACCTCACAGTGGGAAGGGGTGTAAAGCCCTTCCCCTTTCGTGGTTTTTGATCTGCCCCAAAGCCCCATCAAGGGACGGCTAGAAACATTTCGTCTTCCAGCCGCCCCAGAAAGGCACATCGTGGGCTATTCATCTCATGCTGGTCAGCCGCGTTTTTCCGCCGTGCTGCCAGGGGGGGCTTTACACCTTATTGTCGTCTACCACCGTGTAGTCGGCGTCCACCACATTGGGGTCGCCCGCTGCCGTGCCGCCGCCAGTAAAGCCGCTCATGTCGGGGCCGGGGGTGTCGTCGCCCTGGGGCGCTGTCTGCTGGTAGAGCTTCTCGCTGACGGCGTAGAAGGCCTTGGTCAGGGCTTCGGTGGCCTCCTTGATGCTGTCGGTGTTGTCGCCCTTTAGGGCTTCCTTCACCTTATTAATCTCGCCCTCCAGGTTCGCCTTGTCGGCGGCGTCCAGCTTTTCGCCCATTTCCTCCATGGCCTTTTCGCTCTGGTAAACCATCTGGTCGGCCTGGTTGCGGACTTCCACTTCTTCCTTGCGCTTTTGGTCCTCGGCGGCGAACTGCTCGGCATCCCGCACGGCCTTTTCCACCTCATCCTTAGACATGTTGGTGGAGGCGGTGATGGTGATGTGCTGCTCCTTGCCTGTGCCCAAGTCCTTGGCGGAGACGTTGACGATGCCATTGGCGTCGATATCGAAGGTCACCTCGATCTGGGGCACACCACGGCGGGCGGGGGCGATACCGTCCAAATTAAAGCGGCCCAAGGTCTTGTTATACTGGGCCATTTCCCGCTCGCCCTGGAGGACGTGAACCTCTACAGAGGTTTGGTTGTCGGCGGCAGTGGTAAAGGTCTGGCTCTTCTTGGCGGGGATGGTGGTGTTGCGCTCGATGAGTTTGGTGTTGATGCCGCCCTGGGTCTCGATGCCCAGAGACAGGGGGGTCACGTCCAGGAGCAGAAGGCCCTTCACGTCGCCGGCCAAAACGCCGGCCTGGAGGGCTGCGCCCATGGCCACGCACTCGTCGGGGTTGATGCCCTTAAAGGGGTCCCGGCCGGTGATCTTCTTCACGGCGTCCTGAACGGCGGGGATACGGGTGGAGCCGCCCACTAAGAGCACCTTTTGCAGCTCGCTGGCGGAGAGGCCGGAGTCGGCCCGGGCCTGGCGCACGGGGCCCATGGTGGCCTCCACCAGGTGGTTGGTCAGCTCGTTGAACTTCGCTCTTGTGAGGGTTAATTCCAAGTGCTTGGGGCCGTTGGCGTCGGCGGTGACGTAGGGCAGGTGAATGTCGGTGGAGGCTACGCCCGAGAGCTCTACCTTGGCCTTTTCGGCGGCTTCCTTCAGGCGCTGCATGGCCATCTTGTCAGCGGTGAGGTCCATGCCCTCGGTCTTCTTAAATTCCGCCACCATCCAGTCCATGACGCACTTGTCAAAATCGTCGCCGCCCAGACGGTTGTTGCCGGCGGTGGCCAATACCTCGATGACCCCGTCGCCGATCTCCAGGACGGACACGTCAAAAGTGCCGCCGCCCAGATCGTAAACCATGATCTTCTGGTCAGATTCCTTATCCACACCGTAGGCCAAAGCGGCGGCGGTGGGCTCGTTGATGATGCGCTTCACGTCCAGCCCGGCAATGCGGCCTGCGTCCTTGGTGGCCTGGCGCTGGGCGTCTGTGAAGTAGGCGGGAACGGTGATGACGGCCTCGGTAACGGTGCCGCCCAGATAAGCCTCGGCGTCGGCCTTGAGCTTTTGCAAGATCATGGCGGAGATTTCCTGGGGTGTGTAGTTTTTATCGTCTACAGACACTTTAAAGTTGGTGCCCATTTCCCGCTTGATGGAGATCACGGTGCGGTCGGGGTTGGTGATGGCCTGGCGCTTTGCCACCTGGCCCACCAGGCGGTTGCCCTCCTTGGTGAATGCCACGATAGAGGGGGTGGTGCGGTTGCCTTCTGCGTTGGCGATAACCACGGCCTCGCCGCCTTCCATCACGGAAACGCAGGAGTTGGTGGTGCCTAAGTCGATACCGATCATTTTAGCCATAATAAACTTCCTCCTTAAATAGAAGCATGTGTAATTTTTTATGTTGTGTTGTATGGTCAAGCCCCAAAGGGCGATTTTTCAGCTTGGGTTTTCTAATTTGCTACCTTTACCATGGCAAAGCGCATCACCTTGCCGTTAAGGCGAAAGCCCGTTTGCAGCACCTCGGCCACCACATTGGCGCCCAGGGCCTCATCCTCCACGTGCATCACGGCGTTATGCAGGTCCGGGTCAAATACTTCGCCCAGGGCGGGGATTTCTTCGATCCCCAGCTTTTCCAAAATGGATTTCATCTGGGTCATGGTCATCTGCACGCCTTTGAAAAAGGCTTCGTCCTGGGTCTCCAGCTTCAGGGCCCGCTCTAAATTATCGTAAACCGGCAGAAAGGCGGCGGCGGTTTCGGCCTTGGCGGTGCTCCAGGCAATCTCCCGCTCCTTTTGGCTTCTCTTACGGAAGTTATCATATTCGGCAAGGAGCCGCAGATACTGGTCGTCCTTGTCCTTTAAGACGGCATCCAGGGAAACCACGGTTTCCGCCTCGGGGGCAGCGGGCTCATCGCTGACTGCTTCCGGGGTCACTTCCGGGGCTTGCTCTGCTTGGGTTGTCTCTTCCGTGGGAAGGGCCTCTTCCCTTTCCTCGTCCTTGGGACGCTTGTGGTCGTCTTTTTTCATGTTGTCCTAAATTCCTCCCATTATGTTTCCGGCTCCCCGTCTCGGCCCTGGGGCAGCTCCCCCTTGCCGAACATACGGGACAGGCCCTCTGCAAAGTAAGAAAGCCTGGCCGCCAGCTTAGCGTAATCCATTCTGGTGGGGCCCACCACGCCGATGACCCCCTGCATATTATCCCCGATATCGTAGCGGGCCATGATAATGCTGCTGTTTTTCAGCTCCTCCGCCACGTTTTCCGGGCCGATGAGTATCTTCACCGTCTCGTCCTGGGGGGCGGGAAGGTTCCCGTTTTCGCTCCATTCAGACAAAAAGTTCATCAGGGGCTCCGCGCTGTCCAGGCTCTGGTATTCCGGGTGGGCCAAAAGATTGGGGATGCCCGCCGTGCGCACCACATTGCTCTCCAGCTCTTTTAGCACCGTCATGGCGTAAGTCACCACTAGACGGATGAGGGCAAAGGCCTCTCCCTCGGCGTGGGAGGCGTGGCGCAGCAGCTCCTGGGGTATCTCCTCCAGGGTTTTTTCCGTGAAGGAGGTGTTCAGCAGGGTCTTCAGAAGCTGAATCTGGGTTTCGTCTATCTCGTGGTTCAGGCGAAAGAGTTTATTTTTTACCGTTTGGGTGCTGGTGAGGATTACCACGATGAAGGATTCCTTATCCACCAGCAGCAGGTCATAGCGGGCGATGGTGGCCTGGCTCCTGCCGGCGGTGAGGGCAAAGGTGGGGTAGCGGGTCAGCTGAGAGATCACCTTACCGGCCTCTGTCATCACCTGGTCCATCTCGTGTATCTTGGTCTCCAGGGCGTCGTTAATGCTCTGGGCCTCCTGCATACTGAGCCTGTGGTCCTCCATCAGCTCGTTGACGTAGACGCGATACCCGGCGGGTGAGGGAATGCGCCCGGCAGAGGTGTGGGGCTGCTCTAAAAGGCCCTTGGCCTCCAGCTCTGCCATCTCGTTGCGGATGGTGGCGGAGGAAACCTCCAGGCCGCCGTGCTCCACCAGGGTTTTGGAGCCCACGGGTTCCGCCGTTTGGATGTACTGCTCTACCACGGCCCGCAGAATCTTTTTTTGTCGCTCGCTCAGATCCACCCCGATCACCTCCCCATAAGTTTAGCACTCCCTTCGCCTGAGTGCTAAAGATAATCTACCACTTCGCCCCAGCCTTGTCAAGTGTCCGGAATAAAATATCTCCACCTTTTCAAAAACTTCACCCTCTATTCATCCTTTAGACATTTTTCTCCAAAAAAAGCGGCATATTCGCCCCTTTACCTCTTCCCTTCTTCCTACCAAAGGTGTATGATATAGCCATAATCGCAGAAACGAGGTGTTTTTATGGAAATCAGAAAGGCAACAGAGGCAGACGCACCCGAAATCGTCACCTGCGTGGTGGCGGCCTTTCGGGACTATATGACGCTGATTAGCAGAACCCCCGGCCCTATGCTAGAGGATTACTGGGAGGGCATCCAAAAGCACCACACCTTTGTGGCGGTGGAAAACGAAAAGCTCCTAGGCGTTCTACTATTAAAAGATGGCGAGGGCACTGTGATGTGGCTGGAAGTTTTGGCCACAGACCCACGGCTCCACGGCAAGGGCGTTGGCCGGGCCCTCATCCAATACGCCGATGATTACGCCAGGAGCCTGGGCAAAACCGAGATGCGCCTTTACACCCACGTCAAGTATGAGCGCACCGCCGGAATTTATCACCGCATGGGCTATGAAACCTACGACAGAGTCCAGGAATACGGCTTCGACCGCTACTATTTGAAAAAGGCGCTGGTGTGACGGCCTGTCCATAGAAAGACCCCCGACCTTGAAGATCGGAGGTCTTTTTTTGATCTTACCTGGCGGCGATGCACTCGATCTCCACCTTGGCCCCCTTGGGGATGCCCGCCACCTGCACGGTGCTTCTGGCGGGATAAGGCTTTTGGAAAAAACTCTCATACACGGCGTTCATGGCGGCGAAATCCGCCAGATCTGAAAGAAATACCGTGGTTTTCACCACGTGGGAAAGACCAAGGCCTGCCCCTTCCAGAATGGCAGCGATGTTGCGAAAGACCTGGGCGGTCTGCTCCTCAATGGTGGCGGGAATCACGCCCGTTTCCGGATTGGTGGGAATCTGGCCCGAGAGGTAGACGAAGCCCCCCAAGTCTACCGCCTGGGAATAGGGGCCGATGGCGGCGGGTGCCTTGTCGGTACTGATAACTTTTACGTTCATGGGGCTCTCCTCCTAACAGTTATCCCGGATGGGCACCACCCGGAAGCCCTCAGCGGTGAGGGCGGCTTTGATCTCTTCAATTTGGGCAAAGTTGCGGGTCTCCAGGCCTATGGTGAGGAAGCAGCTGGCGATGGACATATTGGCGTCCCCCTGCTGGTAGTGAACGTTCACCACGTTGCCGCCACACTCAGAGATGATGCGGCTCACCCCCAGAAGCTGGCCGGGCTTATCCTCCAGGGCGATCTGCAGGCTGGCATTACGCCCGCTGGTAACAAGGCCTCGTGTGATCACCCTGGAAAGGATATTCACGTCGATATTGCCCCCGGAGAGCAGGCAGACCACCTTCTTCCCCCCTATGGGCAGCTTTTCGAACATGGCGGCGGCCACAGCCACGGCACCGGCCCCCTCGGAGATCAGCTTCTGCTTTTCGATGAGGGCCAGGATAGACGCGGCGATTTCGTCCTCGCTAACGGTGACCAGCTCGTCTACATAGTCCCGTATCATGGCCAGGGTGGTTTCCCCTGGGCGCTTTACCGCGATGCCGTCGGCAAAGGTGGGCACGGCGTCCAGGGTCAGGGCCTGCCCTGCCTTGACGCTTTCCACCATGCTGGAGGCCAAAGAAGCCTGGACGCCGTAGACCTTGATTCTGGGGTTCAGGCTCTTGATGGTATAGGCCACCCCGGCAGCCAAGCCGCCGCCGCCTATGGGTACGATCACCGCATCGGCGTCGGGCAGCTGCTCTAAGATCTCCAGGCCTATGGTACCCTGGCCGGCGATGACCTCATCGTCGTCGAAGGGGTGGATAAAGGTCTTGCCCGTCTCCTCCTGGAGTTTTAAGGCGTGGGCGTAGGCGTCGTCATAGGCGCCCTTCACCAGGACCACTTGGGCGCCAAAGGCCTTGGTGGCCTCCACCTTGCTGATGGGCGCGCCGTCGGGCATACAGATGACGCTGGGGATGCCCATGCGGGTGGCGGCCAGGGCAACCCCCTGGGCGTGATTGCCCGCGCTGCAGGCGATGATCCCCGCCTTTTTCTGGGCCTCGCCCAACTGGCTGATCTTATAGTAAGCCCCCCGGAGCTTAAAGCTGCCGGTAACCTGAAGGTTTTCTGTTTTCAGGTAGATGTGGGCGGGGGAGCCTAGGTTCCGCGCGTCTATCAGGTCTGTGCGCCGGGCCACTCCTTTGAGTGTGAACGCGGCGTGGTAAACTTTGTCCAGTGTAATCATGTTACGATTCCTTTCCCCATTGGGCCCGGCATCCGGCCAGGTAGTGGACAAACTGGGCCGCCGTCCGGCCGGAGACGCCGCCGTGGCGCATCTCCCAGCGGTTGGCTTCGTAGAGGAGCTCTTCTTCCGGGATGGTAAGACCCTGCCGGGCAGCCAGGGCGCGGACTATGGTCTTAAACTCCTCCCGGCTGGGGCTGGAGAAGTTAATCTGCACCCCAAAGCGGCTGGAGAGGGAGAGCTTTTCCTCCACGGTGTCCGAGCGATGGATTTCTCCGGTGAACTCCGTGTCGTTTCTGTCCTTCCAGGTCTCCTTAATGAGATGCCGGCGGTTAGAGGTGGCGTAGAGGAGGACATTGGGGGGCTTTTCCTCCACGCCGCCCTCGATGACGGCCTTGAGGAACTTATACTCCACCTCATGGTCTTCAAAGGACAAGTCGTCGATGAAGAGGATGAAGGCATAGTTGCGGTTTTTCAGCCGGGAGAGAACTAGGGGCAATTCCCTAAACTGGTGCTTATAGAGCTCCACCATACGCAGGCCACGGTGGCCGTATTCGTTCAGCAGGGCCCGAACGCTGGAGGATTTACCCGTGCCACTGTCGCCATAGAGAAGAACGTTATTGGCCCTGCGGCCCTCGATGAAGGCCTCCGTGTTCTCCCGCAGCTTTTCCTTTTGAATTTCGTAGCCCACCAGGTCGGAAAGGAGTATCCTGTCTCTGTTGTGTATGGGCAGGAAGGAGAGGGGCTCCCCCTCTCCCTGGACGCGGAAGGCGTGATTCAGGCCAAAGAGCCCCACCCCCACCTCTTGATAATAGGTATGAAGGCGCTGGTAGAACGCTTCCTCGTCCCCGGCCTGGGCCAGGGCTTTGGACAGGGCCTGGACCCCCTGGCTCACAGATTTGTTATACCGCCGCTCCGCTTTGGGAACAGCGTAGTAGTGGGAAACTGTTCGGAAACAGTCGATTTCCAAATCCCGCTCCAGGGGGCCGAAGTCGTAGTGGAAGAGCTGGCGGAAAGCGGCGGCGTCCCCCCTGGCGAAGTGGTTGACGGAGTAGCCCCCTGGGAGCTGCGCCCGCTCGCAGGTGAGGGTAAAGGGGTTCTCCTCCATCATCAGCAGAAAGGTGAGGTAATTCTGCCAGAGGTTTTCGTCAAAGCCGTATTCTGTTGCCAGCTCCAAAAGTCTCTTAACCTGGGCAAAGCTCCGGCGGCGCAGGTTCTCCGGGGTGTCGCCCTTGCCCTTCCAGTCATGGATGATGGCGGAGAGCTGTGCTAAGATACTGCCCTCCCCTGCCCCGGTGTACAGGAGGAGCCGGGACGTGATCTTATCCATAGGTTACACCGTAAAACGCCAGCCGAATTTGTCGGGCAGCTTCCCTAGCTGTATGCCCGTCACAGTGTCGTAAATTCTCTGGCTGAGGGGGCCGATGTTTCCTGTGCCTATGGTGAGGATGTCGTCCTTATAGCGCAGGGTGCCCACGGGGGAGATTACCGCCGCTGTCCCCGTACCGAAGACCTCTTGCAGGCTGCCGTCTTTCTGGGCCGCAATGATTTCCTCCACGGAGAGTAGCCGCTCCTCCACGGGCAGTCCCCAATCCCGACAGAGGGTCAAAACGGAATCGCGGGTAATGCCGGGGAGTATGCTGCCGGAGAGCATGGGGGTGATGACCGTGCCGCCTATTTGGAAGAAGATGTTCATGGCCCCCACTTCCTCCACGTATTTCCGCTCCACCCCGTCCAACCAGAGAACTTGGGCGTAGCCCGCGTCGTGGGCCTTGACCTGGGCGGCGAGACTGGCGGCGTAGTTGCCCCCGGTTTTGGCGTAACCCATGCCGCCCTTCACGGCCCGGACGAAATCGTCCTCAATCCAGATGCTCACCGGGGCCAGGCCGCTTTCATAATAGGCTCCACTGGGGGATAAAATCACGACAAAGAGGTAGTTTTTGGACACATCAACGCCCAAGTAAGGCTCCGTGGCGATGATAAAGGGGCGGATGTAGAGGGAGGTGCCGGGGTCTGTGGGGATCCAGTCCTGGTCAACCTCTACTAAGGCCCGCACGGCCTCCACGTAGTCCTCCACGGGCATTTGGGGCATGCAAAGGCGCTCGTTGGTCTTATTGGTGCGCTGGGCGTTCATCTCCGGGCGGAAGAGGAGGGCTTCGCCGTTTTCGCCCCGATAGGCCTTGAGGCCCTCGAACATCTCCTGGCCGTAGTGAAAGACCATGGAGGCGGGAGACAGGGTGAGATCGCCGTAGGGGACGATGCGGGCGTCGTGCCAGCCTTTGCCCTTGGTGTAATCCATCATGAACATATGGTCGGTAAATATCTTGCCGAAGCCCAGCTTCCCTGTGGGCTTTTCCTTGGGGCTCTGGGTTTTTGTCACCTTAATTTCCACAATTCTCTCTCCTTTATTGGCTACTCACCGGCTTACAGGGTCAAAACCGCGCCCTTGTCGGCGGAGCTTACCAGCTTGGCATAGCGGGCCAGCACGCCGGTTTTCACTCTGGGCTCCGGGGCTGTCCACTTGGCTCTTCTCTTCTCCAGCTCTTCGGAGGAAACTTTTAGGGTCAGGGCACAATTGGTAATATCCACGTGGATGCGATCCCCTTCCTCTACCAGGGCGATGGGGCCGCCCGCCGCGCCTTCGGGGCTGATGTGGCCTATGGCTGCGCCGCGGGTCGCCCCGGAGAAGCGCCCGTCGGTGATGAGGGCCACCTTTTCCCCCAGGCCCATGCCGCAGATGGCGGAGGTGGGGTTTAACATCTCCCGCATGCCGGGGCCGCCTTTGGGGCCTTCGTAGCGGATGACTACCACGTCACCAGCCTGGATTTTCCGTCCGTAGATGGCCACGATGGCCTCCTCCTCGGAGTTGAACACTCTGGCGGGACCCTCGTGGCTCATCATCTCCGGGGCCACGGCGGAGCGCTTCACCACGCAGCCGTCGGGGGCCAAATTGCCTTTCAGCACGGCGATGCCGCCGTTTTGGGAGTAGGGATTCTCCAGGGGGCGAATGATATCGGTGTCAAGGTTTTTTACTTTATCCAGGTTCTCTCCCAGGGTTTTTCCCGTAGCGGTGAGCACCGTGGTGTCTAATAAGTTCTTTTTCGTCAGCTCCGCCATCACAGCCCAAACGCCGCCCGCCTCGTCTAGGTCTTCCATAAAGGTATTCCCGGCGGGGGCTAAGTGGCAGAGGTTGGGGGTGTGGGCGCTGATCTCGTTTGCCGCGTCTAAGCTAATTTCCACCCCGGCCTCGTGGGCGATGGCGGGCAGGTGGAGCATGGTGTTGGTAGAGCAGCCCAGGGCCATGTCCACCGTCTCAGCGTTGTGAAGAGCCGCAGCGGTCATAATATCCCGGGGCTTAATGTCCTTGGCTATGAGCTCCATAATCTTCATCCCCGTCTCCTTGGCCAGGCGCAGCCGGGCGGAGTAGACGGCGGGGATGGTCCCATTCCCCCGCAGAGCCATACCGATGGCCTCTGTGAGGCAGTTCATGGAGTTGGCGGTGTACATGCCGGAGCAGGAGCCGCAGGTGGGGCAGGCGGACTCCACGTAGTTCTGGACAGTCTCCTCATCCATGTTCCCGGCGTGGTAGGCACCCACCGCCTCGAACATGTCGGAAAGGCAGGTTCTGTCGCCGTTTTTCATCTTACCCGCCATCATGGGCCCGCCGGAGCAAAAGATAGTGGGGATATTCAGCCGGGCCGCCGCCATGAGTAGGCCGGGCACGTTTTTATCGCAGTTGGGCACCATCACCAGGCCGTCGAACTGGTGGGCGGTAACCATGGCCTCGGTGGAATCGGCGATGAGGTCCCTGGTAACGAGGGAATAGCGCATCCCCTCGTGGCCCATGGCAATGCCGTCGCAGACAGCAATGGCGGGAAACTCGATGGGGGTTCCCCCGGCGGCCCGCACCCCGGCCTTGACAGCCTCCACGATCTTGTCCAGGTTCATGTGGCCGGGGACGATCTCGTTATAGGAGTTGACGATGCCCACGAGAGGGCGGGACAGTTCTTCCTCGGTGAGCCCCAGGGCATATAAAAGGCTGCGGTTGGGCGCGCGCTCCACGCCTTTTTTGATTTGATCTGAACGCATATCATGGCCTCCCAGTGTTGAAATTCTAAGTGGTTTACTTCACGGAAACAGCCCTTTCACGAAAGCCCTCCGGTGCGGTCAAAGGGCTCTTTCCGTGGCAGCCGAGGAAGGTTTCCCCTCCCCGGCTGCTAGATTGCTATTAGGTAGATGCGGTGTCCAGGTCTGCGTCGTTCTTCCAGAGCATGTGCTCCCGGAGCTCCTTGCCCACCACTTCCATGGGGTGCTTAGAAAGGGCGGCGCGCTTGGAGTTGAGGAAGGTACGGCCGTTCTTATTCTCGGCGATCCAGCGGCCCGCAAAGGTCCCGTCCTGAATGTCATTGAGGACAGCCTTCATATTCTTCTTGGTCTCCTCGTAGGGCAGCACACGGGGGCCGGAGACGTATTCGCCGTATTCGGCAGTGTCGGAGATGGAGAAGTTCATGGCAGCCACGCCGCCCTTGTTGATGAGGTCCACAATGAGCTTTACCTCGTGGATGCACTCAAAGTAGGCGTTTTCAGGGGCGTAACCGGCCTCCACCAGGGTTTCAAAGCCGCAGCGCATCAGGTCCACCAGGCCGCCGCAGAGAACGGTCTGCTCGCCGAAGAGGTCGGTTTCCGTCTCCTCGTTCATGGTGGTTTCCAGGATGCCGGCACGGGCGCCGCCTATGCCTGCAATGTAGGCCAGGGCGACATCGTAGGCCTTACCGGTGGCGTTCTGCTCCACAGCGATGAGGCAGGGCACGCCCTTACCTGCGGTATACTGGGAACGAACGGTGTGGCCGGGGCCCTTGGGGGCGGCCAGGAACACGTCTACGTTGGCGGGGGGCACGATCTGCTGGTAGCGGATGTTAAAGCCGTGAGCAAAGGCGATGGCCTTACCCTCGCTGAGGTAGGGGGCGATGTCCTTCTTATACATATCGCCCTGGGCCTCGTCGTTGATGAGGATCATGATGATGTCGGCCTTTTTGGTGGCCTCGGAAACGGACAACACTTCAAAGCCGTCCTTCACTGCCACGGGCCAGGACTTGCCGCCCTCCCGCAGGCCGATGATCACAGAAACCCCGGAGTCGCGCAGGTTCAAAGCGTGGGCGTGGCCCTGGGAGCCATAGCCGATAATAGCCACAATCTTGCCGTCTAACTTCCCCAGATCGCAGTCTTTTTCATAATACATTTTTGCCATAATTAAATTCTCCTTTTTCTTTGGTGTCTTCGTTAATCGTATATTGTCCTCGCTCTAATGCTACCATTCCGGTACGCACCATCTCGATGATGCCGAATTCTTCCAGAAGCTTTTGCATGGCCTCCGTCTTTCTCTCGTCGCCGATGAGGGAGAGGGTCAGGGTTTCCGTGGATACGTCTATGATGGAGCCGCGGAAGATGTTGGCCACCTGAATGACCTCGTTGCGGGTCTCGCTGGTTTTGGCCAGAACCTTCATCAGCACCAGCTCCCGGCGGATGGACTGGCTGGGCTCTAAAAGCTTTACCGAATGGACGGGCAAAAGCTTTCGCAGCTGGTTGCAAATCAGGTCAGCCTGGCGGGAATCTGCCAGCACCTCTATGGTAATGCGGGAGATCAGGGGGCTGTCTGTGGTGCCCACGGCAAGGGACTCGATGTTAAAGCCCTTACGGGAGAAGAGGCGGGATACCTGAGAGAGGACGCCGGCCTCGTTGTCCACCTGGACGGACATGGTGTATCGTTTAATATCTCTCATCTTAACCCCTCCTTAATCGATCAGGAAATTGGTGATGTGGGTGCCCGCTCTCACCATGGGCCGCACCAGCTCATCTGTGTCGATGGCGCAGTCGATGACATAGCCGCAGCCGCAGGCCAGGGCGTCTTGAAGGGCTGCTTCCATCTCCTCCACGTTGGTGACCCGCTTGCCTTTCAGTCCGTAGGCCTCCGCCAGCTTTACAAAGTCGGGGCCCCGGTCTAAATCCGTCTGGGAGTAGCGCTTGTCATAAATGAGGCTCTGCCACTGACGCACCATGCCCAGGGTCCCGTTGTTGAAGATGCAGGTGATGACAGGGAGGTTATAGTGCTCCTCCGTGGCCATCTCGTGGCTGTTCATCCGGAAGCAGCCGTCGCCGGTCATGTGGATGACGGTCTTTTCCGGATGGGCAGCTTTTGCGCCTATGGCAGCCCCCAGGCCGAAGCCCATGGTGCCGAAGCCGCCGGAGGTGAGGAGCTGGCCGGGATAATCAAAGTGGAAGTGCTGGATGGACCACATCTGGTGCTGGCCCACGTCGGTGGAGACAATGGTGTCCTGGGGGACGATGCGGGCGATGGCGTTAAGCACCTGCTTGGGGGTGAGGGTCTCGGAGCCGTTGTCGTAAACCGTTTCCGTCCGGTGGGAGAAGACTTCCTTTTTCCACTCGTCGTGATCCATCTTGGGCACCATGAGGTTCAACAGAGCCAGGACTTGCTTGGCGTCCCCGATGATGTGGTGGTCGGTGGGGACGTTTTTGTTGATCTCCGCCCTGTCCACGTCGATGTGGACCACCTTGGCATGTCTTGCAAAAGTGTCGATCTTCAGGGCCACCCGGTCGGAGAAGCGGCAGCCGATGGCAATCAGAAGGTCGCAGCGGTCGCAGGCGGTGTTGGAGGCCTGGGTGCCGTGCATGCCTATCATGCCGGTGACCAAGGGGTTTCGCCCCTCCATGGCCCCCGCACCCATAAGGGTAAGAGCCACGGGCGAGTCGATGCGCTCGGCAAAGACCTTAAACTCCCGGTGGGCGCGGCTTCTTACCACGCCGCCGCCGCAGAGGATCAGGGGCTTTTTCGACTCGGCGATCATGGACACCAGCTTGTCCAAATCTTCGTGATCCACCTCGGGCATCTTCAGATCGTGGGAAGACCGGCGGATAAGGGCCCGCAGTCTCCCGGAGGAGTGGTGCCGCTCCCGGGGCAGGGGGACGTAGTCTGCCGTTTCCGCCGTAACATTTTTCATAATGTCGATGAGCACAGGGCCGGGCCGTCCGCCTCTGGCTATGGCGAAGGCCTCCCGGATGATATCCGCTAGGCTCTCCACGTCCCGCACCAGGTAATTGCACTTGGTAATGGGCATGGTAATGCCCACAATGTCCACCTCCTGGAAGGAATCTTTGCCGATGAGGTCTTCCGTCACGTTGCAGGTGATAAAGACCACGGGGGAGGAGTCCATATAGGCGGTGGCAATGCCGGTGACCAGGTTGGTGGCACCGGGGCCCGAGGTGGCAAAGCAGACCCCCACCTTATTGGTGCTGCGGGCATAGCCGTCGGCCGCGTGGGAGGCGCCCTGCTCGTGGGAAGTCAGGATATGGCGTATGCGGTCGGAGTAATGATACAGCTCGTCGTAGACGTTTAGGATGGTGCCGCCGGGGTAGCCGAAGACCGTGTCTACCTCCTGCTCCAAAAGGCACTCCATGAGTATCTTTGCGCCGGTCATTTCCATAGATATCTCTTCCTCTCAGAATAATAAGAGCCCTGCGATCTTTTCGTCAGACCGCAGGGCTTGTAAATCCACTGTATGGCTTGCGGGAGCTTTACTCCCCCGGCAGCGCCATCTTATTACAAATCCTATGTGGGTATGACTTTAGCACTATTCTTACCAACTACCAGCAGGCTAAGAATAATGTGAAGCAGTCGACCCTTAATTACAGTAAAGAACTTGTTCATGGTAATTGCTCCCAGTTGTGGATTTTTCTCGATTCACTGTACAAAAGAATAACACTGTAAAATCCTTCTGTCAATGCAGCTTCGCCAATTTGTTGCAAAATCGCCAGAAACCCGCGGGGAAAGGATACCCCCTTGGCTCTTTTCACGAATTCGCCCCTTATCTCCTGTCAGGATGCGGGTCGTATTTCAACAATTTGTCAATTCAGCCTTTTTGCGCCTGCTCAAAGCCCCATTCGATTTCCGTCACCTTATCGTAAATCCAGCGGTTCACCGGGGTCGCAAGACCCAGGGCTTCCCCATAGCGCAGGATGGTCCCGGCGAAGATATCCACCTCGGTTTTCCGCCCCGCCAAGCCGTCCTGGCGCATAGAGGGCATGCTCTCAGGGGTGAGGGAGTCCATGAGGGCTAAATACCCGTCTCTGTCCTGCTCCGTGAGGGTAATGCCCCTGGCGGCGGCCACTGCGCGGACTTCTTCCATGGCGGCAATGAGGATGTCGCGGGCCTCGCCGGGCCTTTGCACCCCGCCGTAGTCCGTTTCAAAGACAGTACAGACCTGGTTGACCCCCACGTTCATCATCAGCTTGCCCCAGAGGCGGTGGAGGATGTCCTCCTCCATGGTGTGCTTGTAGCCCGTCTTGTTCAAAAGGTCATCCAGGGCCCTTAGCCTTTCCCGCAGCGCAGGCGTATCCTTCACGATGCCCATCCGCAGCTCTCCGGGCATGCTGTAAGTGACCTGGTTGCCCACCCGCAGGGCGTCCATCCCCTGGGCTACGGAGTAGATGACCTTCTCGGGTCCGAAGCGGGCGGAGAGCTCCTCCTCGCTGGTAACGCCGTTGAGTAGGGAAAGGAGTGTGGTGCTCTCCCCCACCACATGGGCGGCGTGGTCCATGGCGTCCCGGAGGCCCCCGGCCTTTACGGCGATGATTACCAGGTCGACGGCCTTCTCGCCCTCCCCCGCGGAATAACGAAAGTCGCAGAGCTTGCCGTTGCAGTATATGCCCTCTTTTTGATAGCGGGATACTCTGTCTGCATCGGCTAGGAAAACGAGGTTCTCCCGACCCAGAACGGGGAGGCAATACTGACCCCAGACGACCCCCAGGGCCCCGGCTCCCACGATGGCTGCGGTTTTGATTTCCATGTGCTTCTTCACTCCTGTTTTTTCTCTAAGGTGCTCAACTTGGTCTTCTTAGCTGATCCACTGGACTTCTATCTTTGTGATTTCCCAGGCGCCGTCTTTCTTTTCTACGGTATACTCTCCGCCTATGGCGCCGAGGTTTCCCTTCCACTTGTATGCCGCGGTGACCAGCTGATCCGGGCCGGATTCGGTATCTTCATAGGCGATGAAGGAACCCTCTGTAAAACTAACCCCCTCCGGAATGTAGTCTTTCTCCACCAGACCGTCAAAGGTATCCAAGAGCAATTCAAAGCCATGGGCATCGCAGAACTCTTGCAACAGCGCTTCCAGGGCTTCGGTATCCTCCAGCATCACTTTGGAGAGGTCCACTGCCAGGTATTTCTCGCCGTTGAGCGCCTGGTCTGTTTCCCAAAGGTCCTCCAAAATCATCATGTAGGCCGCCTCCACACCTGAGCCATCTGTCTCCTGGGCTGTCTGGCAGGCGGTCAATGCAACCAACAAACAAACCACTAAGCTTAGCGTAAATACTATCTTTTTCACGGGAATCGCTCCTTTCTAGGTAAGCCACTGGATAAAGGCGGTTTTGTCCTGCCTGTTATAGCCCGCCTTTTCATAAAAACTCAAAACGCCCTCCTGCTTTGACCCTGTCATCAGCATGATCTTATAGCAGCCCCGCGCCAGGGCCAGCTCCTTAGCCCTTTGCAGCACCCGGGCGGCGTAGCCCTTTCCCCGATAAGCCGCGTGGGTCACCACATTTTCGATGAGGGCATAGGGCCGCTGGCCATTGGTCAGGTTGGGCACGATCACCAGAACGCAGGAGGACACCGCCCGCCCCTCCAAAAAACCCAGTAAAATATGGTGGTTTTTATCCGTCAGAATCTCCTGCCAAAGGGCAGAAATGGCCTGGCATTCTTCCGGCACCGCGTTCTGATGCAAATGGGTGTAAAGCTCCAGCAGGGGGCACAAATCGGCCCAGGTTACTTCTCTGATCTCCATCCCGCTCACCCACTTTCCGCCTGAGGTATCTTCACCGATTCTTTTGACGTCATTTTATCCCAAAACGCGAAAATATTCAAGGTCACAGGCGCAACTCTCTTTCCCTTGAGAAAATTTTATGGTATACTTAGGCGTTGGATCTGTTACCAAAGGAGGGCGGCCGTATATGGATAGCCTGCTCTTTAGCCTAAACGCCACCGTTCCCGTCTTCCTCCTCATCGTCCTGGGCCATCTCCTGCGCCGTTTCGGCCTGCTCGACGGGCCCTTCTGCGCGGTGTGCGACAAGCTGGTGTTCCACCTGGCCCTGCCGGTGATGCTGGTTTTGGACATGATGGAAACCCAGGTCAGCGGCCAGTTTGACCTAAAATATCTCCTCTTCTGCGCCGGGGTCACCAGCCTTGTTTTCTTCGCCCTCTGGTTTTTTGCCCGGCGCTTTCTCAAAGACAAAACCCTTATCGGCGAATTCGTCCAGGCCTCCTACCGCTCCAGCGCCGCTATTTTAGGCTGCGCCATCTTAAAGGGCCTTTACGGCACCGTGGGCATGGCGCCTTTGATGATCTTAGGCAGCGTCCCCCTCTTTAACATCTATGCGGTGCTAGTCCTGACCTTAGAAGGGCCGAAGCAGCGGGATATCCCCTTAAAATCCCGCCTTGGCGTGGCCTTTTGGGATATCCTAAAGAACCCCATCATTATCGCCATCGCCCTGGGGCTGCTCTTTTCCGCCCTGGGCCACAGCGCCTTCCCACCTATCTTAGACAAAACCCTGAGCAGCATTTCCGCCCTGGCGACGCCTCTGGCCCTACTTTCCATCGGGGCCAGCTTTCAGGGGGGCCAGGCTATCGCCAAGATCCGGCCCGCCTTGGCTGCCACAGGGATCAAGCTACTGCTGCTGCCCGCCCTGTTTCTCCCCTTAGCCATCCTCCTGGGCTTTACCGGCGAAAAGCTGGCGGCTCTCATTGTCATGCTGGGCAGCACCACCACCCCCACCTCGTATATTATGGCGCGAAATATGGGTCACGAGGGGCAGCTTTCTGTTTCCGTCATCGTTCTCACCACCCTGTTTTCCGCCTTTACCCTCACCTTTTGGCTCTTCCTCTTCCGCTGCCTGGGCTATTTGGCCTGACCTTTCCTGATGATCGGAGGCATCTCCATGGACACTCCTTTAAACAACCTGCGCGCATTGATGAAACACCATCAAATCACCGCCGCCCTCGTTCCCACTGCCGACAGTCACGGCAGTGAATATGTGGGGGCTCATTTTGCTGCCCGGGCCTACCTCTCCGGCTTTACCGGCTCCGCCGGCACCCTTTTGGTCCTGGAGGACTGGGCGGGCCTTTGGACAGACGGGCGCTACTTCCTCCAGGCCGCCGCCCAGCTGGAGGACTCCGGCATTACCCTGATGCGACAGGGGGAGCCCGGCGTCCCCACCATAGGGGCCCATCTGAAGGACACCCTCAAAAAGGGGGACACCTTTGCCTTCGACGGCCGCTGCCTCTCGGGCTGGGATGCCGCCCAGTATAAGGACGTCCTCTCCCCCCTGGGCATTACCGTCAGGACAGAGTTAGACCTGGTTTCTCAGGTTTGGAAGGAGCGGCCCCTCCTCCAGCCCCAGCCCGCCTGGCTTTTGTCCGAGCTCTACGCCGGAGAGAGCCGGGGCGAGAAGCTGCGCCGGGTGCGTGGCGCGGTGGAGAAGGCAGACTGCGAGTATTTCTTCCTCACCAACTTAGAAGACATCGCCTGGACTTTGAATCTCAGGGGCCGGGATATTCCCTGCACCCCTGTTGCCATGGCCTACTTTGCCCTGGCCCCTAAGGCCGCCTTTCTCTTCGTCCACCCCGGAGCCATCTCTCCCTGGGACGAGGAGGCCCTGGCCACCGACGGCGTGCAGCTGCGCCCCTACGGCGATTTTTATCCCTGGGCTGCTGCCCTGCCCCCGGACGCCCGGGTCCACCTGGATTTCAAGACTGTGAACGAAAGCCTCCTGACCGCTCTGCCCGCCGGGGCTTCCTTAAAGAACGCCCCCTCCCCCACCATAGCCATGAAGGCCATCAAAAATCCCACGGAGATCGCCAACATGAAAAAGGCCCACGAATACGACGGGGTGGCCCTTTGCCGCTTCCTCTACTGGCTCAAGACCCAGGTGGGAAAAATCCCCATCACCGAAGTGAGCGCGGCGGAAAAGCTGGAGGAATTCCGCCTTTCCAACACCCACTACCAGGGCCCCAGCTTTGCTCCTATCATAGGCTATGGGCCCAACGGCGCCATCATCCATTACAGCGCCACAGAGGGGACAGACGCTACCCTCTCCCCCCGGAGCTTTCTCTTAGCGGACACGGGGGGCCAGTATTTAGAAGGCACCACAGACTGCACCCGCACCATTGCCTTAGGCCCTCTAGATACCATCCAAAAGGAACATTACACCGCCGTTTTGCAGGGGCATCTGCGCCTCTCCATGGCCCGCTTTCCCAAGGGCTGCACCGGGGCCACCCTAGACCCCCTGGCCCGAGCCCCCCTTTGGGCCATGGGCCTGGATTACAACCACGGCACAGGCCACGGCGTGGGGTACTTTTCAAGTGTACACGAGGGGCCCCAGAGCATCTATTGGAAGCGGGCGGAGAGCGTCCCCCTGGAGCCGGGGATGATCACCTCCAATGAGCCGGGCCTTTACCTGCCTGACCAATATGGCATCCGCCTGGAAAACCTGCTGCTGTGCGTAGAATGGGAGGAGACTTCCTTCGGCCCCTTCCTGGCCTTTCAGCCTCTCACCTTAGCCCCCTTCGAGCCCACGGCCATCCTCCCCCACCTCCTGAGCCGGGACGAGATCATGGCCCTGAACCAATACCACAGCCGGGTGTATAAGACCATCGCCCCCCACCTGCCCCCCCAGGAGGCCGCCTGGCTGCGCAACACCACGAGGCCCCTCCCCCTGCCCTCCTAAGGGCCACACCAGAAAATAACCGAAGGAGCCAACTTATGGGTTTCACTTTGCGAAATGCAGGAAGGCGCACCGCCGCCCTCCTTCTCCTGACCACCCTTTTCCTGTCCCCCGCCGCCGCCCTGGGGGCCGAGGGCTTTGTGGATGTCAACAGCTCCCAGTGGTACTATGGCGCCGTGGACTATGCCGCCCGGAACGGACTGGTGGCCGGCACCTCCGCCACGGCCTTTTCCCCCCACAGTCCCGTGACCCGGGGGCAATTGGTGACCATTTTAGGACGACTGGAGGGCATCACAGCCGGCGACTATCCCCCAAGCACGCAGTTTAGCGATGTGGCCCCCGAGGCCTACTGGGCTCCCTACATCACCTGGGCCCTTTCAGCAGGAATCGCCCAGGGCACCTCCTCCACCGCCTTTTCCCCCAACCGCAGCCTCACCCGGGAGCAAACGGCTGTGATGGTTTCCAATTACTTAAGCTATAAAGAAGTCACCCTGCCCTCGGACCCCCAGGCCAGGGCCCAATTTATCGACGCCTCTAAAATCAGCCAGAGCGCAGCCCCGGCGGTGGAGACCCTGCGGGTCTGCGGCCTGCTCACCGGGAACGATAAGGGCGCGCTGCAACCCCAGAAAAACGTCACCCGGGCTGAGGCCTGCGCCCTGCTCCAGCGCCTGTGCCAAAAGCTTCAGGCCCAGGGCCTTTCCACAGGCGGCCAAGCCCTGCCCACCTGGTTCGGCCCCTCTGCCGCCGCCTTCACCTTTACCACGGATACCACAGGGGTGGGGATCTATTCCCTCCTGCGCCCCGAGGCCCAGGAAAATTTGGGAGACACGGGCTATACCATCGCCCTGCTCTCCATTAGCGACCCCACGGTGCTGGGGGTGGAGAACGACCGCTTTGTCCCCCTGAAAACCGGGGTGGTCACGGTGAAATGGTCCTGCACCACCCCCACGGGCGAGGTTTTCATCACCCAGGCCTCTGTGGCCGTCTGTGCCGTCCCCGGGTTGGAGGCGGGCCCCACAAAGCCCTATGTGGTGGATGAAAACTACCTCACCATCTTTAACAATGAGGTAATCCGCCTGGTGAACCTAGAGCGGGCCAAGGTGGGCCTCTCCAAAGTAACCTACGACGGGGCCCTGCAAAGCGGCGCCACCCTCCGCGCCCAGGAGCTGCAAAAAACCTTTAGCCACAAGCGGCCCAACGGGGAGGCCTTTTGGACGGTCTATCCCACCCTGGCCGCCCAGAGCTCCTATCACTTTTACGAGTGCAACCAGTACTACCCCACCAATATGGACTATTCCGACCCCAAGGTAATGGCCGCCTACGTGGTGACAGCCTGGATGAATTCTCCCAACCATAAGTCCATCCTCTTAGCCCAGGTCGAGGGGTTGCGCGCCGCCTGCGGCATCACCCAGGGGAGTGGAGAAACCGTTCCCACCGCCTCTTTAGAGCTTTTCTCCGACCGCTGACCACAACTGACCCCCTCGCCCGCCACAGAAGGAGGCTTTTTATGAAACAGCCCCGTATCCTTTTGGTAGAAGACGAAACCGATGTGCTCCAAGTAAACCTGCGCTACCTCACCGAATGCGGCTATGAGGTACACACCGCCGAAACCCTAAAGGCCGCCAGAGCCTGCCTGTGGGAATTTCCCCCCGACCTCATCCTCCTGGACGTGAACCTGCCCGACGGCTCGGGTTACGACTTCTGCCGAGAGCTGCGGGAGACCACCTCCGCCCCGGTGATTTTCCTCACCTGCCTGGGGGCCGAGGGCCAAATCGTCACCGGCCTGGAAACCGGCGGGGACGACTACATCGTCAAGCCCCACAGCCTCCATGTGCTGGGGGCCAGGGTGTCTGCCCTGTTGCGGCGGCGGGGCTTCGGCCAGGGGCGCATCGACCTGCCCCCCCTTTCCATCGACCTGTCCACGGGCACGGCCACCCTCTCGGGGGAGGCATTAAGCCTGACCCGGCGGGAGTTTTCCCTCCTTTGCTACCTGGTGGAAAACCGGGGGCAGGAGCTTTCTCAGGCCCAGATTTACGAGGCCGTTTGGGGCGCCGGGCCGGAGACCATGGGTAACGCCGTCAAGGTCAACATCTCCCGGCTGCGGCAAAAGCTGCATTTAGACGATGGGTCCTCCTTCGAGCTGGCCTCCACCGCCAACCAGGGTTACGTCTTCCTGCGGGTGCGGTATCCTTAAAACCTGAACAAAAAACCCGTGCCCGGTGGAGCTTTCCCGGGGGCCGGGTTTTTTTAATTCCCCCGAACTTTTGCCCTTTTTGTCATTTTTTATACTTACGAAAGCCTGCCTTAAAAATAGGCCTGTGCTATACTTATCCCGAATGGTTTATGGAAAGGAGTGCCGACGGATGGATATCATGTCGATTGCGGGGCTTTTGGTTGCCCTTGTGGCCGTGGTGGCCGGTATGTTTTTTAAGGGCGTTTCCTTCACGGCGCTGTTAAACCCCGCTGCTTTTTCCATCATCCTGCTGGGCACTATAGGGGCCGTTCTCATCGCCACCCCTGCCCAGGAGATTAAAAACATAGGCAAGCTCTTTGCCATCGTTTTCGGCAAAACCCGGCACCAATCCCCGGAGGAGGCCATTGAGCGGATGGTTTCCATGGCGGAGATCGCCCGAAAGCAGGGGCTTCTTTCCCTGGAGCCCATGCTGAATCAGGAGGAAGACCCCTTCATGGCCCACAGCCTTCAGCTTTTGGTAGACGGGGCCAACAGCGAGCGAATCTACGAGTCTTTGGGGGACGACCTGGCGGCTATGGAGTCCCGCCACGCTGCCGGAGCCCAGATCTTTACCCAGGCCGGTACCTATGCCCCTACCCTGGGTGTTTTGGGCGCAGTGCTGGGCCTCATCGCCGCCCTGGGGGACCTGAATGACGTGGAAAAATTAGGCCATGCCATCTCCGCCGCCTTTATTGCCACCTTGCTGGGTATTTTTACAGGCTACGTTCTCTGGCACCCCATGGCCAATAAGCTGAAGCGGAAATCGAAGCAGGAGGTTTTGGTCTGTCACATCATCATGGAGGGCACTGTTGCCGTTTGCTCCGGCAAGAACCCCAAGATGATTCGCGACGACCTCATGAGCTTTATCCCCAGCCGCACCCGTATGTTAGGGGGCAAGGGCAGTGGAGGAAAGGGCGGCAGGCCGCGGAAAAAGGAGAAGCAGGAATGAAGGGTAAGGGAAAGCACCGGGACCACGAGGAGCACATGGACGAGAGCTGGCTGATTCCCTATGCCGATCTTTTAACCCTGCTTTTAGCCCTCTTTATCGTCCTCTTCGCCAGTTCTACCGTGGACAAGGAAAAGTATAACGCCGTGATGGAGGCCATGCACGAGGCATTCGGCCCGCCCCCCGCCTTTCAAAGCCAGGTGCTGGACCCTGCCGCCATGCCCTATCCCCAAATCACTGAGCCTGATCAGGAAACCGGAGACAGCAGCCTGGACAGCCTGTACAGCGCCATCAGCGACTATGTGGTGGCAAACGACCTCCAGGAGACCGTGTCTATCCGGAAGGAGGGGCAAAACGTGCTCCTCACCCTGACCAACGACATTTGGTTCGACTCGGGCAGCAAGGAGGTCAGCGACGTGATGCTGGAAAAGGTCACGGTCATCGCCCAAATCCTCCGGGAGAACCACAAGGCGGAGCGCCCCTTCGAAATCGTGGTGGGCGGCCATACGGACAACGTCCCCACCTATATCGAAGGCTACACCAACTGGCAGCTCAGCGTAGACAGGGCCGTGGAGTTTTTGCGGCTTCTAATTCAGGACAGCGGCATGGACCCGGCCTGTTTCAGCGCCCGGGGCTATGGGGAGTCTCACCCCATCGCCAGCAATGCCACGGCCCAGGGCCGCCAGAAAAACCGCCGGGTAGAGGTTTTGATTTCTCAAACCACCCCTGTAGAAGCGCTGCAAAACCTGCCCTACACGCCCTTGCGCCCAGGGGCCCCCACAGCGGCAATAGAATAAGAAAAAACCCTTTCGGCAGCCTTTACTGTTCCGAAGGGGTTTTCTTTTGCAGGGCTTTCACCTATCACGAGGGGCCAAAAAAGACGGCTGAATTTTGAAGAATGCGCCTAAGACAAAAAAAGAACACCCTTTCGGATGTTCTTTTGGAGGCGCCACCCAGACTTGAACTGGGGGTAAAGGTTTTGCAGACCTCTGCCTTACCACTTGGCTATGGCGCCGAATCGAATACCCCATGAGGCGGGCCTCACAGGGTATTTTGGAGCGAGTGACGAGGCTCGAACTCGCTACCTCCACCTTGGCAAGGTGGCGCTCTACCAGATGAGCTACACTCGCATTTGGCTCTGCAAGGGGATTAGACCTTGCAGAGTGGTGCCTCCGGTCGGAATCGAACCAACGACACGCGGATTTTCAGTCCGCTGCTCTACCGACTGAGCTACAGAGGCATGTTGGGTACCGAGTGGTACCCGTTGGCGACTCGGAAGGGACTTGAACCCTCGATCTCCGGCGTGACAGGCCGGCGCGATAACCGACTTCGCTACCGAGCCAGTTGGTGGGAACAACAGGGCTCGAACCTGTGACCCCATGCTTGTAAGGCATGTGCTCTACCAGCTGAGCTATGCTCCCAACACGGCCGCCTTCTAAGCGGCGAAGTTTATTATACTAGAGCCCGGGGCCTTTGTCAACCACCTTTCCAAATATTTTTGGGCAGGTTTCCAAAAGCCGCCGCCTCCTCACATAGCAGCCAAAATCGCCTCCAGCTCAGGCTTTTGGAACACCTGAACCATATCGCAAAACTGGCAGGTTAGCCTTGCCTCGCCCTGCTCCTGGATCATGGCCGCCAGCTCCTCCCGGCCCAGGCTGATGAGGGCCGTTTCCATCCGCTCCCGGCTGCAATAACAGCGGTAGGAAATCTCCTGCTCCTCCAAAAGCTCCAAGGAAAAGCCCTGGAGGACTGTCTCCAAGATCTCCTGGGGGCCCAGGCCCTTCTGCAGGGCCGGAGTCACCGCGCCCAGAGCCCGAATGCCCTCCTCTATCCTTTCGATGACGGCATCGCCCGCCCCGGGAAGCAGCTGGATAAGGTAGCCCCCCGCCGTGAGAACCGATCTGTCCCTATCCACCAGTACCCCCAGGGCGCAGGCACTGGGAATCTGCTCGCTCTCGGCGAAATAGGCGGTCATGTCCTCGGCGATCTCCCCGGAAACCAGGGGAATCGTACCCACATAGGGCTCCTTCATCCCCAAGTCCTTGATAACGGTGAGGGAGCCCTCTACCCCCACAGCGCCGCCCACGTCCAGCTTACCGGGGGCCTTGGGTGGCAGGTCTGCCAGGTGGTTTTGCACATAGCCCCGGACGTTGCCCTCATTGTCAGACACGGCCAGAACGGTGCCCAGGGGCCCGCCGCCAGCAAAGCGCACGGTAACAGAGCCCTCGGCTGTTTTCAAATCGTTCCCCAAAAGGGAGGCGGCCATAAGGGTGCGCCCTAAGGCGGCGGTGGCCACGGGGGTGGTATCGTGTATCTGCCTGGCCCGCTCCACCAGGTCTGTGGCGGCGATGGCCATGGCCTTAATGGGTGCGTCCTTGGCGATCATTCGAATGATGCGATCCATAGTTTATCCTCTCTTCCAAGCAGTGAAAAAGAGCCGCCCCTCCCCGGGTTTGGGGGCGCTCATCTTTAAGTTTCCGTGGCTGCGGATGCGGCAGAAGCCCGCCTCCTCCAAAAGGGCGCAAATCTCCTCCTGGGTGTAGGCCCGCTCCTGCTGCAGGGTCTCCTCCCGCTGCCAAAGGGCCCCTTCCCGCTGGAACAGGTCCATGGCATAGGTGCAGAGCTGCCTGCGTGGGGCATATTGGGCCCGCCAAACGCAAAAGGCCTCCTGGGTCTCGTCCAGAAAAACCTGGCCGTCCAGGGCCTCGAAGTAGGCGGGGGTTAACACGTCGAAGAGAAAGAGGCCACCCGGCTCTAAAAACAGCGCCACCCGGCGAAAGGCCTCCCCCAGGGTTTTGGAGCGGGTCACGTGGTTCACGCTGTCCAGGGCGCAGATGCAGGCGTCGACTGTCCCGTACAAATCCAAGCACTCCATGGGCTGGCAGAGGAACACCGGGGGGATGATCTCCTCGTCCTCCTCCTTTTCCATGGCCTGGGAGAGCATCTCCGGGGAGAGGTCTACCCCTATCATCTCATAGCCCCGCCGGGCCAAAAGCCAGGTGAGGCTGCCTGTGCCGCAGGCTAAATCCAGGACGGTGTGCACCGGCTTTTTAGCCCTTTGAAACTGCTTTTCCACATAGTCTGCCCAGCGCGGGTAGTCTACATCCCTGGTAAAGCCGTCGTAGGAACCCGCTAATGCGCCGTAGCCCTCCATCAGTCCTTCCCCCGCTGGTTCCAATAATCCAACATCCGGGGCAGGATGGTCTCATAGCCCTCGGCGCCGTAGCGCAGGCAGCGATTTACCCGGCTGATGGTGGCGCTGCTGGCCCCGGTGCGCTCCAAAATATCGTTATAGATCAGGCCCTGGTGCAGGTACATGGCCACTTCAATGCGCTGCTCCATGGCCCGCAGCTCTGCCACGGTGCAGAGATCTTCAAAGAAATTGCGGCACTCCTCCACGGTTTCCAGCTTGAGAATGCTCTCATACAGCAGGTCGTCCTTCTCCTTGGGGTTCTTTTTCATAGCGGCCTCCCTTTCACCTTGGGTTTCCGTTTTCTTTCATATGGTATCAGAGTAAAGTGCGACTGTAAAGGGGATTTTGGCCTTTTACAAAAAAACAGGCGCGAGAGGGTCACTCCCGCGCCTGTCTACCCTTATAAAGCCTTGATATCGCGGATGAGGGCGTCGATCTGCCCCTCCTGGGTGGCCCAGCTGGTACAAAAGCGCACCAGGCTGTTCTTCTCGTCCACCCGCTCAAAATACTCGTAGACGTAGCCCTTGCCCAAGATTTCCAGGTGAGTATCGGGCATCACGGCGAAGACCTGGTTGGTGCCGTGGTCCACAGGGATTACATAGCCGCCATCCCCCAGCGCGCCCCGGAGCTTGTCCGCCAGGATATTGGCCTCCTTGGCCATCTGAAAGTAGAGCCCCTCCCGAAAGAGCTCCCGAAACTGGATGCCCAAAAGCCGTCCCTTGGCCATCATGCCGCCCTTTTGCTTCATGATATAGCGAAAGTCCTCGGCAATGGCGGGGTTTTGGATTACCACCGCCTCCCCAAAAAGGGCACCCTGCTTGGTTCCCCCTATGTAAAACACATCGCACAGGCGGGAGAGATCGCGAAGGGTCACGTCGCACTGCCGGGAGGTGAGGCCGTAGCCCAGCCGCGCGCCGTCTATGTAGAGGAGCAGGCGGTGCTCTTGGCAGAGGGCGTGAACCTCCTCCAGCTCCGCCTTGGTGTAAATGGCCCCCAATTCCGTGGGGAAGGTGAGGTAGACCAGCTTAGGCTGGGTGATGTGCTCGTGGGCGCCGTCTCTCCAGTGGCCCTCCACGGCTTCCCGAATTTGGCTGGCGGTGAGTTTGCCGTCCTGGCTGGGCAGGGGAATCACCTTATGGCCCCCCGCCTCTATGGCACCGGTTTCGTGGACGTTGATGTGGCCCTGCTGGGCGGAGAGGACGCACTGGTGGGGCCGAAGGGCAGCGCTGATGACGGTGAGATTGGCCCCGGTGCCCCCTACTAAGAAGTGGACAGCGGGGTCTCCTTCGCAGTGGGCGCGTATCAGCTCCCTGGCCTCCTGGCAAAAGGCATCCTCGCCGTAGCCGGGGCTTTGGGTCATATTGGTCTCCCAAAGTGCTTTGAGGATATTCTCGTGGGCCCCCTCATTATAGTCGCAGTTTAGATAGATCATGGCTGCCTCCTAGCGGTTTTCTGTAAGGCACTATTATACTGGGTTTCGGGCCTTTTGTAAATTTTTTTCTTTTCCGCCGCAAAAAGCTTTTTTTATGATATAATAGCTTCCGATTCCATAAACTGACCCCAAGAGAAGGAGCCGAAACCATGGCCAGAGAACCAGTCACAAGACTTCATATAAACGGAAAAGAAATCATCTTAGTGGGTACCGCCCACGTCTCCCAGGAGAGCGTTGCCCTGGTGCGAGAGGTCATCGCGGCAGAGCGGCCCGACAGCGTTTGCATCGAGCTGGATGATAAGCGCTTTGAGACCATCAAAAACCCCAAAGCCTGGGAGGAAACGGACATCGTCCAGGTGGTAAAATCCAAGCGGGCAGGCTTCATGCTGGCAAACCTGGCCCTAGGCTCCTACCAGCGAAAAATCGCCAAGCGCCTGGGCACCCAGGTGGGGGGCGAGATGCTCCAGGGCATCAAAAGCGCCGACGAGGTTGGGGCCCAATTGGTTCTGGCCGACAGGGATATTCAAACCACCTTCCTGCGGATCTGGCGCAAATTAAACCTCTGGGAAAAGTGCAAGCTTCTCACCAGCCTTTTCATCTCCTTCGACGATGATGACGAGGTGGGAGAAGCGGACTTAAAGGAGCTTTTGGAAACCGACCTTTTGGAATCCGTCCTCCACGATATGCGAAAATCCTTTCCCAAGATCGGCGATATCCTCATCGGCGAGCGGGATCAATACCTCTCCCATCAAATCAAAAACGCACCGGGGGATAAGGTGGTGGCTATCCTGGGCGGCGCTCATGTCCCGGGCATACTCCAGGAGATACACCGGGAGGTGGATATTGAGGCCATTACCCAGCTGCCCCCCAAGGGCAAGATGGGGTCTGTGGTCTCCTGGGCCATCCCCCTGGCCATCATAGGTCTTCTCATCTACGCCTTCGTGGGCAGTGTGCAAACGGGGCTCCATCAGCTCTCCGCCTGGGTGCTGTGGACAGGGTGCCTGGCCGCCCTCTTCACCATTCTCTCCTTCGGCCACCCCCTCACGGTGCTTACCTCCTTTGTGGTGGCCCCCTTCTCCACTTTGAACCCCCTGTTGGCGGTGGGGTGGATCAGCGGCTTGGTCCAGGCCTGGGTGAAAAAGCCCACGGTGTCCGACCTCCAGAGCATACACGACGATATTTTGAATCCCCGGCGCTTCTTCCGCAATAAATTTCTGCGGGTGCTGCTGGTGGTGATGCTCTCCAACATTGGGGCCTCCATCGGGACCTTTATCGCCGGGGCCGACCTCATCCGCAACCTATTCTAAACTGAGGCAAATTCTTCTCGGGAGGGATACCTTTGTATTTCGATTCCACTTACCTTCTCTTCGTCATGCCTGCCTTTCTCTTCTCCCTCTGGGCCAGCTCCCGGGTGAAGAGCACCTTTAAGAAGTACGAGCGGCAGTACTCCGCCCGGGGCCTGCGGGGCTTCGAGGCGGCCCGGCGAATCTTAGACCTAAACGGCCTGCGTGATGTCCAGGTGGAGCGGGTTTCGGGGCATCTGACGGACCACTACGACCCCCGCACCAGGGTTATCCGCCTCTCTGCCTCCGTATACGACAGCAGCTCCACCGCTGCCATCGGGGTAGCCGCCCACGAGGCCGGTCACGCGGTGCAGCACGGAGAGGGCTACGTGCCCTTAAAGCTGCGCAACGCCATCATCCCCGTCACCAACTTTGGCTCCAAGCTCTCCATGCCTCTCTTCATCCTGGGCCTTTTTTTGGCGGCGCTGGACGGGCGTTTTCTGCTCCTCTCCTACCTGGGGCTTTTGGCCTTCGGTCTTTGCGTTCTGTTCCAGCTCTTCACCCTGCCCACGGAGTTCGACGCCAGCCGCCGGGCCCTGGCCGCCTTAGATCAGGGGGGCGTTCTCAATACAGAGGAGCTGCAAGGAGCCAAAAAGGTACTATGGGCCGCGGCCATGACCTATGTGGCGGCCCTGGCTGTGGCCCTGGCCCAGATGCTGCACCTTCTTTCCGTTTTAGGCCGCAGAAACTGATAAAAAGAAAACACGCCCATGGATGTGACAAAGGGCCATCCATGGGCATTTTTTATCCTGACACACCACCGGGGTGATGGGCTGCACTACTTACCCCAGGCTCTCAAGGCCTGCTGTACCTGGCTGCCCTAAAGCACGATGACGCAAAAAAGCCCCGCCGTAACCCCCAGGGCGCCGTAGACCCGCCCCAGCCTGGCCGCCTCCTCCCGGGCGCCCTCCAAAGCCTCCTCTAGCCTGCCGTGGATGCGGGAGAGGGCCAGGCGCTGGCTGTCTCCATCGTAGCGGCCCAATACCCCGCCGATCTCCATGACCAGGTTTCTATCCCCCTCCTTTAAGGGCAGCTTGGCTTCCACCAGGCATGTTGACCAGATTTCCTCCAGCCGCTCCTCCCGGCGGTTTAGAAAGCGGGTGCGGCAGTGCTGGAAGAAGGCCGCCACAGGGCCCCCGCTCCCCTTTCCCATCTCCTCCAACAGGGCCTCCACCGGGGGCAGGGAGAAGGCCAAGTCCCGCTCCGCCCGTTCCGTCGCCAAAAGAAAGGCCCGCAAACAAGCCACCCTTTGATATAGGCCCAGGGTCATTTGCAGGCCGATGAAGCTCATGCCCCCAAAGAGGAGCAGCTTTCCTAGGATTTGAAGCAAGCTTCCATCGCCTCCTTTTCCAATACTTTGTAAACCCGCTGCCCTTTTTCCAGGCTGATCCAAACAAAGCGGCCAAATATCCCCCCCTTCAGCAATGCCCGGTAAACAGGCCGCAGGGCCACCTCCTGGGGGCTGGCCCCGTGGGCCGTGGCCAGGAGGGTCACCCCGCAGCCCGCAGCCTCCTCCACCGCCCGCACATCCTCAGAGGCGGTGATCTCGTCCGCCGCCAGGACTTGAGGGTTCATCCCCCGCAGCAGCATCAGAAGGGCCTGGGCCTTAGGGCAGCCGTCGATGATGTCTGTCCTGGGGCCCACATTGCGCTGGGCCCGCCCACGCAAAAGACCGCAAAGCTCCCCCCGCTCGTCTGCCACCCCCACCCGCAGAGGCGCAAGGCCCACGCCGTCAGACACGCAGCGGATGAGGTCCCGCAGGAGGGTGGTCTTGCCGCCGCCGGGTGGGGAGAAAATCAGGGTGCTTTGGAGGCTGCCGCCCGCCAACAGCTGGGGAATCAGGGGCGGGCCTATGGTCTCCACCTCCCGGCAGAGGCGCAGGGATAGGGAGGAAATGCTCTGAAAGTGGATGCCGCCCCCCTCCCTGCGCACCACATTGCCGCAGAGACCCAGGCGGTTGCCCCCTTCCAGGGCCAAAAAGCCCTCTCGAAATTGCTCCAAAACCGTATGGACAGAGCCCCGGCCCGCCGCCTCTAAGACCCAGCCCAGGTCTCTTTCCGTCACTTTGGTTTCCCGCCAGGAAAGGGGCACTTCCTCCCTGCCGCCCCGGATGAGGGCCAGGGGTCCTCCCAGGCGCAGGCGCAGCTCCTCCAGGCCCTCCCGCTGTGCCGGTGGCAGCTCTCTCACCAGCTTCCCCAAGCCCGTCGGCATCAGTCTTGTGATGATCTCCTGCTGCCCTTCCATGGACATCCCCCCTTTTCTCTCACTCTATGCCTGCTTGTCCCCGGCTATGCCAAAGAAGTGCCCCAGGATTTTGACAGGGGGGCCGCCTTGTGGTAAGCTGAGAAAAACACCGGTTTGAAATGAGGTTACATCATGAAGCGAACGCCCCTACTCCTGCGCCTGGCCTTTTGCGCCCTGGCGCTGCTTCTGCTCACCGCCTGCGCCCAAGCGGCCTTTCTCCACGGCGGTGGGCCCATCGCGGCAGGCGGCCCCGAAGAGGAGCTGGCCGTCCATTTTATCGACGTGGGCCAGGCCGATTGCGCCCTTCTCCTCTGCGGCGGGGCGTCTATGCTCATCGACGGGGGCAACGTGGAGGACTCCAGCTTGGTGGTCTCCTACTTAAAGGAGCAGGATGTCTCCCAGCTGGACTACGTGGTTTCCACCCACGCCCACGAGGATCATGTGGGCGGCCTTTCCGGCGCACTCAACGTCTGTAAAGCTGATGTGGTTTACTCCCCCGTAACGGAGTATGACTCCAAGGCCTTCCGGGATTTCAAGAAATACACCGAGGCCCAGGGCCTATCCCTCACCAAACCCACCCCCGGCGAGACCTTTCATTTAGGCGACGCCCTGGTGGAAATCTTAGGCCCCCTGAAAGACTACGGCGAGGACACCAACAACAGCTCCATCGTCCTAAAGGTCACCTATGGCGAGACCTCCTTCCTCTTCACCGGCGACGCGGAGCGGGGGGCCGAGGCAGACCTTCTGGACGCCGGGTACGACCTTCGCGCCACGGTGCTGAAGGTGGGCCACCACGGCAGTGACAGCTCCAGCTCCTACCCCTTCCTCCGGGAGGTGATGCCCACCTATGGCGTAATCTCCGTGGGGACGGACAACAGCTACGGGCATCCCACCGATGGGGCCCTCAGCCGCCTGCGGGACGCCGGCGTCACCCTCTACCGAACAGATATGCAGGGCCATATCATCGCCACCAGCGACGGGAAAACCGTCACCTTTGAAACCAAAAGGGCTGCCGCCACGCCCACTAACCCCACAGCCCAGGAGAGCAATGAGGCGGACAGCTACATCGGTAACGTAAAATCCCTAAAACTCCACGTCCCCAGCTGCCCCAACCTTCCGTCGGAGAGCAACCGGGTTTATTTTGACAGCTACCACGCGGCCATAGAGGAAGGCTACACCCCCTGCGGCACCTGCTTGAATTAAAGCTTCCTTGCAAGATAAAAAGTCTCGAAGCTCTTAGGCTCCGAGACTTTTTTCATGTGTGCGTTTAGATGATCAGTTCACAGGGGTTACTTCTTCCTCCGGCACTGCCTTGCGCTTGCGGGTAAAGAGGCGGTTGATCCGCACGGTGAGGCTATCTAAGAGGGAGTAATACACCGGGGTGAAGACCAAGGTGACGATGGTGGCGATAATCATACCGCTGATCATCACCACGGCCATAGGCTGCATCATCTCCGCGCCGTCGCCGTAACCCAAGGCCATAGGCACCATGGCCAGGATGGTGGTGAGGGTGGTCATCATAATGGGGCGGATACGCAGGGGGCAGGCGTGGAGGATGGCTTCCTCCCGGGTCTCCCCCAAAATCCTTCGAATCTTGATGTAGTCCACCAGAATGATGGAGGCGTTCACCACCACGCCCGACAGCATGATGAGTCCTATCACGGCGATGATGGAGATATCGTTGCCCGTAAGGGGCAGGCCGAAGAGGGCGCCGGAGAGGGCAATGGGCAGAATCATCATAACGATAATGGGCATGATGAAGGACTCAAACTGGGAGGAGAGGACGAAGTACACCAGCCCCAGGGCCACTACTAAGGCCAAAATCAGATCGCTGAAGTTTTCCGTCATATCCTCGTAGGTGCCGCCTGCCTTGGCGCTGTAGCCCTCGGGCATCTGGTAGTTGTCGATGACCTCCTGAATGGCGGCGGTCATGTCCGTGAGCTCCACCCCTTCGATCTCGCCGCTGATGCTCACCTGGCGGCTCTGGTTGTGCCGGGCGATGTTCTGGGGCGTCAGCTCCACGTCTACATCGGCCACGGCGGAGAGGGGCACCTGGCCCCCCGTGGGGGTGGTGACAGGCATGGCCCGCAGGGAATCCAGGCTGGCAGAGGCAGCGCCGTCGCCTTTGATCACCACGTCGATATCGTTGCCGTCCACGGTGATGCTGGTGGCTGTGGCGCCGGTGAGCTCCGCCCGCACTGCCATGCCGATGGCCACAGGGGTCAGGCCGTACATGGAGGCGTTATCTTGGCGGACGTTGACCTTCACAGCGGGCTTGGCGTCCTCCACGGAGCTGGAGAGGTTCACCGCACCGGGGATGGCGGCGATCTGGGCTTTCAGGTCGTAGGCGATCTGGGAGAGGGTCTCGTAGTCGTCGCCCTCCACCTCCACGTAAATATCGCTGCCGCCGCCGGCCATGGCAGACATGCTGTTGGCCGAGACGGTGATCTCGCAGCCGGGAATATCCTGGAGCACCCGGCGCAGGTCACCTGCCACCTCCTTGCTGGAGCGGTCCCGTTCATCCTTCCCTACCAAGGTAGCGGTAAAGCTGGCAGTGCCGGGTGAGCCCCCCATGCCCATGCCGCCCCCTGCGTCGGAGGAGGCGGAGTAGTAAAAGGTGTCCAGCTCGGGGGTGTTTTCTTTCACCAAAGAAACCACCCGCTCGGCGGTTGCCATGGTATCTTCCAGCTCGGTGCCAAGGGGCATTTCAACGGAAACTGTCACTTCGCCCTGGTCCACATCGGGCATGAGGATCACATCGGTGGTGGCGCAGGAGGCAATGAAGATGCCCACCATCACCAGAGAGGCAATGACGCCCATATAACGCTTGTGGATAAAATAGTCCAGAAGCTTGAGGTATCTGCTGCGGGTGGCGGCAAAGAGTCCCGCAAAGGGGGGTGCCTTTTCATCGTGGGAAAGCCGTCTCTGGCGTACCTTGGTCTCGTCCAAAAGGAAGTAGCAAAGAAGAGGCACCAGTGTCAGGGAGATCACCAGGGAGGCCAAAAGAAGGAAGGCCACGGTGAGGGAAAAGTCCTTAAAGAGCATCCCCGAAAGGCCGCCGGACAGACCGATGGGCAAAAACACCACCACAGTGGTCAGGGTGGAGGCGGTGATGGCCAGGGTAACCTCTTGGGTGCCCTTGACGCAGGCATCGTAGCGGGAGTGCCCGTCTCCGGCAAAGCGGTAGATGTTTTCCAGCACCACGATGGAGTTATCCACGATCATGCCCACGCCCATGGCGATGCCGCCCAGGCTGATCATATTCAGGGTGATGTTACACAGCTTCATCACCACAAAGACCGCCAGGATACAGAAGGGCATGGACACGGCAATGGTCATGGTGGCGCCGGGTCTGCGCAGGAAGAGGAACACAATCACCGCCGCCAGTAAAACGCCCATGACAATGTTAGACACGGCGTTGTTGGCGGTGCGCAGGATGTATTCGCTGGAATCATAGGCCATGATGTAGTCGAAGTTGCCCTCTTCGGTTTTCAGCTTCTCCAGGGCCGCTTTTACTTCCTTGGCGGTTTCCACCTCGTTGGCGTTAGACTGCTTGGAGATGGTGAGGATCACGCAGTCCTGGTCGTTGGCTCTTGCCACGGTGTCCTGCTTATCCTCTTCCAAATAGACGTTTGCCACCTCGCCCAGGCGCAAAAAGCCGCCGGTGGGGGTGGGAATCACGGTGTTGGCCACGTCGCTGACAGAGCGCAGCTTACCGTCGCTGCTGACGGTGAGGGCCTGAACGCCGTTTTTCACGTCGCCGCCGGGATAGAGGACGTTCACGCCCTTTAAGTAGTTGGAAATATAGTCGATGGAAAGGCCATAGCCGGAAAGGCGGGCGCTGTCCACCGCCACGGTGATCTGGGAGTCCAGGCCGCCGGCTAAATTCACCGCCGCAACGCCGTTGATGCGCTCTAAGGCCGGGGTGATCTCCTTCTCGGCGATGCGCTGGAGTTTGGACATATCCTCACCCACAATGGCAATGGCCGCCACAGGCATGAAGTCGTTGACGTTCATGTTGTAGATGATGGGCTCGTTGCAGCCCTCGGGGAGGGTGAGCTGGTCAAACTTCTCCCGGAGCTTGGTGGCGGCCTCCTCCACGTCAGTACCGTCCTCATACTCGATGATCACGGTGGACATACTCTCGCCGGAGCTGGAATCCATGGTCTTTACCCCGGGTATGGTGGCGACGACAGACTCTAAGGGCCTCGTCACCAGCTCCTCCACGTCCTCGGGGCCTGCGCCGTTGTAGTAGCAGGCGATGTATGCGGCGGGGTAGTTGATCTCCGGCAGCAGGGTCAGCTTTAAGTCGGAAAAAATGGTGAGGCCGAAGACGGAGATCACCACAAAGGCCATAATGGTGGTAACTTTATGCTTGATGCAAAAGGATGCTACACTCATGGGGCCTTCGCCTCCCCGGGTACTACCCGCGCCAAGTCACCCTCGGAAAGGAAGGATTGGCCCACGGTGACCAGGGTGTCCCCCACGGAAAGGCCGCTTAAAATCTCGGTGACCCCTGTACCCACAAGGCCCACCTCCACACTGCGTCTGTGGGCGCCGTTTTGGTGGTCCAGCACCATCACATAGTCCCCCTCCACGTCTACCATCACCGCCTCGGTGGGTACTACGATGGTGGATTCCCTGTTATTGGTGTAGAGGATTACATCGGCAAACATGCCGCCGAACAGACCTTCGGCAGACGCCTCGGGAATGGCGATCTCCACAGAGTAAAGGCGGGTGGCGGGATTGGCGGAGGTGGCGATATCCTTAATGGCTCCCTGGAAGGTCCGGGAGGCGGCGGAAACGGTGACATCGGCCAGATCCCCCACCTGGAGCTTGGACACCAGGTTTTCAGACACATCCACCATCACCTTCATGTCGCTGATGGCGTCGATCACCGCCACGGGCATACCAGGGGAGACAAAACTGTCGCGGCCCACAGAAAGGTTCACAATGGTGCCGGACACCGTGGCCCGCACCGTTCCGCCGCTGTCCACGTTCTTTAGGGAGTCGGTGATCTGCTCCATGGTGGCCTCGGCGTTTTTCATGGCCATCTCCAGCTGGGAGAGGGTGGCTGTGCGGCTGACTCTGGCCCCATCCAGGGTGAGGCGGGCGCTGTCCACCTCCAGCTGAGAGGCGGCGCCTATATTAAAGAGGGCCAGGGTGTCGTTATAATTCTTTTCATATTGGATGATCTGCTGGTCTAACAGGGCAGACTGATCCGTATAGCTCTGCTGGGCGGAATTGTAATTCATCTGGGCCAGCTCATAGTTGTTATGAAAGCTGGAGAGGTCCAGGGTGCAGATCACATCGCCCTTTTTAATGCTGTTGCCCTGCTCCACGGAAACACTGCTGACCCGGGCAGACAGGGCCACATAAACAGACTCGGCCTTGCCCGATTGCAGGGTGCCTGTGATGCGGTTTTCCGTGGCCATGCTGCCTAAAGCAACCGCCTGCACCTCCACGGCCACACCGGGATCGACCTCCACCTCCGGGGCCTCCTCCTTTGGGCTGCAGCCGGTGAGGAGCGCTAAGGATAAGAGGGCTGCGCCCCATACTAAGTACACTTTTTTCACGATAAATCTCCTTCAGGAATCTTTTTCTACTGTTTCCGCGCCCTGTTCTCCCAATTTCTTGATCTCTGAGAGACTTTCCGCGGACTCGTCCAGACCATCCACTAGCTTACCAAGAATAGACGCCAGGGCATCCAGCTCTCCCTGGGTCAAAATTTTCATCATGTAGGACTCGATCTCCCGATGAAAAGCCTCTACCTCCCGGCAGAGATCGCGCCCTTTTTCCGTTAATAGTACCCGCTTTAAGCGAGCATCCTCCGGCACAGGCAGCCTCTTGATGATGCCGCTCCTTTCCATATTATGTAGCTGGCTGCTCACCGAGGAGCGCCGAATCCGCAGGTGGGCCTCGATATCCTTTTGAAAGACACCCTCGGCCTCGTAATCCCAGAGGTAGAGTAGTGTTCCCATCTGGGTGGTATTCAGGCCACGCAGCTTTTCCGGCACGAAGGAGACGGAGGCGACCCTTCGCATCTCGTTGCCTATGCACATCATTTTCGAAACACTGTTATTCGACTGAGATTTCAAGGCCGCGCCCTCCCCTCTTGTGGTTTGTTAGGTTTCGTACATTCGCTTTGTTATCTTACAATGATTGCCTGGAACTGTCAACCAGAAAACCCTTCCTCTTTGGTCTTTCCTTCCACAATTCACACGTTGTTCATAATCCAATGACATAACAGAAAGGCCCCCTTCCCCACCGTTGAAATTCAGGGGAAAAGGGCGTATACTAGGGGTACTGTTTTTTGATTTTACGCCTGAAAGGAATCGCCGCCATGAATAAGCCCCGTCTCGACTACCACCAAACCCACCCCCTGCGCATTTTCTTTTCCTATTTCCGGCCCCATATGGGCCTGTTTCTTTTGGATATGTCCTGCGCCTTTTTCATCTGCCTCATCGACCTGGCCTTCCCCTATCTCTCCCGCCTGGCCCTCAACACCCTCTTGCCCCAGTCCCTTTATCAGGCCTTCTTCACCCTGTCGGTGATTTTGATCGCGGCCTATGTGGGAAAGGGCCTACTCTACTTCGTGGTCTCCTACTGGGGGCACATCTTCGGCGTGCGGGTGGAGGCAGATCTGCGGCGGGATTTGTTTGCCCACTTAGAGAGCCTCAGCTTTGGATTTTACGACAAGCACCGCACCGGGGTTTTAATGTCTCGGGTCACCAACGACCTTTTTGATATTACCGAGCTGTCCCACCACGGGCCCGAGGATCTGCTCCTTTCCTGTGTTACCCTCGTCGGCGCTTTCTGCATCATGTGCACCATACACCTCCAACTTGCCCTGATCCTCTTCCTGGTGGTGCCCATTTTCCTCCTCTTCACCGTGCTCCAGCGGCGGAAGATGCGCAGGGTCAACCTGAAGGTGAAGGAAGAAACGGCGCAGCTGAGCGCCACCATCGAGTCCAGCATCTCCGGCATGCGCACCGCCAAGGCCTTTGGCAACGAGGCGGCGGAGATAGAAAAGTTTCGGGGCATCAACCACCGCTTTGCCCATGCCAAGAGCCGCTTTTACCAGGTGATGGCGGTGTTTCAGGGGGGCATGGAGTTCTCCACCTCCATCATGCCCGTGGTGGTCATCACGGCGGGGGGCTACTTTATCCTAAAGGGCAGCCTGGACTATGCCGACCTGTTGGCCTTCACCCTCTACGTCACCATCTTTATCTCCCCGGTGCGCAAGCTGGTGAGCTTTGTGGAGCAGTATATGCAGGGCATGGCGGGCTTCTCCCGCTTCTTGGAACTGATGCGCACCGAGCCCGAGATCAAGGACGCCTCCGAGGCCCACGATGCCGGCGAGGCCAAGGGGGAGATCACCTTTTCCCACGTTTCCTTCCAGTATAGAGACGAAGGAGAAGTCCTGCGGGACGTAAACCTCTCCATACTCCCCGGGGAAAAATTCGCCTTTGTGGGGGCCTCCGGGGGCGGCAAATCCACCCTCTGCCAGCTGATTCCCCGGTTTTACGACGTGACGGAGGGGGCCATCTCTTTAGACGGCCGGGACATCCGCAGTCTCACCCAAGCCTCCCTGCGGCGCAACGTGGGCATCGTTCAGCAGGATGTGTTTCTGTTTGCCGACTCCGTCCGGGAGAACATTCGCTACGGCAGACCCGGCGCCAGCGACGAGGAAGTGGAAGAGGCGGCCATCCGGGCGGAGATCCACGCCGATATCTTAGCCATGCCCGAAGGCTACGACAGCTACGTGGGGGAGCGGGGCGTCATGCTCTCCGGGGGCCAGAAGCAGCGGATCTCCATCGCCCGCATTTTTCTAAAAAACCCGCCTATCGTGATCTTAGACGAGGCCACCAGCGCCCTGGACAGCGTCACCGAGGCGAAGATCCAGTCCTCCTTTGACGCACTCTGCCAGGGCCGCACCTCCATCGTCATCGCCCATCGCCTTTCCACCATACAAAACGCCCAGCGCATCGCTGTTGTTGACCAGGGCCGCGTACTGGAAATGGGCACCCACGGGGCGCTGATGGACTTAGGCGGGGAGTATGCCTCCCTGGTAAGGGCCCAGCAGAACCCGGGCAGGTGCTGAGGAGCGTTCTTGATTTTCCCTATGGGTTAGTATATAATTGGCAAAAACGAGATAAGGAGGGATTTTATGTTATCATCCGGCGATTGCAAAGCCATCTGCCTGGAAAAACTCCGGGGACATTGGGGCCTTGCCATAGGGGTAGGCTTCGTGGCAGCGATTTTAGGCGGCACAGAAGGCTATCATTCCGGTGTCGATCTCAATTTCAACGACAATACGGACTTACAATATCATTTCGGAGGCGGAGGTTTTCATAGCGGAGGCGGCTACCAGGATCCCAACTCCTTTGTCCCCATCCTGCAGGATTCTTCCTACGTTCTGGACACTTTTATGGCTGTTCTCTTTATTATCGCCATAGGCTGGTTCCTGGTGGTCTTGGCCTTCGGCGGTGCGGCTTCCATGGGCTACGCCCAGTTCAACCTGGACCTCATAGAGGGCAAACCGGTCTCCTTTGGCCTGCTGTTTTCCCACTTTAACCGCTTTCTCGACGGGTTTCTCATGAACCTGCTGCGCAGCATCTTCATCTTTCTCTGGTCCTTGCTTTTGGTGATTCCGGGGATTATCGCCATGTACCGCTACGCTGCCACCCCCTACCTTATGGTGCGCTACCCCCACCTGACCCCCTCGGGGGCCATAGACCTTTCTAAGCAGATCATGCAGGGCCATAAAGGGCGGCTCTTCATCCTCCACCTAAGCTTCATCGGCTGGGCCATCCTCTGCGCCTTGACCCTGGGGATAGGACTGCTGTTTTTAACCCCCTATACCCACGGTGCCCAGGCGGCCTTTATGAAGGAGCTTTTGGATGCAGACGCCGGGAATATGAGCGGCAGCACCCTGAACGGCGGGGCGGCGACGTGGTGATAAAAAGACTATGGAAAGGCACCCTTCTCCTTGCGTTTTTGCTGTCCCTTTCCGCTTGCGGCGAAGCCAATCCGAACCATAACAGCAATTCCGCCGACCTCGCCCACAAGGCCTACACCTATATGAACCAACGCTACGAAAAGTTCTCTTACACCCTGCCCGTGGGCCTCACGGTTTATGAAAAACTCCTGGGACCTTGGAATCAAGAATTTAAAGACAATATCGCTTTTGCGGAGAGAACCTATCAGAACAGCGCCGCTGTGGTACTTACCGAGGGGTATATCGACAGTATCAGCAAAAACAGCGCCGATGGCAGCTATTATGTTCGGCTTTCTGAGGATGACTACAACGAAAGCATTCTAGGCCTGAATGCCTTTGATATCTACTTTTACCAGGGCAGCCCTTTAGACGACCTGCTTTCCTATCAAACCGGCGACTATATGACCCTCCTCTGCACCGTGCCCTTCCAGAATATCTCCGAGGAATATCATTACCTGGAGGCTTACCAAGTGTTGGAGCCCATAAGCAACACCGTTGCAGACCCCACTTTGTCCGGCACCGGCATGACCAAGTATATTGGCACGCAGGTAGGAGACATCCTCCGGGAGTTCGGCACAGACTATAAAACCCAGTGGGGCGTCAACGGCGGCATGTACCTTTTCTATGAAAACGGCTGCCCCTTTACATTCTTTTATGATTACGAAGGGAATGCGGACATGGATATTCCCGAGACGGAGAACCTGATCTACGGCGTGACCACGCAGAAAGAAGCTGCGGAAGTGTTCCTGGGCATCTCCATCGGCGCAACACCGGAAGAGATCGAAAGCGTCCTCCCCATTAAAATCATTCCCGCCGTTATCGAAGAGTCCAATTTCATCTACCCTTATGATGTCTGCCAGGTCAATGGCCTATCCGTTTTCTTCCTCTTCCATCCGGATGATGGCAGCCTGGTCTATGCGGAAGTGATCGACAAGCAGTTGATTGCCGGGACATAGCCAATGCCTTCGCAGCCTGCCATTGTTCACGAAACAAACCACAAAAAACCCGCGGCCTCGAAGGTTTTCCTTCCAAGGCCGCGGGTTTTCTGATGCAATTCTTACGGCTCCGCCAGGCTCTGGACAATGCCCCGCTTACAGTCTACAGAGACATAAACGCCGTCCTTTAATATCCTGGTGGCGGCGGTGCCGCTGATGATAACCGCCTTCCCTGTGCTAAGGCCCACCACAGCCCCGTGGCTAGAAAGGCCACCCTGCTCCGTGATCACCGCCGCCGCCTGATGGATAAAGGGCAGCATCTCGTTGCTGGTGTGGGGCACCACCAAAACGTCGCCGGGCTTAAACTTCGCCGCTATCTCCTCCAAATCCCGGCAGACGCAGAGGGGGCCTCGGGCATTGGACGTGCCTATTCCCACCCCCGTTACCAGGCAGCTGCCCACGGAGTGAACCTTCATGATATTGGTGGTGCCGGAGATGCCCGCAGGTACCCCGGCGGTGACGATGACGATATCCCCCTCGGCCACCAAACCGCAGGCCTGGGCGGCGTCTACGGAGAAGTCTATCATCTCGTCTGTGCTCTCAGCGTAGGGCATGAGGATGGGGGTCACCCCCCAAACGATGGCCATTTGCCGCTGGGCCTCTCGGCTCATGACGCAGGCGATGATGGGGGTCTCGGGGCGGTATTTGCTGATGCGCTTGGCCGTGCTGCCGCTTTTGGTCACGGTGATGATGGCCGTGGCCTTGGTATCTGTGGCGGTGAGGCAGGCGGCGTGGGCCGTGGCGCCGCTGATGCCCAGGTGGGCGTGGGTGGGGGATTTCATCATACGGGCAAAGTAGTTGATATCCGCCTCGGTGCGGTTACAGATGGCAGCCATGGTGCGCACGGCCTCCACAGGATGGGCCCCCGCCGCCGTTTCCCCCGAGAGCATCACGGCGGAAGAGCCGTCGTACACCGCGTTGGCCACGTCGGTGATCTCCGCTCTGGTGGGCCGGGGATTGGTCATCATGCTCTCTAACATCTGGGTGGCGGTGATAACGGTCTTGCCGTTGATCAGAGCGCGGCTGATGATCTCCTTTTGGAGGACGGGAATTTCCGTGAAGGCGATCTCCACCCCCATGTCGCCTCTGGCGATCATCACCCCGTCAGACTGGGCCAGGATGGAGGAGATGTTGTCCACCCCCTCCTGGTTTTCGATCTTGGCGATGATCTGCATGTGGCCGCCGTTGGCCTCGATAAAGCGGCGGATGGCGATGACATCCTGCTCCGTGCGGCAGAAGCTGGCGGCCACAAAGTCGAAGCCCTCCCGTATGCCGAAGAGGATGTCCTCCTTGTCCTGCTGGCTCATATAGGGCATGGAAAGGCGCACACCGGGGACGTTGACGCCCTTGCGGTCCTTCACCGGGCCGCCGTTTTCCACGATGCAGTGGATTTCCGTTCCGGCCACTTCCTTCACCCGCATACTGATGAGGCCGTCGTCTATCATAATCTTACTGCCCACAGTCACGTCGTGGGGCAGGTCCTTATAGCTGATGGCGCAGATATCCTTGGAGCCCGTCACCTCCCGGGTGGTGAGGGTAAAGGCCTGTCCCTCCTCCAGAATAACCTTGCCTTCTTCGAATTTTCTCAGGCGTATCTCCGGGCCCTTGGTGTCAAGCAAAGCGGCGATGGGCAGGCCCAGCTCCTCCCGCAGAGAAACAAACTGGTCAAAACGCAGCTTATGATCCTCGTGGGTGCCGTGGGAAAAGTTAAACCGGGCCACGTTCATCCCGGCGCGCATCATTTCGGACAGAACCTCCGGCGCGTCGGTAGAGGGGCCAAGAGTACAGATAATTTTCGTTTTACGCATACCGATATCCTCCTACGATAGCTTCTTTCTCTATGATATCTCCTCGTTTCCTTTCTATCCTACACCTTTTCGCCAAAAGATGCAAAGAAGAATTTTCACCCGCGCCCCCTGGGCTCATTGGCGGTGCGCAGGCCCTCTCCCACAAATTGGAGGGCGAAAACCGTGGCGATCAGCAGCAGGCAGGGGGGCAACCAGATCCAGGGCCTTTGGGTCAGGGTGGCCAGGCTGAGAGCGCCCTGCATCAAATTCCCCCAGGAGGCCTCGGGGGTTCGCAGCCCCACCCCCAAAAAGCTGAGGCTGGATTCGGACAAAATGGCTCTCCCCACCCGCAGGGGCAGGGCGGCCCACACCGGGGCGATGGCATTGGGCAATACGTTACACAGGAGGATGTGCCCCTCCCCCGCTCCCATGGTCCGCACCGCTAAAATATAGTCCTCCTCCATGACGGAAAGGGTGTTTCCATACATGAGCCGGGCGATAGAGGGCCAGCCCAAAAGGCCCAGAACCAACACCAGGTTCCAGACAGAGGGCCCCACGAAGGAGACTAAGCACAGCACTAAGATCATACTGGGAAAGGACTGGACCACATCCACCAGCCGGAGGATGCCATACCGCAGCCAGCCGGCCCGGTACCCGGCCAAAAGCCCCAGGGTCACACCAATGACAAGGGCCAGGGCCGCGGAAGAAAAGCCCACCAGGAGGGACACCCGTCCTCCGTGGAGAAGCCTTGCTAAAACATCTCTCCCCACCTCATCGGTTCCTAGGGGATGCGCCCCCCCGGGCAGGGCCCAAAAGCCTGCCGCCGGGTCTGTTTTGTTGGGGTCTACGCCCAATAGAAGGGGCAAAAGGAGCACAGCCAGAATCTCCATAAGGAGAAAAACCAAGGCAAAAAGAGCCGCCTGGTTTCTCCCAAAGGCCCGCCAAAAGCAGGAGCCTTGCGCCTTTTTCATAGCCGTCCCCCCTTCCCCCGGACTCTGGGGTCCAGGAAGGGATAGAGGAGGTCCAAAAGCAGGTTGGCTCCCAGCACAGACAGGGATACCAGAACGGTGACCCCCATGATCATGGTGTAATCCCGGCTGGAAACGGCCTGGAAGAAGAGGCTTCCCATCCCCGGCCAGCCAAAGATCCGCTCCACCACCATGGAGCCCCCCACCAGATGGGGAATGTGGTTCACCACTGTGGTGAGGATGGGGATGGCGGCCCCCGGGAGCACGTGGTGGGTGAGGATGGCCCCCTCCCCCAAGCCCTTGGCCCGGGCCGCTAAAATATACCCCTGGCCCAGGACTTCTAAACAGGCGCTGCGGGTCTGGCGGACTAAGTTCCCCATACTGCCCACGGCGATGATGGAGGCGGGCAGCACCAAATGACGCAGCAGGTCGGAAACGCTGCCCCGGCTCCCGGCGGTGTACATCCCCGAGGCAGGCAGCAGGCCCAAAACCACGGAGAAGAAAAATATACCCAAAAGGCAGAGGCAAAAGCCGGGTACGCCGAAGCTGAACACAGGTAGAAAGCCCGCCAGCTTCCCCCAGACAGACTTGGGCCGGGCCGCCGCCATGACCCCCAGGGGGATTCCTATCAGGAGAGCCAGAAAAATCCCCGCCCCGGTGAGGATGAGGGAAGGGCCTATCCTTTGGCCTATGGCTTCCCCCACGGGCTGCCCGTTTCGCAGGGAGTTTCCAAAATCTCCACGGGCCAGGCCCCCGAGCCAATGGAAGTATCTCTCAATCACAGGTTGGTCAAAACCAAGCTGAGCCTCCAGCGCAGCTCTTTGGGCTGCGTTGGAGGCTTCGCCTTGTTCTCCCGCCAGGTCAAAGACCGTGCCGGGAATCAGATTCACCATGAGAAACACCAGAAGAGTGATGCCGAGAAACACAGGGATGGCGCCCAGGATTCTCTTGAGGGTATCTTTTGCCAAAATGCTTCCTCCTGCACTTCCGGCTGCGGTTTTCCCGCAGCACAGGCGAATCTCTCGCCTTACAGAGGTTTCTTGTTTTTTATGCGGATTTCTTCCAATCCCAAAGGTTCTCGTTGGAGAAGCTGGCGGCGGGGTAGTCTATCCCCTCCACCAGGGGCGACTGGGCGTAAAGGGCCGTGGTGAACCAGAGGGGGACGAAGGGCATCTCCTCCTGGAGGTAGAGCTCCAGATCGTGAACCAGAACCAGGCGTTCCTCTAAGTCTACCGTTTCCTGGATGGCGCTGATCCGGGCCTCGTAGCCCCCTAAATCCTGGACCCTAAAGAGGTTATTATCGCTGTGGAAGCGGCTGCCCACAAACCAAAGAGGCGGAGAAGCCGGGGTGTGACTGGCTACGGCCATGTCGTAAAGCCCGTCGAACATCCCGGAGAAGAGGGTGGCGGCATCCACGGTTTCGATCTCCACAGCAATGCCCGCCTCGGCCAGCTGCTGCTGGATAAGCGCGGCAATGCCTGCCCGGGAGGAAGTGCAGGCCAGGGTGTACACTCTGCCATCGTAAATACCTTCCAGCAGTGCCTTGGCGCCCTCTAAATCCCTGGTGTCGGCCCTCCGGGTGAGGCTCTCGGCGTAGAGGCTGCCGGGAAGGATGGTGGAATGGGTGGCCTCGCCCAAAGACCCTGCATTTTGCTGGGCTAAGAGGGCTTTGTCCAGGGAGAGGGCTATGGCGCGGCGGATCTCCTTCTGGGGGATGGACTCATTGTTGAGCATCAGCTCAAAGAAGTTGTTGGGCACCTGGCCGGGCACAACGGTGAGCCCCGCTTTCTGGGCCACGGCAAGGTTATCCTCGGAGACGGTATTGCCGAAGGTGTAGTAGTCCAAATCTCCGGCGATGAGGGCCGTCATCTGATTGGCCTTGTCTATGACCTGTATGGTCAAGGTGTCAAAGCCCGGGGCCCCCAGCTGATAGTCCTGGTTGGCTTCTAAAACCAGGGTACTGCCGGAGATCTCCGAGACGAATTTTAAGGGCCCGGAGCCTATGGGGGCCTTCCAGAGGTCTAAGTCCATGATCTGGGCTGGGGCCACACCCTCTAAAAGATGGGTGGGCAGGACATAGAGATTACGGTTGCTCTCCAAGAGATACTCCTCGGGAATCACCGGGTTTTGGAAGCTGAGCTTCAAGGTCAGATCATCCAGGGCCTCTACTCCCAGGGCCTCACCCGCCACCTGCATCCCGTTATCATCCACACCCGCAAGGCCTGAGAACACAGTCCGCATCAGGGCGGGGCATTCAGGGTTTGTCAGCAGGGTCATGGTATCCGCCCAGTGGTGGGCTGTGACGGGGGTGCCGTCATGGAATTTGGCATTGGGATTCAAGTGAAAGACGATGGCATAACCCTCGTCGGCAGACTCCCAGGACTCCGCCCCACGGGGCAGACAGGAGCCATCTGCCTTGATATAGACCAGCCTATCGTAAATTTTATCGCAGATGATGCGGGTATAGTTAGAGCCGGACACGCTGTGATAAGGCATGAGGGAATCCCAGGCCTCGGAAATGCCGTAGTTCACGTTCACCGGCTGGTCGGGCGCCACAGGGCCGCCGCAGCCGGAGAGCAGAGTTAGTATCAGCAGTGCGGAGAGAAAACCGCAAAAAATCTTAGACGTCCGCACCTTGGTTCTCATCCTCTTCAATGTCCTCCTCCGCCGCTTGGGCCGCCAGCATCTGTTCGAAATGCTTGTCCAACTGGGCGGTGAACTCCTGCGCGGCGTTGTAGCCCATCTTCTTGTGTCTGTTGTTCATGGCGGCCACCTCTACGATGACGGCCAGGTTGCGCCCTGTCTTCACCGGGATGGTGACCACGGGGATTTTCTTGTCCAAAATGGTGGTAGACTGGCCTTCTGTCCCCAGTCTGTCGTAGAACACTTCCTCGTTCCAGAGCTCTAAGTTCACCACCATGTCCACGTCCTGCTCGTCACGAACGGCGCTCATGCCGAAGAGCTGGCGCACGTCTACCACGCCTATGCCACGCAGCTCCATGTAGTGGCGAATGAGCTCCGGGGCGGCGCCGATGATACGGTCCCCTACGGTGCGAATCTCCACGGCGTCGTCGGCAACTAAACGGTGCCCGCGCTTAATGAGCTCGATAGCGGTTTCGCTCTTGCCCACGCCGGATTCGCCCATGATGAGAACCCCCTCGCCGTAAACCTCTACCAACACGCCGTGGCGGGTGATGCGGGCGGCCAGGCGGTTTTTCAGGTGGTTTAAGAGCTGGGGGATGAAGATGGAGGCCAGTTCCTTGGTGCGCAGTACAGTCCGGCCATATTTCTGGGCCATTTCCATGCACTCGGGGAACACGTCCATGCTGCGGGGGATGATGAGGGC
>JAVBLH010000019.1:0-77627 GCA_031553635.1 Evtepia sp. | reverse complement strand
GGCCCCGGTGGGCGGAAATTAGACCAGAGCAGCACGGCAAAAGGGAAAAACACCGTTTTTCTGTTTGGCGTGATGCGGCAGGGCTAATTGTCCGCCCAAGGAGGGGCCGGAGCGTGACAGGGAAGCGCGCAGAGGAAAACCACCCCGTCACTGCGTGCCACCCCCCCACAGAGGGGACTGGGACGGGGAAGCGGAAAAAACGGTGGGGAATCCACCACCAAAAATTCCCCTCCGTGGAGGGGTGCCCAAAGGGCGGGGTGGTAAGACCCCGCGCTATCCCGCGGCTCAGGCCAGTCCCTGGGCCGCTTTTCGTTTCTTTTTTTTCCACTTTCGGAAGCTTTCATGAAGCCCGCTCATATTTATCACGAAAAAAGGGCGTTTCCCCCCTTTTTCATGCATCTTGTTTCGTATATTGTTGTTTGTATGGGCAAAGCGGTTGTTTACCACAATTTAACGCTATGAAGTGTTATTTGTGGTATGCTATGATGGCTAAAGAGTTACTTTTCTGTAACATTATCCTGCGGCGCCAGACGCGCCCCAGGGCAAAGGATGCCACGATTGCCCTGCGATCCTGGTATGATAGGTGATAAATATGGATTACAACAAAAATCTTCTTTCCCACAAGTTAGACCGCTGGGTGGACTATCTCACAGACTGCGCCCTGCCGGACTGGGCCGATTTGCCCAACATCGGCCTCTACATGGACCAGGTCATCGCCCTTTTGACCAACTATCTGGATTTTCTCCCCAACTTTGGCGGAGAAGAGCGGCCCATTACTCCCACCACCATCAACAACTACGTCCGCCTGCGGGTGATGCCCGCGCCGGAGCGCAGGAAGTATTACCGCGTGCATATCGCCTTCCTCATCGTGATTTTTACTATGAAGCAGAGCGTTTCCATTCCCTCCATCCAAAAGGTGCTCCCCGCCAGTTTGGAGGAGGAGGCTGTCCAGGCCTTTTATCAGCGCTTTGTGGCCCGGTTTAGCCATGTGGGGCATACCTTTGCCCAGGTGGCCGAAAAATCTGCCCGGAGCCTGCCGCTCAATACCCAGGAGGAGGCCGGCGAGATTGTAGAAGACCTGCTGCTGGAAACCATCCTCACCGCAGGCTGCTCCCGTCTTTTCGCCGAGCGCCTTTTAAGCCTGCGGGGCCGTACCCTGGAGGAGGTGCGGGCCTTGGAGGCCATCTCCGCCAACGCCTGGCGCAACCTTTACCAGGAGGACACCGAGCCCGCAGCCAAGGCAGTGAATAAGTAAGACAGCCCGGCGCATCTTTCGCGGAAATATCATAAAAAATCCCCCGATGTAGCCCTTGCTACTACATGGGGGGATTTTCTGTTGGCGGCGGCCCGGCGCCGTTGGGGCCCCGGCTTGCGCCCTTTCCGCCCCTGTGCTATAATTGCCCAAACGACTTTGTGAGGTTTTTGCCATGCTCTTTGATACCCATGCCCACTATTACAGCCGGGCCTTTCGAAACGATAGGGACGCGCTGCTTACCAGCCTGCCGGAACAGGGGGTGGGCTTAGTCCTCTGCCCCGGCAGCGACCTGGCCTCCTCCCGCTTCTCCCTGGAGCTGGCGGAGCGCTACCCCTTTTTCTACGCCGCTGCCGGGATACACCCCCAGGCCGCCGGGGCCCAATTGCCCTCCTGGCCTGCGGAATTGCGAACCCTTTTGGCCCACCCCCGAATCAAGGCCCTGGGGGAGATAGGCCTGGACTACTACTATGACGACGGCGCGCCCCATGCCGTGCAGCAGGCGGTGTTTCGCACCCAGCTGGAGCTGGCGGGGGAGCTGAATCTTCCCGTCATCGTCCACGACAGGGACGCCCACCAGGATACCTTGGGCATCGTCCGGGACTACCCGGGGCTGCGGGGGGTGTTCCACTGCTACTCCGGCGGGGTGGAGGAGGCGAAGATTTTGGTAAAGCTGGGGTATTATATCTCCTTCACCGGCACCATCACCTTCAAAAACGCCCGCCGGGCCCCTGAAGTCATCCGCTCTTTGCCTCTGGAGCGCATCCTCCTGGAGACAGACGCCCCCTATATGGCCCCCACGCCCTTTCGGGGCAAGCGCTGCGACTCTACCATGCTCTACCGCATGGCCGAGGTGGTGGCGGAGATCAAGGGCCTGCCTCTGGAGGAAGTCATTGCCGTCACCACGGAGAACGGGAAGGCCCTCTTTGGGATTACAGACTGAACATAAATACCCCCGGACAGTCCATAGACCGTTCCGGGGGTTTTGTTTGTTGGGGCACGGGGTCTTTAGAAGAGGCCCTTTTTCACATACTCCGCGTCCTGGGCGGCGGAGATGGCCACCTCGGGGCCGATGATTTGAGACTGGTAGAGCCGCAAAATGGCGTTGTCCATGGTGACGCTGCCCTCCTTGGCCGAGGTGGCCAGGACGCTGGCGATCTGGGGGGTCTTGCCCTCCCGGATGAGGTTTCGTATGGCGGCGTTTACCATCATCAGCTCGCAGGCCAGGGCCCGGCCGCCGCCGATCTTGGGCAGCAGCTGCTGGGAGATCACCGCCCGTAATGTCATGGAAAGCTGCATACGGATTTGCTGGTGCCGCCCCTGGGGGAATACGTCTACAATGCGGTCTATGGTGTCCGCCGCGGAGCTGGTGTGCAAGGTGGCGAAGACCAGGTGGCCCGTTTCCGCTGCGGTGAGGGCCGTTTCTATGGTCACCAGGTCACGCATCTCGCCGATGAGGATTACGTCGGGGTCTTCCCGCAGGGCTGCCCGTAGGCCGTCGCCGTAGCTTTCGGTGTCTCTTCCCACCTCACGCTGGTTGATGACGCTCTGTTTGGGGGTGTAGATGTATTCGATGGGGTCCTCCAGGGTGAGGATGTGCTCCTCCCGGCGCTGGTTGATGGTCTCCAGCATGGCGGCCAGGGTGGTGGATTTCCCCGAGCCCGTTTCCCCCGTTACCAGGATGATGCCCCGGGGGAGGTCCACCAGGGTTTCCGCCATGGGGGGCAGGCCCAGGCTCTGGAGCTGGGGGATTTCGTCGGATAAAAGGCGGATGGCGGCGGAGATGTGGCCCTGCTGGCGGTAGAGGTTGATGCGCACCCGGACTCCGGCGATGGTGCGGGCCAGGTCCAGTTCGCCCTTTTCCCCTATGCGGTGATAGGCCTCGGGCCCGGCAAGCTTACGGGCGTAGTCTTCGCAGGCTTCATGGCTCAGGGGGGCCATGGGCTGGCTCATGAGGCGGCCGCTACAGCGAAATTTGGGGGGCAGGCCGCAGACCAGGTGAATGTCCGAGGCCCGTTGGGCCTTGGCGTCTAGAATCATCTGTTCCATTTTATGGGTTCCTTTCTTTTGAAAGTAATATATTTGGTAATGAAATAGCAATTTATGTCATTGGTATGGTGAGATTATATAGGAGAGTTCTTTGAATTGCAAGGTTGGGTTGGTCAAAGCCGGGCTTTGGGCCTTTTTATTTTGCTGGCAGAGGGTCTGTGGGGGGTGGTTCTGCCATGCTGGCAGGTGTTTGGTTTTGTACCGCCCTGGCAGGCCGGGGGAGCTTGTCTTTCAGACGGAACACCAAGCCCTGGGCGCGCTACGTTGGCGGTTAACCACCCCGTCACTGCGTGCCACCCCTCCACCGGAGGGGAATTAGGACGGGGGATGCGGGTTGGGGTTCCTCAGCCTCACAGCAGCACACAATTCCCCTCCTGTGGAGGGGTGCCCATAGGGCGGGGTGGTGACTACGTCAGTTAACCTTACACCCAAAAAAGAACCACTACAAAAGCCCTGAGCGAAAAAAGCCCCGATTGCGGTCCTCCAGCTGATTCCTACCGAAAACCTCATTTTCTTAAGTGACCAGAGAAAACGCTATCCTACATGAGCATGGTAGAACAAAAAAATCAAGGCTTCCCGCTATGGGAAGCCCTGATTTTTTATCTTGTCTGTGTCACGCTCCGGTGGACTGCGCGCTTCGTTACTTATGCGCCTTGGCCGAAATATCATTGCATACAATCTTGAATACAAAGGTATTCTTCACGGTAGACTCGGCGATGTCCCAGTCGTCTCTGCCGCTGACGCTCTTCATGATGCACTGGAGGGCGTCCAGCTTTTCCGCAAAGTCGGTGAGCTCTTTGGCCTCGCCCTCGGCGAAGATGCTCTGGTAGCCCATGGAAAAGTCGCTGGCCTTTTCGTTGGTATTCAGCTTCACGTTGGTATCCAGCTGAAGAGCGCCGTAGCCCGTTTGCCGCACTAAGTCGACCTTGCGGCCCTCCTGGGCCCCGTGGAAATAGAAGATGGGGTACTCTCCCTCCCAGGTGTAGCCGTAGTTTAAGGGGAGGATGTAGGGGCGCTTCCCGTCGGCAAAGGCCACCCGGCAGTGGTTGCAGCTTTTAATCACGGCCTCGATGTTCTCTTTGCCGGTGATTTCCAGGTCTTTTCTTCTCATGAAAAATCCTCCTATCTATTGAGGCCTTGGGGCCTCTTTTAAATTGGTTACTTTTTCCTACTGGTTTTCCTGTCACGCGCCGGCCCCTCCTTGGGCGGATAATTAGCCCTGCCGCATCGCGCCAAACAGAAAAACGTTGTTTTTCTTGCTTTGACACGCTGCTCTGGTCTAATTTCCTCCCACCGGGACCTTCGCGCTTCGCTTTGTCACGCGCCGGGGGACTGCGCCACGGTGAATAAGTCTGCCCTCCAAGACTGCCCGGTAAAAGTCTGGGACTTTTTCCGCGCACCCTCTGCGGACTGCCTTATTCCCCTGCTTCGCCCCCTCTACGCTTCTATTTTACCTTTCCTCACGGAAATACGCAAGGCCCAAACTGGCCGGGGGCTGGCTTTTGCGGCTGTTTTTCATGCTGACGAAGATCAAAACCGCCGCCGTGGCCAGGTAGGGCACGATGTCATAGATACTGGCGGGGATGAAGGCCAGGGGGTAATAGTAGCGCATCACCGAAAGGCCGCCGAAAATCAGGGCGCAGGCGATGGCCCTTCTGGGGCTCCAGATGGAGAAGATCACCAGGGCCACCGCCAGCCAGCCGTAGCCGTCGATGCAGTTGTGGACCCAAACGCCACCCACGCCGCTACCGGCGTTCATCACCAGGTAAAGGCCCCCTAAGCCGCAGATGGCCCCGCCGATTAAGGTGGCCAGATATTTATACAGGGTGACGTTGATGCCCGCCGCGTCTGCCGTGGCGGGGCTTTCTCCCACGGCTCGAAGGCTCAGGCCCCTGCGGGTCTTGGCCAGGAAAATCCACAGGCCCAGGGCCAGGAGCACCGAAAGGTAGACCATGAAGTTATGGGAGAACAAAAGCTTGCCCACATAGGGAATCTCCGCCAGGGCCTTGGGGAAAACCGGGTGGTTAAAGGCGTCCCGTATCCCTGTACCCACCGAGAGGACGCCCCCGGGGTCTCTGGCTGCCACGGCCTCGCCAAAATAGTTGGCAAAGCCCACGCCGAAGATGGTGAGGGCCAGGCCCGTGACGTTTTGGTTGGCTCTAAAGGTGATGGTGATGAGGCTGTAAATGGCGGCGCCCAGGCCGGCGCAGGCCATGGCGCAAAGAATGGCGATGAGGACGGCCAGGAGGATTACGGGGGTTTCCACGGCTCGCTCATAGTAGTAGGCCCCCAAAAGGCCCCCTATGCCGCCCATGAACATCATGCCCTCAACGCCCAGGTTGAGGTTGCCGGATTTCTCCGTTAAAATCTCGCCCAACACGCCGAAGAGGAGGGGGGCCGAGGCTAAGATCCCCGCCGCTAAAAAGTTAATCAGATTCTGCATGGGGTGCTGCCGCCTCCTTTCTGGCCCTCTTTCGGAAGATGATACGGTAGTTGATAAAAAACTCGCAGGCCAGCATAAAGAAGAGGATGATGCCCGTTAAGACCTTGGAGGCCGAGGCGGGAATCTTAAAGTTGGTCTGTATGGTCCCGCTGCCCTTGCCCAACACGGACAGGAAGAAGGCCATGGCCGCCATGCCGAAGGGGTTGAGGCCCGCCAGCCAGGCCACGGTAATGGCGGTGAAGCCCATGCCCCCTGTGGTTCCCCCGGAGAGGGTGTAGTCCGCCCCGGAGACGATAATCATGCCCATGAGGCCCGCAATGGCCCCGGAGAGGAACATGGTGCGCATGATGATGTGGGGCACGTTCATTCCGGCGTAGCGGGCGGTTCTTTGGCTCTCCCCCACCACGGCGATCTCGTAGCCCTGCTTGGACCACTTCATGTAGACGAACATAAAAAGGGTCAGGGCGATGACCACGAAAAGGCCGATATGGATGCCCCACACCTTGGGGAGGGTCGCCTTTGCGTCAAAAGTGGCGATGATGGGAAAGCCCGTGCCCCGGGGGTCTATCCAGGGCCCGTGTTGGAGGTATTTTTCTATCCCTAAGGCGATGTAGTTGAGCATCAGGGTGAAGAGAGTCTCGTTTGTCCCCCAGCGGGCCTTGAAATAGGCGGGGACTAAGCCCCAGAGCCCCCCCGCCAAAGCCGCCGCCAGGGCCATCACCAGAAGGAGCATGGGCTTGGGCATACTTTGGTAGTGGAAGAGGGCGAAGTAGGTGGCGGCGATGGCCCCCATCATGATCTGGCCTTCCGCGCCGATGTTCCAAAACTTCATCTTAAAGGCCGGGGCGATAGCCAGGGCCACGCCCAGAAGGGGGATGGCCAGGCGTATGGTGGTTCTCACGGCGGGCTCGGACCCCAGGGAGCCCTTCACCATGTCGCCATAGACGGCGGCGGGATTATGGCCCAGCACAGCGATAAAAAGGCTCCCCACCAGGAGGGCCAAGAGAATGGCCCCCAGGCGGATGGCCCACTTTTTGGCTGTGGTCAGGTCCTCCCGCTTGGCCAGGCGGATGAGGGGCTCGCTGTGTTTATGGGTGGTGGTTTTATCCATGGTCCGCCCCCTCCTTTCCCTGGGTCATGAGAAGGCCCACGGCTTCCCTGGTGGTGGTTCTGCCGTCCACAATGTCGCTGATGCGCCCGCCGCAGAGGACTAAAATCCTGTCGCAGAGCTCTAAGAGTACGTCTAAATCTTCCCCCACGTAGACCACGGCGGCCCCCTTTTCCTTCTCCTCGTTGAGTAGGTTATAGATCATGTAGGAGGAGTGGATATCCAGGCCCCGCACGGGGTAGGCCGCCATGAGGACGGAGGGGGAGGAGGCGATCTCCCGGCCCAGGAGAACCTTTTGGACATTGCCGCCGGAGAGCCGCTGGACGGGGGTGGAAAGGTCGGGGGTTACCACGCCCAATTGCTTCTGGACAGATTCCGCCAGGCTCTTGGAGGGGCCCTTGTCGGTGAGGGGGCTTTTGCCTCTGCTGTAGTCCCGCAGCATCATGTTTTCCACCATGCCCATGGTGCCCACAAGACCCATACCCAGCCTGTCCTCGGGGACGAAGGCCAGGCTGATGCCCAAGTCCCGGATGGCCATGGGGCTTTTGCCCAGAATTTCCTGGGGGGTTTCGGGTGCTTCGGGGGGGTAGTAGGTGATGCTGCCGGAATCCGTTGGGCAAAGGCCGGCGATGGCCTCGCAGAGCTCCCGCTGGCCGCTGCCGGCGATGCCCGCGATGCCTAAAATCTCGCCGCTTCTGATCTCGAAGCTGACCTTGTCAAGTACCCGGACCCCCTCGGGGTCGCGAAGGGAGAGGCCCTCCACCTTAATGCGGGGCTTGGGGTCTTTGGGCCGGGGTCTTTCGATGTTCAGGGCGGTGCTCTCCCCCACCATCATGTCCGCCAGGCCCTGGGCTGTGGCGTAGCGGGTTTCGATGCTGTCGATAAATTCGCCCTTGCGCAGGATGGTGACCCGGTCGGAGATGGCCATCACCTCTCCTAGTTTGTGGGTGATGATGACGATGGACTTGCCGTCTTTTCGCATGTTGCGCAGGATGGCAAAGAGCTTTTCCGTCTCCTGGGGGGTGAGGACGGCGGTGGGCTCGTCTAAAATCAGCACGTCTGTCCCCCGGTAGAGGACCTTGATGATCTCCACCGTCTGCTTTTCCGAGACGGACATGTCGTAGATATACTTTTGGGGGTTGAGATCAAAGCCGTAGCGGGCGGCTAGGTCCCGGATCACGCCCTGGGCGGCCTTGGGGTTATAGGAACCCTCCCCCTCTAGCCCTAGGAGGATGTTTTCCGCCGCGGTGAACACAGGCACCAGCTTAAAGTGCTGGTGTACCATGCCGATATGGAGGCGAAACGCGTCCTTAGGGGAGCGGATGGAGACCTCTTGCCCGTCGACAAAAATCTGCCCCTCGTCGGGGTAGTAGATGCCGGAGAGCATGTTCATTAGGGTGGTTTTGCCGCTGCCGTTTTCCCCCAGGAGGGCTAAGATCTCGCCTTTTTGGATGGTGAGGCCTACCTTGTTGTTGGCGCAGACCTCGCCGAAGTATTTGGTGACGCCGCGCAGTTCCACGGCGATATTCTGGGACAAGGGGGTCACCTCGCTTTTTTTGTCACGCTCCAAGGGACTGCGCAACGGTCAATACGTCTGCCCTCCGTGGCTCTCCAGAAAAAGTCTGCGACTTTTCCTGTTCACCCCCTGCGGTCTGCCTTATTGACCTGCTCCGCCCTCTGCGCGCTTCTTTGGCTTTATCTTTTTATTTTATGCTAAAATAAAAGGTTTTACAAACTTTTTCTTTGAAAAATTTGCAATATGTTGTATTTGGGGTTTTTGGGTTTACCATGCTGGTGGGCAGTTGGGTTTTGATTTCCAGGCAAAGGGCCTGTGTCCTTTTGTCCTCGCCGTCACACTGTCCGGCGGTCAGTTTGATCAGATGATGCGAAGCCACCTTGAAGAAGGGGCCGCTTACTCAGCGGAGGCTCCATTTCTCAGGTGAGAAACCGGGAAAAGAAACACCAAGCCCTGGGCGCGCTGCGTTGGCGGTTAACCACCCCGTCACTTCGTGCCACCCCTCCACAGGAGGGGAATTGTGTGCTCCTGTGAGGCAGCGGAAAACTCAACCCCCATCCCCCGTCCTAATTCCCCTCCTGTGGAGGGGTGCCCATAGGGCGGGGTGGTGACTACGTCAGTTAACCGTGTACTTCTGTAAGGCAGAGGAACCCCAAAACCCCCATCCCCCGTCCTAATTCCCCTCCTGTGGAGGGGTGCCCATAGGGCGGGGTGGTGACTACGTCAGTCACCCATACACCCAAAAGAGAACCACAACAAAAGCCCGATCCTACATGCGCGTGGTAACACAAAAATCAAAGGGCCTTTGGAAAAACCCCAAAGGCCCTTTGATAATTCAGCTTTGAACTTAGGAGAGGATGGTAATCCCTTCAATGATGGCTTCCCAGCTGGGGGCCGAGGCCTTCTCGTTCTCGAAGTAGAAGGCGCCTTCCTCCACCACCACGTTGCCGTCTAAGTCGGTGAGGGGGCCGTCGAACACGTGGATTGTCCCGTCTACGATGGCGGCGTGGGCGGCGGCGATGGCTGCCTGGGTGTCGGGGGCGATGACTGGCTCATTCAAGGGGCTGAGATACACCGCGTCGGTGGCCAGGCCTTCACACCAGTCCTGGGGAATGGCTTCGCCCACGAGGAGCTGATTCAGGGCGTACTCATAATACACGCCCCAGTTAATCCGGGCGGAGGTGAGAACGGCCTGGGGGGCGGCGGCGATCATGTCGTCGTTGTAGCCCACGGCCCACACCCCGGCGTTCTGGGCGGTGGTGGCGGGGGCGGTGGTGTCGGAGTGCTGGCTGATGACGTCGCAGCCCTGGTCAATGAGGGCCTGGGCGTTGATGGCTTCCTTGGCGGGGTCGCTCCACTCCTGGGTGTAGTTCACGAACATCTCCACCTCGGGGTTCACGCTCTTGGCACCCAGGTAGAAGGCGGTGTAGCCGGAGATCACTTCGGCATAGTGCTTAGCGGCCACGTAGCCTATCTTGTTGGTCTCGGTCCGGAGGCCGGCGGCGATGCCTGCCAGGTATCTCGCCTCGAAGATTTTGGCGAAGTAGTTGTGGGTGTTGTCCAGAGAGTCGATGGCGGCCTGATAGCCCGTGGCGGCGCAGAACTGCACCTCGGGGTAGTCGGGGGCCACCTTCACCATGTACTGCTCATGGCCGAAGCTGTTGGAAAAGATCACCTGGCAGCCGGCGGCCACCAGCTCGTTGATGGCGGTTTCGCAGTCGGCATTCTCGCCGATGTTAGACTTCATCACCAGCTGCTCAGAGGAGAGGCCCAGGGCCTCCATGGCGGCGGTCATGCCCTCTACGTGGTTCTTGTTGTAGGCGTCGGCGGGGTCGCTGATGAGGATGAGGCCTATCTTCAGGTTCTCGGCGGTGATGGCGCCTTCGCCCTCGCCTGTGGGGGGTGTGGTGGTGTCGCCGCCGCAAGCTGCGACGCACACAGCCAGGGCCAGCGCCAGCAGGAGTGCTAGTATACGCTTCTTCATTTGTGATAATTCCTCCTTCAAATGTTCCCGTGCGGCGATTCCGCCCGGGTATCCATACGACCTGTGGTCATACTTCACAGTGTTTTGGTGGCTTTCCTTTTGCGCGGCCGCCGGGATCACCACCCCGTCGCTTCGCGCCACCCCTCCACAGGAGGGGAATGAGGACGGGGATACGGTGGGGGTTTTCCTCTTCCTCACAGGAGTGCACAATTCCCCTCTATGGAGGGGTGCCCATAGGGCGGGGTGGTTTTCCACGCTGCTCCGCCCTCTGCGCGCTTCAACAGAATGTTACCCCATTATTCTCATCCATAGCCGCCACCCGGGCCAAAGACTCGATGCGTATGCCCTTGGCCCGCAGCTTGTCGCCCCCGGGCTGGAAGGCCTTTTCGATGACGATGCCCGCCCCCACTAAGGTGGCCCCGGCGTCTTCCACCAGCTTGCACAGGCCCTCTAAGGCCTTGCCCTTTGCCAGGAAATCGTCGATGAGCAGCACTCTGTCACCGGGGCCTAAAAAGGCCTTGGAGACGATGATATCGTAGGTTTGTCCGTGGGTGAAGGACTCGACGGGGCTTGTGTACACATCGCCCGCGATGTTTTTGGTCTTGTTCTTCTTGGCAAAGACCACGGGTACGCCGAAAAACTGGGCGGTGAGGCAGGCGATGCCTATGCCCGAGGCCTCGATGGTGAGGATTTTGGTGATGCCCGCGTCTTGGAAGCGGCGGTGAAACTCCCGGCCCAATTCCGAAAGAAAGGCCACGTCCATCTGGTGGTTGAGAAAACTGTCCACCTTTAATACGTCTGTTCCCCGGACCTGCCCGTCCTTTTGGATGCGCGCCTTTAGAAGCTCCATGCAGCACCGTCCCCTCTCGTTCCCGATGTTTCATTTTACATGAGGGTGCCCTTTTTTTCAAGACGGAAATGTCGGAAAAAGGAGAATTTCGTGACAATTTGACAAAAAAGAGGAGGGGCAGGTGAGCTGCTCCTCCTCTATATGCTGTGGTTGGGGGCTGGTAGATGCCCTTTTCTTGGGGCTTTTCGTGTGTTGAAGGACACCACCCCGTCACTTCGTGCCACCCCTCCACGGAGGGGAATTGGACGAGGGAACGGTGAACGCTTCCACAATCTAGCACCCAAATTCCCCTCTGTGGAGGGCCTGCCCGGCAAAAGTCTGCGACTTTCCCCGGTCACCCTCTGCGGCCTGCCTTATTGCCCTGCTCCGCCCTCTTTGCGCTTCTTGGCGGGACGTCTGCGCCAGTAGGGGCCCCGTACCTTCTTTTCTCCCCCTGCTTCCGGGGCGGCGGCGGGGGGATGGGTTTTTTCCTTGGGGGCGGGCTGCTTTTCCTTGGGCAGGGGCTTTTCCCGCTTGTCCCCCTCCGGTAGGGCCGGGCCCCGCTTGCCACGGCGGGGGTCCTGGTGGGGCACGCCGGGGGGCGGGGTGGGGGTCTCGGCCTTGCTGTGGGCCTTATTGCCCTCGCCGCCGCGGCCTCTGTTGTTGCGGCTGCGGTTCTGGTTCCTGCGGCGCTGGGCCTCGTCCTTATGGGCGGGGGGCGCTGCGGGGATGGGGGCCTCGGGGGCCTCCTCTAAGTGGGGCGCGGCCCCCAGGAGCTGGCGGCGCAGAGTCCCGGAGAGCAGGCCTGCATCGGGGCGATTGGCCTCGGCCACCACTTCCTCCTTCACCCGGCGCAGCTTGGAGAGCTCCTCGGCGGAGGGGGGAATATAACCCTCGGGCCGCTTGCCCTTACCCACGGAGATGACGCGGATTTCCGTGTTGTGGTAGATTTTCAGGGTGTCGGGGGCGTTGTCCAGCCTTACCCGAACTTTTTCCCGCAAGGTGTTGACGCTGGTGATGGTGCCCACCCCGTCGGGGGTTTCCACGAAGGAGTCTACCTTGGGGGCGTGCTTTAGGAGGTCCTCGTAGGCGTCCTGCTCGTATTTCAGGCAGCACATCAGCCGCCCGCAGGTCCCGGAGATTTTGGTGGGGTTTAGGGACAGGTTCTGGGTCTTGGCCATTTTGATGGACACGGGCTGGAAGTCTCGCAAAAAGGACGCGCAGCAGAAGGGTCTGCCGCAGATGCCCAGGCCCCCTAACATCTTGGCCTCGTCCCGGACGCCGATCTGCCGCAGCTCGATGCGGGTGTGGAAGATGGCGGCCAGGTCTTTTACCAGGCCGCGAAAATCCACCCGGCCCTCGGAGGTGAAGAAGAAGAGGATTTTATTGCCCTCGAAGCTGTATTCCACCTCCACCAGCTTCATTTCCAGCTGGTGCTCGTTGATTTTTTCCTGGCAGACCCGGAAGGTCTCGGCCTCTTTTTCCCGGTTGCGCCGGACGGTTTCCTCATCCTCGGGGGTGGCGATGCGCAGGATGGGCCGCAGGGGGGCCACCAGCTCCTTATCAGGAATCTGGGTGTTGCCCTTGACGCATTCGGCGTATTCTATGCCCCAGGAGGTCTCTAAAATCACCCCCATGCCGGGCTTTACCGTGAGGCCCTGGGGGTCGAAGTAATACTGCTTGCCTTCGCGTTTGAAGCGAATGCCGATGATTTCTGCCATAAGTTTGCTCCGCTTTTGCTGTTGGCAAAAGACCGCCTTTACACCCAGGCGGTGGGATTTTATTTTGGCTCTATTGCTGAAATAGAGGTTTTTTCTGTTTTGGGCTTTTACATGCTCATGTAGGATAGGGTTTTGCGGTTAACTGGCGTAGTCACCACCCCGCCCTTTGGGCACCCCTCCACAGGAGGGGAATTAGGACGGGGGAGGCGATTTTTGGGGTTCCTCTGCCTCACAGGAGTACACGGTTAACTGACGTAGTCACCACCCCGCCCTTTGGGCACCCCTCCACAGGAGGGGAATTAGGACGGTGGATGCGATTTTTGGGGTTCCTCTGTCTTACAGGAGTACACGGTTAACTGGCGTAGTCACCACCCCGCCCTTTGGACACCCCTCCACAGGAGGGGAATTAGGACGGGAGTTGCGGTTTGGGGTTTCCTCTGCCCTACAGTAGTACACGGTTAACTGGCGTAGTCACCACCCCGCCCTTTGGGCACCCCTCCACAGGAGGGGAATTAGGACGGGGGAGGCGATTTGTGGGGTTCCTCTGCCTCACAGGAGTACACAATTCCCCTCCTGTGGAGGGGTGGCACGCAGTGACGGGGTGGTCAACCGCCAACGCAGAGTGCCCACGGGGTCGGTACATAACCACATGCCTCCCCGTATGGCAACACCAAAATATCTACTCCGCCAATGCGGCCAGCATCAGCCCGGAGATATGCCCTGAACTGATATTATACTCGCAGGCAGCGCGGATATTCTGCAAGGCCTCAATCCGGCGCAGGGTTTGGCCCTGCTCCATGCCCAAACCCTGACAAAGCCCCCGGATGGTTTCATCCAGAAGGGCCGATATCTCCTCCCGGGGCTTTTTCTCCAGAGAAACGCAAAACTCCGCAAAGGGCAGGCCGGGCTTTTCCTCCCTAAGGAGAGAAGCCAGGGCCAGAGCCTCGGGGCCCAGGGGGGCTTCCCCCTCCCCGCCGGGGTTTAGGCGTATGGTCTCGCAGCGGGAGCGCAGGGTGGGCAGCAATTGCTCCGGGTTTCGCACCAGGAAGAGGAACACCGCAAAGAGGGGGCCCTCCTCCAACAGTTTTAACAGGGCGTTTTGCCCCTGGGGGCTCATGTCCTCCGCCTTGTGGAGGAGATACACTTTCCGCTGGGCCTCATTGGGGCGCACCCAGGCGTCCTTACGCAGGGCCCTTATCGTATCCACGGGGAGGCCCTCCCGGCCGTATTCTCCCAGGTCGGGGTGGGTGCCCTCCCTTACCTTGCGGCAGTGGAGGCAGGCCTGGCAGGGCTTTTCGTCCCCCTCACAGAGGTAGGCGGCGGCAAGGGTGCGGGCGGCTTCCTCCCGGCCCTGGCCAGTGAGAAGCAGGGCGTGGGGCGGGCGGCCGCCTTGGATGCGGCTTATGAGTTCCTTCCACAGATCCATGGGCCCTGCACCCCTTTCGCCCTTTTCCACAAATCCTTGACGGTTTGGGGATAGTTTCCCCTAATTTTTCGGTCTTACTCTAGCCCAAAGGCCTGCTTTAGCGCCGCATAGGTGAGACTGAATGCCTTTTTGCTCACTTCGGCGTCGGGAGAGCCCAGCTCGAAGCAGTGGTAGGCCCCGGGGAAGATGTGGCCCTCTACCGGGGTGCCCACCTCCATGAGTCGGGTCCAAAAGGCCATGTTTTCATCCCGCACCGGGTCTAAGCCCCCCACAAAGGAGAAGAGGGGCGGCAGATGATTCAGGTTACGGGAGAGGCTGGGGGAATCGTAGGAATCCACGGCCTTTTCCTCCCCTAAGTATAAATCCCAGGAGGTGCGGTTGTTCTCCCGGCACCAGACCTTGGGGTCGGTGATCTCCCGGCTGGAATGGGTGGCCAGGCGCCAGTCCATCTCCCCGTAAAGGGGCAGCTGGAGGGCGATGGGGGGGCCCTTTCTGTCTCTCGACATCATGGAGAGGCTGGCCACGATGGTGCCCCCGGCGGAGAGGCCGCAGAGGGCCAGCTTGTCTTTATCCACGCCGATTTCTTCCCCGTTTTCGTAGATCCAGGTGAGGGCGGCGTACCCGTCTTCCACCGGGGCGGGGGCCTTCCACATGGGGGCCAGGCGATATTCCACAGAGACCACCACGCAGCCCACGTTTTTCACATAGCGCTGGCAGAGGGCCTCCTGGCGGTAGACGCTGCCGAAGAGGAAGCCGCCGCCGTGGAAAAACAGGACGCAGGGCAAAAGCCCCCGTCGCTCGTAAGGCTCGTAGATGCGTATCTTCACATCGGGGGCGTTTTTCGGCCCGGGGATCAGCCGCTCGTAAACGGTAACGGCAGGGTCATCCCGAAGGTTTTCCAGCTCCAGGGCGTTCTGCTTTTGGACAAAGGCCTCCAGCTCGTCGAAATCGAAGCCGGGGGAGTTGTCATACCAGCTTAGCAGCTGGGGGTCTATCCTGTCTCGGATGGATTGTTCCATTGGTGTTCCTGCTTTCTGTATAGTATAGGAAGTCGGAACCTATTAATACGTATGCTTGCCGCGGGAGTAGGCCACCACGGTTCTCCGGTTGGGCTCTGTGCCTGTGGAGTAAGTCAGCACGTCGGGATATTCCTGCAGGGCCTCGTGGATGACGTGGCGCTCGTAGGCGTTCATGGGCTCTAGGGTCACGTTGCGGCGGTATTTTACCACCTTGGCCGCGACTTTTGTGGCCAGGCGCTGGAGGGCCTCCTCCCGCTTGGAGCGGTAGTTCTCCACGTCGATGTGGATGCGTACCCGGCGGGTTCTGCCTCGGTTCACCGCGTAGTTGCACAGCTGCTGGATGGCGTCCAGAGTCTCGCCTCTGTGGCCGATGAGGGCACCCAGCTTTTCCCCCTCCAGGGTCACCTGAAAGCCGCCCTCGGCCCGGGGTTTCATCACGGGGGTGGCCTCCACGCCCATCTGGGCCATAAGACCGGTGAGGAAGGCTTTTGCCCGCTCTTCGGTGTCCTGGGGCTCTGCCTCGCCCTGGGCTTCCTCCGTGGGCGCCTTGGGGGCTTCAGGGCGGGATACGGGGGCCGCCTTGGGGGCTTCTGCCTTGGGCCCTTCCTTCACAGGGGGGGCCTTGGGGGCCTCCTTACCCTCGGCTCTGGGGGTCTCCTTCACAGGAGGGGCGGGTTTTACCGGGGCTTCGTCGGGGCCTTCGTAGCTCACCTTCACCCGGGCGGGGGTGGAGCCTAGGCCCAAAAAGCCGCTTTTGGCTCTGTCCAATACCTCAACGGATACGTCGTCACGCTCTAATCCTAACTGGGAAAGGGCGGCTGCGATGGCGGCCTCCTCGTTTTTCCCTGTGGCCTCTATCCATTTAATCACGGTCACTTCCTCCTTCCTCATAGCCCTCGCCCACTTCCAGGTCGGCCTGGGTGTAGCCATCCCCTTCGTCTAAGACATCGGGCGCCTGGGCGGGGGCTTCGTAACGATCTTCCTCCAGATAGCGCATCTGGGCATCTCTCTCGGGGAGGTAGGGCTCCACCTGGTTTTTGCCGCCCTTTTTGCCCTTTTTGCTCTCATAGGCCTGGCGCTTTTCCTCCTGGGCTTTTTCCCAGGCGGCCTTCTGCTCCCGGATGATGTCGTCGGGGTCGCGGTAGGGGGTGACGGGGTAGCGGTCCTTATCGAAGGTGCGGCCTCTGGCGTAGGCACGCATGCCCACACGGCTGTCGGCCATGGAGAGGCCCTCGGCGCTGACCTTGCGCTCCAATTTAATGCGCTGGGCTTCCTCCTGCTTTTTCTTCTTCTGCTCGGCGGCCTGGCGCTTGAGTTCCTTTTCCTTCTCCCGGTTTTCCTCGGCACGGATGGCGGCCTTTTCATTCATCGCCTTGACATGCTTGCGGAGGATGCCCAGGGAGAAGAATTCCTGGAAGATGGCCAGGATGGAGTTGGCTGTCCAGTAAACGCCCAGGGCGGCGGGGAGGGTGAAGCCCAGAAACAGGGAGATCATGGGCTGGATGAACATCATCTGCTTGTTGGTGGTGTCCTGCTGGGTGGTGGTGCCCAGAACCTTTTTGTTCATCCGGAGGTTCACCATCATGGACAGCAGGGCAAAGGCGGCGGAGACGATGGGCAGCAGGAAGAGGCCGATGTGGGCCCAATCCAGGGGCACGCCGCTCTGGAACATGAAGAAGTTGGGGGTTTCGGAGAGGTTGATGCCAAAGAAGTTAAAGTCGATGGGCCCGCCGGAGGCTGTGATCTGGGCGGCCACCTCGGGCAGACTTGCCTGGACCTTGTCGAACTGGGTGTACACGTCTTGGGCCATGCCCAATTGGGCCAGGCCCATGTTAGTCTTCTTGTCCCCGGTTTGGAACAGGGCCACCAGGGCGGTAATCTGCTCGGTGGACAGGTGCATCAGGTACTTAAAGGGCTGGCTGACGATGTAGTAAAGGGCCATCAGCAGGGGCAGGGGCGCAAAGGACCAGAGACAGCCGGCAGAGGGCTTGACCCCCTCTGTTTCGTAGAGCTTTTGCAGCTCGATCTGGTACTGCTGCCTGTCCTTGCCGAACTTGGCCTGGAGGTCCTTTTGCTTATCCCCCAGGCGGCTCATGTCCAGCATGCCCTTTCTGCCCTTCATGGAGATGGGGAAAAGGATGATCTTAAAGACCACGCAGATGAGGGCCAGGGCCAGGCCGTAGCTTTGGGTCAGTTGGTAGAAGAAGCCCAAAAGCATGGCGAAGGGTTGTAAGATGATACTGAAATCCATAGATGATAATGCCTCCATTTAAATCGGACGGTGTCCGAGGGCTTTTTGTTGGAGTTTTTTGCTAGCTGCAAGTGAATGTTTGGCTGTGCAAGGCCGGGTCTTGTGCCGTCCTGAGAGGCCGGGGGGTGTTGTGGTTCTTTTTTGGTGGGCGGTTAACTGAGGTCGTCACCACCCCGCCCTTTGGGCACCCCTCCATGGAGGGGAATTAGGACGGGGGATGGGGGTTTGGGGTGGGCGGTTAACTGACCTCGTCACCACCCCGCCCTATGGGCACCCCTCCACAGGAGGGGAATTAGGACGGGGGGATGCGGTTTGAGTTTTCCGCTGCCTCACAGTATTACACAATTCCCCTCCTGTGGAGGGGTGGCACGCAGTGACGGGGTGGTTAACCGCCAACGCAGTGCGCCCAGGGCTTGGTGTTTCTATGCCCGAGAACCACAGAAAAAAGGAGCAGGCCCTTTGCCTGTAAGCATCAAAACCAAATGCCTACCAGGATGGTAGACCCAAATCTCCCAAAAGCTGGGTAGCACAAATAGACCCTAAGGCACAGGGTCATACACATAGGTATCCTCCCGGTGGAAGGGATGACACTTTAAAAGCCGCCTAGCTGCCAGGGCACCGCCTTTTAGGGCCCCGTACTTCTCCACCGCCTCCAGGGCGTAGGAGGAGCAGGAGGGGATAAAGCGGCAGCTGGGTGCCTTTAGGGGGGAAATGTACTTGCGATACCCCCGGATGAGAAGGAGAAGAAAGCCCTTCATGGCCCATCCCGCCTCTCGGGTTTCAGGAGCTTCAGCTCTCCTGCCAGCTTGAGAAAGTGCCGCTCCAGCACGGCGTAAGGCGCGTCCATGGCCCGGGTTCTGGCCACCACCACAATGAGATGCCCGGGGAGGAATTTTTCCTCGTTAACCCGGTAGGCCTCTTTTAAGCGGCGGCGGATGAGATTGCGGCGGACGGCAATGCCCAGCTTGCCGGATACGGTGATCCCCAGGCGATTCTCCCCCGGGGTGCTGCGGCGGCAGTAGAGGGCAAGGTAGGGGGAAACGGCCTTTTGCCCCTTGGCGTAAAGGCGGCGAAACTGCCTGTTTTCCTTTAAGGACAGGGTGTATTTCACGGTTTCCGGCCCCCTTTTCTCCCCATGCTGCGCAGGGGCGGTGGAAAATCTCCCCCGCCCCGGTTGGTTTCTATGATTGCCGCCGGCCCATTAGTGGGTCAGACGAGCGCGGCCACGTGCTCTGCGACGAGCCAGAACCTTACGCCCATTTCTGGTGGCCATACGCTTGCGGAAGCCATGCTCCTTGGAGCGCTGCCGCTTTTTCGGCTGATAGGTACGAACCATGTGATACACCTCCTGTATCTTATTGAAGCGGTTTTACCGCCCACCACAACAGGGTTAGAAGCGCGCAGGGGGCGAAGCAGGGCAATAAGGCAGTCCGCAGCGGGTGAACGGAAAAAGTTGCAAACTTTTATCGTTCAGCCGCGGAGGGCAGACTTATTGACCGTCGCGCAGTCCCCCGGAGCGTGACAGTGCGGCGCTGGGCCGAGAGTCTCACTTCTATCTCTGCGGTCGTCAAATAGTCGCCTTTCGGCGTGAATAGTATTATAACGGATATTTTTGCGCTCTGTCAACTGCCAATTCCCCAGGGAAACCTTGGGTTTTGCCATTTTGACGGTGCGCACTCTATATGTGGTAGGCGGAAAAACGTCCGTCCACAAGTCCTTCTAAAAATTTTCGGCAACTTGCCGGTTTTTTTTATACATTATTATAATATTATAACATTTTTCTCCTTGTGTTGGATGCGAAAATTTGATATAATAGGGGGATAGAAAAAACGAAGCGCGCAGGGGGCGGAGCAGGTCAATAAGGCAGTCCGCAGAGGGTGAACGGGGAAAGTCGCAGACTTTTTCCGGGCAGCCGCGGAGGGCAGACTTATTGGCCTTGGCGCAGTCCCCCGTAGCGTGACACAGAAGCGCAAAGGCCCCGGGCCTTTCCCTTTACATTGTAATTACACCCCTTTCAGGAGGTTTTCCCCTTATGAATTCTGCGGCGGATATTTGGGCTAAAATTCTCACCCTTATGGAGGGAGAGATCACAGCCACCACCATTTCCACCTGGTTCGACGACACCGAGGCCCTGGCCTTGGAGGACGACAGGCTCATCCTTTACACCCCCTCGGCCTTTAAGAAGGAGATCATCGAAAACCGCTACGCCCCCTTGGTGAAAAAGGCCCTCTTTGAGATCTTCTCCGCCGATTTCCAGGTGGAAGTTCTGGGGGAGGAGGAAAGGGCCCGGTTTCGCCCTACCCCCATGGGCGGGCGGTTTTTGCCCGGCACGGAGGACTATACCTTTGAGCGCTTTGTGGTGGGCAACTCCAATAAGTTTGCCCATGCCGCCGCCGTGGCCGTGGCGGAGAACCCCGCCGCCTCCTATAACCCCCTGTTTATTTACGGCGAGTCGGGCCTGGGCAAGACCCATATCCTCTACGCCATCGCCCATACCATACATCGCTCCCACCCGGATTTTCGCATCGTCTATATCCGGGGTGACGCCTTTACCAACGAGCTAATTCAGGCCATACGGGAAGGGCGAAACCAGGAGTTTCGGGAAAAGTATCGCTCCGCTGATGTGTTCCTCATGGACGACGTCCAGTTTATCGCCGGCAGAGATTCCACCCAGGAAGAGATGTTTCATACCTTTAACACCCTGTATGAAGCCAAGAAGCAGATTGTCTTCACCTCGGACCGGCCGCCTAAGGAGATGCTGCGGCTGGAAGACCGATTGAAAACCCGCTTTGAGTGGGGCCTCTTGGCGGATATCCAGGCCCCGGACTATGAGACCCGTATGGCTATCATTAAAAACAAGGCCATACGCATGGGGGTGGATTTGCCCGAGGAAGTCCTCACCTACGTGGCGGAGAATATCACCGCCAACGTGCGGCAGATTGAGGGGACTGTCAATAAAATTCTGGCCTTTCGGGATTTGTTGGGCAGCAGCGTAGACGCCGGGACGGTGACCCGGGCGGTGCGGGATATGTTTAAGGACCCCAGCGCCATTTTGCCCTCCGCCGCTGTGATCATCGACGAGGTTTGTAAATTTTACAGCATAGAGGACGACGCCCTCCGGGGCCAGGGGAGAACCAAAGACACGGCCCACGCCCGGCAGATTGCCATGTATCTCATTCGTAATATGACCTCCCTGTCCCTCAAGGAGATAGGCCGGGAGTTTGAGAATCGAGATCATACTACGGTACTTCATTCCATTGATCGAATTGAGAAGATGAAGAATAAGAACCCGGAGATTGCCGAGGTGCTGAAGGATATTAAGACGAATATTAATTCTCGGTATGAATAAATAATAGTTTTTATATCTTTTAGCAATTTTGGTTTTTACCATCAGTGAGCGCCACTGTCTTTGGTGGTGACCTGTTCCTTTTTTTCTGTGGTTCTTGGGTGAGGAAACACCAGGCCTTGGGCGCGCTGCGTTGGCGGTTGACCACCCCGTCACGACCTGCCCTTCTTCCATGTGGCTTCCCATGATCTTATCAAATTGTCCACTGGTCAATTTGACCTCCATAGGAGGGGAAACCACCCCGGCACTGCGTGCCACCCCTCCACAGGAGGGGAATTGTGTACTCCTGTGAGGCAGCGGAAAACTCAACCCGCACCCCCGTCCTAATTCCCCTCCTGTGGAGGGGTGCCCATAGGTCGGGGTGGTGCCTACGTCAGTTAACCGCTTGGTAACCCCATAAAAAAATCCCCAGATTTTGTGGATATGTTGAAAACATCATGTGGACAATTTTCACTGTGGAAAAAATCATACACAAGGTTGTACGATATTTCCCCACCCCCTGTGGAGGGTCTAACCCTTGCAAATCAAGGAAATTTGAGGGTTTTCCACAAAAAATTTCCCTACGTACTATTATTACTATCTTTATCCTATCTTCTCCTTTAAGGAGAGAGGCTATGCCTCCTGCGGGGGGGCTCTCTCCGGAGAACACCAGAAAGGAACGTTACCATGAAATTTACTTGCGAAAAGGCCCTGCTGCAGGCCGCCATAGCCACCGCCTCCCGGGCTGTGTCGCCGAAAAGCTCCATTCCCGCCCTGGAAGGCCTCCTCCTCTCCTGCGAGACTATGCTCACCGTGACAGGCTATAACCTGGAAACGGGGATTAGAGCTGCGGTTTCTGTGGATATAGACAAGGCCGGGGCCATCATCCTCCCCGCCCGGCTCTTTGGAGAGATCATTCGCAAGATGCCTGATGATGTGGTGTCCTTCGAGGCCCATAAGCTGATGGTTACCCTAAAGTGCGGCATGAGTGAATTTACCCTTATGGGCATGGACCCCGACGATTTTCCCCAGCTGCCTGTGGTAGACTATAGAAAGTCCTTCCAAATCACCGAGGCCTCCCTGCGGGCCATGATAGAGCAGACCATCTTTGCCGTGTCGGACAACGACTCCCGGCCCATACACACCGGCTCCCTCTTCGAGGTGGGGGAGACAAAGCTCACCATGGTCTCCGTAGACGGCTTCCGCCTGGCCATGCGCCGGGAGGAGATTGAGCCCTGTGAAGGGGGCTACCACTTTGTCACCCCCGGGGCCGCCCTCTTAGAAGTGGCCCGTATCTGCAAGGACACCGGGGATCTGGCCACGGTGCTGCTGGGGGATAAGCACATCGTTTTTGAGATCGGCGAGGTGATTCTCATCTCCCGGCGGCTGGAAGGGGAGTTTTTGGCCTGGGAGAAGGCCATTCCCAAGGAGAACCCGGTGAAAATCGTCTCGGAGACCAAGAATTTACTCTCCTCCATCGAGCGGGTGTCCCTGATCATCACCGATAAATTAAAGAGCCCCCTGCGCTGCGTCTTTGGGGACCAGACCATGGACATCACCACCAAAACCGCCATCGGTACCGCCTCGGACTGCTGCTATGTGGAAGGGGACGGGGCCGGATTGGAGATCGGGTTCAATAATCGCTATATGTTGGATGCCCTGCGTGCGGCTCCGGCGGAGAAGGTCCGCTTAGAGCTCTCCAGCGGGGTTTCTCCCTGCGTCATTAAGCCCCATGAGGGAGAGGTAGACTTTATTTACATGGTGCTGCCGGTGCGGCTTAGAGCCGGGGAGTAACCGAAGAGCGGAGAGGGCGGAGCAGGTCAATCAGGCAGTCCGCAGAGGGTGACCTTAGGGAAAACCACCCCGTCACTGCGTGCCACCCCTCCACGGAGGGGAATTGTGTACTCCTGTGAGACAGTGGAAACCCCAAGCCGCATCCCCCGTCCTAATTCCCCTCCTTGGAGGGGTGCCCATAGGGCGGGGTGGTAATCCCCTCGCATAGTCCCTGGTTGCGTGACATCGCAAAGGGCCCATAGGCCGGAGTTTAGCACCACCATCACCCCCCACCCTGTACACAGTGAACAGCCGTTAAAGGAGAAACACAGATGCCGACCCAAAAGGTGAAGATAGAAACGGAATTTATTAAGCTGGACGCCTTTTTGAAGTTCGCCGGAGTCATGGACACCGGGGGCGTGGCGAAGCTTGCCATTTTAGACGGAGAGGTGCAGGTCAACGGCGAAACCTGCACCCAGAGAGGGAAGAAGCTGCGGCCCGGCGATATCGTGACCCTGCCGGGCCTGCGGCTGGAGGTTCTATGAACATTAAGGAGATCGCCCTGGACGGGTTTCGCAACTATGAGGGCTTTTCCGCTGCCTTCTCCCCGGATATGAACGTGATCACCGGGGAGAACGCCCAGGGGAAAACCAACCTCATGGAGGCCATAGGCTACCTCTCCGGGGCAAAATCCCACCGGACCCGGCTGGATAGAGACCTGATTCTCTTTCACCGGGACGAGGGGCTCATCCGGGCCCAATTGGAGTCCCGGGGGCGGGATTTTTCCGTGGAGATCGCTCTGCGGAAAAACCACAGACGGGCCATTACCGTGAACCATGTGAAGCTGAAGAAGGCCGGGGAACTGTCGGGCCTTTTCCATACGGTACTCTTCTGCCCGGAGGATTTATCCTTAGTGCGGGAGGGGGCGGCGGAGCGGCGGCGGTTTTTAGACACGGCGATTTCTCAATTGCGGCCCAAATATGCCGATGCCCTCACCCGGTATCAGCGCTGCTTAGACCATAAGAACCGTATTTTGCGAGACTATTGGGAAAAGCCGGGGCTCCTTTCCGTCCTGGAGGATTTTAACCAGACCATGGCCGTTACCGGGGCCCTGATCATCCACTACCGGGCCAACTTTATCCGGCGGCTCTTGGCCCTTTCCAGGGAGATACAGCGGGAGTTTTCCGGCGGCCGGGAGGATTTGAACCTGATTTACGAGACGGTGAAGACCGTGGAGGACCCCTTGGCGGCCCCTTCGGCCATCTATCCCCAGCTGGTGGAGCACCAAAAGCTTCATGAGGAGGCGGAATTGCGCAGCCGCAGCTGCCTCTCGGGGCCCCATAAGGACGACATGGTGGCGGAGATAGACGGCAAGGCGGCCCGGCAGTTTGCCTCCCAGGGCCAGACCCGAACGGTGGCCCTCTCCTTAAAACTGGCGGAGCGGATGATACACCGGGAAGCCACGGAGCAGTGGCCGGTTTTGCTTCTGGACGATGTGCTCTCGGAGCTGGATCAGAAGCGGCAGGATTTTGTCCTGGAGCATATCCAGGGTGGCCAGGTGTTTATCACCGGCTGCGAGGTGCCCCAGCTGCGGCGGCCCGAGGCCAGGGTTTTGACCATTGCGGATGGGACACTATTGGAATAGAAGTACACAGGCCCCGGCGGGTGGAAAACCACCCCGTCACTGCGTGCCACCCCTCCACAGGAGGGGAATTGTGTGCTCCTGAGTGGGAGAGGAAAACCCCCACCGCATCCTCCGTCCTAATTCCCCTCCTGTGGAGGGGTGCCCAAAGGGCGGGGTGGTCCCTCCTTTGCGCGACAATAATTTTTCCTTTGTTGCACGAAAGGGTGAAACTTTCCCCATTGTTTCGCCCAATGTTGATAAGTGAAAGGGGTTTTCAGACTTGTACCTCCATTTGGGGCAGAATTTTGTGATTCCTTTCCGGGATGTGGTGGGGATTTTTGATCTGGATAAGGTGAGTACGTCCCACCGGACCCGTGGGTTTTTGAAACGGGCCCAAGAGGAGGGCTGGGTGGTGGATGTGTCCCTGGACCTGCCCAAGGCCATGGTTTTGTGCCGGGATTCCTTTGGGGAAGAGGTGGTGTATCTGTCGCAGCTTTCTTCGGCTACCCTGCTGCGCAGGGTGGAGTCTGGGGGGTTTTCTGTTGGGTGATGTTCCTGATAAGGGATTGGCATACGTTATGGAGAGCTAGTGGAACCACCCCGTCACTTCGTGCCACCCCTCCACAGGAGGGGAATTAGGACGGGGGATGCGGTTTGGGTTTTCTCTACCTCACAGTAGGACACAATTCCCCTCCGTGGAGGGGTGCCCATAGGGCGGGGTGGTTGCTCCGTTACAGCATCGAAGAAGTAGAGTGTGAACGATGCGAAACTATCAAGCATATAACGCACTTCCATATAATCCAACCCTGCGAGAGCGAGCGAAAGAGCTGCGAAAAGCAGGGTACTTATGTGAAGTACTCCTTTGGAAGCAGCTTAATAGAAAAAAGTTTAATAAATTCGACTTTGACAGGCAGAAAATTATTGGCAACTTTATTGTAGATTTCTACTGCCTAAATTGTCACGTTGTCATTGAAATTGACGGCAAGTCCCATGATGAGAAGCAGGAGTATGACAGTGAGCGGAACGCCTATTTAGAGGGTCTGGGTCTGACAGTGATTCACATCCAGGCTCAGGATGTTTTGAATGACCTGAATACTGTGATGGAAATGCTGTATAATCACCCTGCTTTGTGTGAAGATTCGGGTTGATAAGAACATAGAATCATCCTTTTACTTCGCGCCTTTCTTCGATGTGGCTTCACATAATCTGGTCAAATTGTCTACTGGATAATTTGGGCGGCGAAAGAATAAAAAAATAAACCCCCCTGCGGTGAGCAGAAAGGACTAAATACAATGGATCAGTTGGAAAAAAAGACCACGGTAGACCACGAATACGGCGCCTCGGAGATTCAAGTGCTGGAAGGGCTGGAAGCCGTCCGCAAACGGCCGGGCATGTACATCGGCTCCACCAGCTCCTCGGGGCTTCATCACCTGGTGTACGAAATTGTGGACAACTCCATAGACGAGGCCCTGGCAGGCTACTGCTCAGAAATAGACCTGGAGATCTTAGAGGGCGACATTATCTGTGTCACCGATAACGGCCGGGGTATCCCCGTGGATATCCAAGCCCAAACGGGGAAGCCCGCCCTAGAGGTGGTCTTTACCATCCTCCACGCCGGGGGCAAATTCGGCGGCGGGGGCTATAAGGTCTCCGGCGGGTTGCATGGCGTGGGCGCTTCCGTGGTGAACGCCCTTTCCTCCTGGCTCACCGTGGAAGTCCACAAGGACGGCAAGCTCTATGAGATGAAGTTTGCCGACGGGGGCCAGGTGATTCAGGACATCACCGTTATCGGCACCACCGATAAGCACGGGACAAAAATCTCCTTCCAGCCCGACCCCACCATCTTTGAGGAGACGGTGTACGACTATCAGATTCTCTTCACCCGGATGCGGGAGCAGGCCTTTCTAAACGCCGGCCTGCGCATCCGCACCCGCGACTCCCGCCCCGGCAAGGAGCAGAGCCACGACATGGTCTACGAGGGGGGCATCCGTGCCTTTGTGGAGCATATCAACAAGAATAAGACCCCCCTCCACCCCCAGGTGATCTACATGGCCGGGGAGAAGGAAGACTCCATGGCGGAAGTGGCCATGCAGTATAACGACAGCTACAGCGAGGTGACCTTATCCTTCGCCAACAACATCAACACCCAGGAGGGCGGCATGCATGAGGAGGGGTTCCGCCGTGCCCTCACCAATACCATGAACAGCTATGCCAAGAAAATCGGCCTCTTAAAGGGCGAGGAAAAGCTCTCCGGCGAGGACTGCCGGGAAGGGCTCACCGCCATCATCTCCGTCAAGCTGGTGGAGGCCCAGTTTGAGGGCCAGACCAAGAGTAAGCTGGGCAACTCCGACATGCGGACTTTGGTAAACGCCGTGGTGTCGGAAAAGCTGGAGATCTTCTTGGAGGAGAATCCCGCTGTGGGCCGGGCTGTCATCGAGAAGGCCCTCACCGCCTCTCGGGCTCGTGAAGCCGCCCGGAAGGCCAGGGAGAGCATACGCCGGAAAAATGCCCTGGAGGGGGCCACCCTCCCCGGTAAGCTTTCCGACTGCAACGAGCGGGACCCCTCCCTGACAGAAATCTACATCGTGGAGGGCGACTCCGCAGGTGGCTCCGCCAAGCAGGGGCGGGACTCCCGCTTCCAGGCGATTCTGCCCCTCTGGGGTAAGATGCTCAACGTGGAGAAGGCAAGAGCCGATAAGGTTTACGGCAACGATAAGCTCACCCCGGTGATCACCGCCCTGGGGGCTGGCATAGGCGAGGATTTTGACGTGAACAAGCTGCGGTATCACAAAGTGATTATCATGGCCGACGCCGACGTGGACGGCAGCCACATCCGGACGCTGCTACTCACCTTCTTCTTCCGCTTTATGAAGCCCCTCATCGAGGGCGGCTTTGTCTACGCCGCCCAGCCGCCTCTTTTCAAGCTAGAGCGGGGCAAGCAGGTGCGTTATGCCTTTAACGATAGGGAGAGAGAGCTCTTCGCCGCGGAGATGCGGGGGGATAACCCCAACGCCAAGGTGGAGATCAGCCGGAACAAAGGCTTGGGCGAGATGGACTTTACCGAGCTGTGGGAGACCACCATGGACCCGGAGCGGCGCATCTTAAAGCGCATTACCATGGAGGACGCCGTGGCGGCGGATGAAATCTTTACCATCCTCATGGGGGAAAAGGTGGAGCCCCGCCGGGAGTATATTGAGGAGAACGCCATCAGGGTTGTGAACCTCGATATTTAAGAAGGGCACAGAGGGTAAAGCAGACCTTGGGAAGACTTTGGAAACCACCCCGTCACTGCGTGCCACCCCTCCACGGAGGGGAATTGGACGGGGGAGCTGAGAAACCTTCTGCGATCTACCACCCAAATTCCCCTCCTGTGGAGGGGTGCCCGCAGGGTGGGGTGGTGACTCGGTACAGTAACCCCGACATGGGATAAAAATCCAGCAAGTGACATAGAGCCCGGTTTCACGGGTTGCCCTTTTATGGGATAAAGGAGCTAGTGCAAATGGCAAAGAAGCAGAGGCGGGAAGCGGCGGATATCCGGTTCCCCGATCAGAAAATTATCAATATCAGCCTAGAGCAGGAGATGGAAACGGCCTATATTAACTACGCCATGAGCGTTATCGTCGGCCGGGCCCTGCCTGATGTCCGGGACGGCTTAAAGCCCGTTCACCGCCGCATCCTCTACACCATGTACGAGGGGGGCATGACCTCCAGCAATAAGTTTTCCAAATCCGTGGCCACTGTGGGCGACGTGCTGAAAAAGTATCACCCCCACGGCGACCAGAGCGTGTACGACGCCATGGTGCGCCTTGCCCAGGACTTTTCCATGCGCTATCCCTTAGTGGAAGGTAAGGGCAACTTCGGTTCCATAGACGGGGACCCCCCGGCGGCCTACCGTTACACCGAGGCCCGTATGGCAAAGCTCTCCAACGAGATGCTAAGGGATATCGACAAGGAGACCGTGGACTGGAGCCTTAGCTTCGACGAGGAGCGGATGGAGCCTGTGGTAATCCCCTCCCGTTTCCCCAATTTGTTGGTGAACGGCTCTTCGGGCATCGCCGTGGGTATGACCACCAATATCCCGCCTCATAACCTCAACGAAGTCATCGACGCCTGTATCTGCGTCTTGGATAACCCCGAGGCGGAGTTGGCGGATCTCATGGAGCACATTAAGGGCCCCGACTTTCCCACCAAGGGGATGATTATGGGGAAATCCGGCATACGGGCGGCCTACGCTACCGGCAAGGGCCATATCAAAGTCCGGGCTCGTGCGGAGTTTGAGGAGTTTGGCCAGGGGAGAACCGCCATTATCGTCACCGAGCTGCCCTACCAGGTGAACAAGTCCCGTCTGGTGGAAGCCATCGCCGACCAGGTGAAGGAGAAGCGCTTGGAGGGGATTTCGGGCCTGCGGGACGAGTCTGACCGGGAGGGTATGCGCATCGTCATCGAGATCAAGAAGGATGCCAATCCCCAGGTGGTACTCAATCGCCTCTACGCCCAGACCCAGATGCAGACCACCTTTGCCGTGGTGATGCTGGCCCTGGTGAATAACCAGAAGCAGCCGAAGATTTTAACCCTCCGGGAGATTTTAGACCATTATCTCACCTATCAGGAAGAGATCGTCACCCGGCGGACGATTTTTGATAAGCGCAAGGCCGAGGAGCGGGCCCATCTCTTACGGGGTCTGCTGATTGCCCAGGATAACATTGACGAAGTCATCAAGATCATTCGGGAGAGCTATGATAATGCCCAGGAGCGCCTTATGGCGCGTTTCGGCCTGGACGAGATTCAGACCCGGGCCATTTTGGAGATGCGTTTGCGGGCTCTCCAGGGCCTTGAAAAAGAGAAGCTCACCAAGGAGGCCGAGGAATTGGCGGCGAAGATCGCGTATTTTATTGAGCTGCTTTCTTCTAAGGAAGCCCTGCGGGAAGTCGTCCGCACGGAGCTTTTGGAGATACGGGAGAAGTTTGGCGATGAGCGCCGGACGGAGATCGCCATGGTGGAGGACGATATCGACATCGAAGACCTCATCGAGGAGGAGGCCTGCATCTTTACCCTGACTTCTGCCGGGTACATTAAGCGTATGCCCGCTTCCACCTATAAGTCTCAGCGCCGGGGCGGCAAGGGGATCTCCGCCCAGACCCTGCGGGAGGAGGACTATGTGGACACCCTCTTTAGTGCCTCCACCCACGACCATATCTTCTTCTTCACCAGCGCCGGGCGGCTCTATCGGAAGAAGGGCTATCAGATTCCCGAGGCCAGCCGCACCGCCAAGGGGACGAATCTGGTGAATATCCTGCCCCTGGAGCAGGGGGAGAAGGTCACCGCCATGATACACAGACGGGAGAACGACGAGAACGGCTTCCTCTTTATGGCCACGAAAAACGGAACTGTGAAGCGGCTGGAGATGTCCGCCATTCGCAACATTCGCTCTTCCGGCCTGCGGGTTTTAACCCTGGACGAGGGGGACGAGCTGATCTCCGTCCGGGAGACAGACGGGGAGATGAACATCTTACTGGCCACCCAAAAGGGCATGGCCATCTGCTTTAAGGAAGACGATGTTCGGGCCATGGGCAGAACTGCCATGGGCGTTCGTGGCATCCGCCTCCGGGAGGGGGACGAGGTCATCGGGGCTGTAAGAGCCTGGGCCGGGAGCATGCTGCTGACCATCACGGAAAAGGGCTATGGCAAGCGCACCCCCATCGAGGAGTATATCCGCGGGACGGGGGAGCCCCAGCACCGTGGCGGCTACGGCCTGAAGAACTACAACATCACCGACAAAACCGGCCCTGCGGCGGCTGTCAAGGTGGCCAAAGAGACAGATGATATCCTCATCATCTCCGACGACGGGACCATCATCCGTATGCCTGTTACCGACGTGAATATCTACGGCCGAGGCGCCCAGGGCGTGCGGCTCATGCGCATCGGGGAGGATACCAGGGTGATCTCCGTTTCCCGCGCCGAGGCCGAGGAAGTGGAAGAGGAGCTCTTTGACCTGGAGGATGAGGGCTTGGAGGGCGAAATCCCGGCGGATTCTTCCACAGAAGGCACAGGGAATGTGGAAAATTCCGTTGAGGACGCCGAGGAATGAAATCCGTTACCATCTACACCGACGGGGCCTGCTCCGGCAATCCCGGGCCGGGGGGCTGGGGGGCTATCCTGATGTTTGGGGCCCACCGGCGGGAGATTTCCGGCGGGGAGGCAAACACCACCAACAACCGCATGGAGCTTTTGGGGGCGATTTCGGCCCTGGAGCTTTTGAAGGAGCCCTGCGAGGTTGCCCTCTATTCCGATTCCAAGTACGTCATCGACGCCTTGGAGAAGGGCTGGGCCAAGTCCTGGCAGAAAAACGGCTGGCGGCGCAAGACAGGCCCGGCCCTGAATCCGGACTTGTGGGAGAGGCTGCTCGCTCTTTGTGAGAAACACCAGGTGTCTCTTCATTGGGTGAAGGGGCATAGCTCGAACCCTTACAACAATCGTTGTGATGAGCTGGCGGTGGCGGAGAGTAGAAAGTATAAGAGGGAGGGGGACTGATGTCCTCCTCCCTTTTTTGTGTATGCTTGCCACATGGGGGGTGGTTGGTGCAAGGCGAGGCATGTCAGAGTTTCGCGCCCCCCGTCCAATTCCCCTCCGTGGAGGGGTGGCACGAAGTGACGGGGTGGTTTTGCCAGGTATGGAAACACGGTGACAACAACTGGGTGGTAATCTCAACGTTGAAACCACCCCGCCCTTTGGGCACCCCTCCACGGAGGGGAATTTTGGTGGCGGCCGGTCAGTTTTTTTTGATACACCTGTACGAAGTGGCGGGATTTGGCTTGGGTGCTTCGTAACTTTGACGTTCAGGGCCGCACGTGGGGAAGGGGAGGACGGTTTCCTCCTGTTCTGACTGCTGCAAATAGAGCTCTTCGCAGGTTTGCTGCGCGGCGGTAAGGGTGCGGATGGCTTTTTCTGTTTCCCGCATAAGGGTTAAGTAAAGTTCTTTATAGTCTGGCATCTTCATCACTCCCCTTACCATTGTAGAGTGCATTCCCCTACAAGTCAATAGTGGTTATTACACTACTGTTATGATAGGGCAGAGGTGATGATATGCACTATTTAGAAAGAATTCGTGGACTTCGAGAGGATAGGGACTTAACCCAAGCGCAAATCGCCGCCATTTTGCACGTAGGCCAAAAAACCTACTCCGACTACGAAACCGGAAAAATAAGAATCCCCCTAGACTGCGTGATCGTCCTGGCAAAATACTACAAGGTCTCCATGGACTACATCTGCGGCCTGGAGAACAAAAACCCATAGCACCCACCACGCCCCCGGCCAGCGCAGCGCGCCCAGGGCTTGGTGTTTCTTCGCCAAAGAACCACAGAAAAAAAGGAACACGGGACCACCAAAGACAGTGGCACTCACTGGGTGAAAACGGGCACGCCATGGGGAGTCATGACCCCGGGGTCCAGGGGCCGAGGCCCTTGGCGCTCTTTCCTCCATTTCTCGCGTGAGAAATGGAGCCCCCGCTGGGTAAGTGGCCCCTTCTTCAAGGTGGCTTCGCTTGATCTTATCAAACTGTCCAATGGACAGTTTGACGGCGAGGACAAGAGCCCCGGACACTCTGTCCGAAAGACAAAGTGCCACAGCGCCCCGTCCGGGGAGGACAAAGTTCTCCATGCTTCTAAGCATGATGAGAACACTGGCCTACCAGCATGGTAGAACCCAAAAAACACGTCACCAGGATGGTAACCCAACCAAAAAACACAAAAGCCGGAAAGCATCGCTTTCCGACTTTTTCATTTCTCAGTACCGCCGGATGACGGCAACCACTCTCCCGATAATTTGGGCAAATTCCCCGTCGATGGGTTCAAAGTCTTCATTTTCCGGCAGGAGCCAAACCTTGCCGTCTAGGCGGCGGTAGGTCTTTACCGTGGCCTCGTCTTCAAACATAGCCACCACGATGTCCCCGTTACGCACGGAGTCTTGGGGATGCACCACCACCAGGTCGTCGGGCAGGATACCCGCGTCCTTCATGGATTCGCCCCGGACCCGGAGGGCAAAGTGCTGGTCTCGGGGGTTATCCACCTGGAAGGTGATATAGTCCTCGATGCACTCCTGGGCCAGGATGGGCGCGCCGGCTGCCACGTGGCCCACCACGGGGATTTTACCGTGGCGGTTCATGCCCTCGTCGGTAACGGTGATGGATCGGGTTTTCCCCTCGGCCTGCTGAATCAGGCCCGCGGCGGTGAGGGCTTTCAGATGAAAGTGGACGGTGGAGGGCGACTTGAGGCCCATGTAGTCGCCAATCTCCCGAAAGGTGGGGGGAAACCCGCACTCCTCGGAGTAGGAAAGGATGTATTCGTAGATCTGCATCTGCTTGGCCGAGAGCTTTCCCATAATGACACCTCCCAAGGCTTTCTTGGTTGCAAACACCCGCATTTGTTGTGGTGTTGTCATTATAGTAGCATAGTTTTTGCATAAAGTCAAACATTTGTTCTAAATTGTTTGATTATTTTGTGACTGGGCGTCCCCCTGTCACAAGGCTGCGGTTCCGGCGGGATTACCACCCCGTCGCTTCGCGCCACCCCTCCATGGAGGGGAATTAGGACGGGGGCTGCGGTGAGGGTTTCCGGCGCCTGGCAGTGGAACACAATTCCCCTCCGTGGAGGGGTGCCCAAAGGGCGGGGTGGTTTCTTCGCGCTTCCCTGTCAGGCTCTGCCCTCTTCGCCCTTCCCTGTCAGGCTCCAAGGGACTGCGCGACGGTCAATAAGTCTGCCCTCCGCGGCCGTGCAGCAAAAGTTTGCAACTTTTTCTGCCCACCCTCTGCGGACTGCCTTATTGACCTGCTCCGCCCTCTTCGCCCTTCCCTGTCAGGCTCCGGCCCCTCCTTGGGCGGATAATTAGCCCTGCCGCATCATGCCAAACAGAAAAACGGTGTTTTTCCCTTTTGCCCTGCTGCTCTGGTCTAATTTCCGCCCACCGGGGCCTTCGCCCTTCTAAAATTGATTCACCCACCCCGAGATCAGCGCCACAGGCAAAAACCACAGCAGCAGGAAGAGACACAGGCTCCCTGCCGACAGGGCCGAGAGGGCGGCGGCGGCGGAGAGGTAGCACACCAGGGCCATGCCGCAGACCGAGGCGATGCAGGTGAAGCGGGTCGCCAGTCCCACCGCCCCCCGCAGACGCTGGGCCCCCACCGCCGCTGTGGCGGGAGGCAGGAGCCCGTCTCGGCAGAGGACCGCAAAGAGGCGGCTGCCCCGGGGCACAGGGGAGTTTAAGAGCTTCTCCCGCTGGCCCACCTCGGGGAAGGCCATGCGCTCCCAGGGGAAGCGGAAGAGCTTTTTCAGGGTTTGGGGCAAAAGGTTAAAATCCATGGCTACGGAGATGGGGGTGATGCGGCTGTGGAGGAGGGACTCCATGGCGGGGCCCGAGTGGCGGTGCATGAGATAGTCCAGGACGAACTGCCCGGAAAACTGCCCGTCTATGGCGGTGAACACCCCCATGGGGACTCGGACATCCGGGGGCAGCGCCACGCCGTAGCGCTCTAAATAGTCCGGGGTGCCCACCATCACGTTGCGGCCCAGGGCGGTGGCGGAGATGCCGTCGTTCTGCTGCTTCAGGTCCTCTACCTCCACATAGGCCCCGTCCTCCAGGCGCAAAAGGTTCCAGAAAAGGGAGGTGAGGCCGCTTTTGGCCTCCCGAATCACCGAGGCGGTGACGGAGATGATCTCCTCCGGGGGACGATTGCCGAAAAACTGAAAGCCCGTCAGCTCCACGGAGCCGGGGGGGAAGAGGTCGCCGTCCTCCACCAAGAGGCCGCTGCCGCCCCAGGCCTTTTGCACTGCGGGCCAGCCAGCCAGGGCGACACCCAGCTTGGAGAGGCGGCGGGAGAGGCCCCGGAAGGGCATACTGACGCAGAGGGTCCCCGAAAGGGTGGCCCCGGCGATGAGGGTGGCGGAAAAGGACCAGAAAAACAGCTCGGGCTGCCGTTTGATGGCCAGGGTGGCCAGGGCGGAAAGGGCCAGGGCCAGGAGGAGGAGCAGGGGCGTGTAATACCGGAAAAGCCGCTGGGCCCCGTCTTCCTGCTGAATCTGGCTGCCGAAGCCCAGGGCGGTACCCTCCCGGCGGCGGTAGACGGCCCGGCCGTTCCACTGGGCGGGCTCCACGGTCATGCAGTCGGGCTGGGCGGCGGAGGCGGCGGTGCGGCAGGCCTGGCGGTTTTGCCGCCGCTTCCAATAGGTGCCCCAAAGCTGGAAGGAGAGGACCAGGGCGCAGGGGGCGAAGAGAGGCAGGCTCTCGGGCCGCAGGTCCATAAATTTCATGGTGAGGGCGTCGGTGAGGGTGAAGAGGGTGGCGAAAAGAGCCACGGTTTCCATCCCCGGACTGCCGGAAAAGAGGCTGCCAAGGCCCGTTTTCAGCACCCGCAGGCAGAGTAACACCGTGAGGAGGAAGCCGCCCAAGGCGATGAAGTAGGGCTCCTGTCCTGTCCGGAAGATCACGGGGCCGGGCAGGTCCCAAACCGTGGCCAGCATGGACAGGAGGAAGAGGCCCAGGGATAAGAGAAGTGCCCCGGCGCACTCTAAACGCAGGGCGGAGATGCCCCGCAGGTAACGGGCGGCCAGCTCACGGGGGGGAATATCCGGGGGCGGCTCCGGCTCCGGCAGCTCGAACCGGGGCAGGGTAATGCGGAGGTTTGAGAGCTTGGGGAGAGGCAGGCCATTGGCCCGGAGGGTTTTCACCCCTGTCCGGGCCCTGTTCCAGGTGTGCTGGAAGAATTCCTTCACGGTTTCCGGTTCCGGCGCCGGGGGGTAGAGGGGGATGAGGTTATCGGGAGGGGTCTCGCCATCCGCGGTGGCTTCCTCGCCGGGCGCCTGGGCAGAGTCCTCCGTGGGCTCCTGGGGGGAGTCCTCGGCAGAATCTTCGGGGGGCTCCCCAGTGGAATCCTCCGTGGGTTCCTCCGTGGAATCCTCGGGAGGCTCCTCCTGGGGTTGTTCAGGGGATTCCAGGACTTCCTCCGGGAGGATCTCCTGGGGTTCCTCCTGGATTTCCTCCTGGGGTTCTTCAGGGGTGGCCTCCTGGGAGAATTCTTGGATGATGTCTTCTAGGGTGAAGAGTTCTTCGCCTTCGTTGCTGACTTCGATTTCTTCGAGGTCTTTTTGGGGTTGGTTTGGGGACATGGAGGTCACCTCCTTTTTTGGTTATTTTGGGTTTACCATGGTGGTGGGGCGCAACCGGGGCTTTTTTCTGCGCAGGGCTTTTGTTGTGGTTCTCTTTGGGGTTTGCGGGTGACTGAGGTAGTCACCACCCCGCCCTTTGGGCACCCCTCCACAGGAGGGGAATTAGGCCGGGGGATGGGGGTTGGGGTGTGCGGGTGACTGAGGTAGTCACCACCCCGCCCTTTGGGCACCCCTCCACAGGAGGGGAATTAGGACGGGGATGCGGGTTGAGGTTTGCGGGTGACTGAGGTAGTCACCACCCCGCCCTATGGGCACCCCTCCACTGGAGGGGAATTAGGCCGGGGGATGGGGGTTGAGTTTTCCGCTGCCTTACAGTAGTACACAATTCCCCTCCTGCGGAGGGGTGGCACGCAGTGACGGGGTGGTTAACCGCCAACGCAGCGCCCAGGGCTTGGTGTTTCTTCGCCCGAGAACCACAGTGAAAACGGAACAAGGCCCGGCCTTGCGAAGCTCTACTGCCGCTGCCGGACAGCCTCATAAAGCAACACCGCCGCTGCAGCGCTGGCATTTAAGCTCCCTATCTTCCCCGCCATGGGGATGCTCACCAGCACATCGCAGTTCTCCCGGACCAGACGGCCCATGCCTGTGCCCTCGGAGCCGATCACCAGGGCCGCGGGGCCCCGGAGGTCCGTCTGATAGAGGCTTTGACGTCCGGCGGCGTCGGCCCCGTAGACCCAGAGGCCTGCCTCTTTCAATTCCTTCAACAGGGCCGTGATGTTAGGCACTCTGGCCACAGGCAGGTGGGAAACCGCCCCGGCCGAGGTTTTTGCCACGATGGCGGTGAGGCCCGCGCTGCGCCGCTTGGGGATCACCACCCCGTGGGCCCCGGCGCACTCGGCGGTGCGGATGATGGCCCCTAAATTGTGGGGGTCGGAGATCTCGTCGCAGACCACGATGAGGGGCGCTTCGCCTTTTTCACGGGCGATGGCGAGTATTTCGTCGGGGGTGACGTAGGCCCGCACCGCCGCCATGGCGATGACGCCCTGGTGGGCGTGGGTGCGGCTCATGGCGTCCAGCTTGCGCCTGTCTGTCTCCACGACGACAACTCCCAGGTCACGGGCCTTGGAGGCGATGTGGCCTAAGGTCGCGTCTACCTCGCCTTTGGCCAGGTAGATTTTGTCTATGGGGGTTTCGGCCCGGAGGGCTTCTAAAACCGCGTTGCGCCCTTCGATAACCCCGTCGGCGATGGATTCCTCCAGGGTTTGGGGCTTCTTTTTTTCGTCCTTCATGGGATACTCCTTATAAAAATGCCCGATGAATGGGCGGGCAGGATGGATTTGAAAACAATTGGAGATATTATACCACAGGCGAGGCCAGAAAAAAACAAATATTTGTGAATGATCTGACACTTTACGTCATATGGTGCCACGCCACCGGGGACCGCCCTTCGGTCATAGATTGTTTACAGACCACAACTTGCTTTTACCCGCCAACTGTGTTATATTACTCCAAGCTTATATGGAAAATATTTCTCACCCCGCCAGGCTTTTCCGCCATAAGGGGCCGAAATATCGCACAGAATAGGAACTACTGCGTGAATAGGAGGGCCAGCCAGTGCCGCCCAATCAAAATAACAACAAAAAACCCGAGGGGCCGCCCCAAAAAGGCCGAGGTGGGATGCTGAACATCCTCCTCCTGGTCGCCATTCTGGTGATGACCAGCCACTTTTTTTACAGCCGCCTCACCCAGGGCCAAGATGACCTTTTGCCCTACTCCGCCTTCATCCAAATGGTGGAGGAGGACAAGGTAGAGAAGGTGGAGGTAAAGCCCAACCTGTATCTCATCACCCCCAAGTCGGAAGAGGGCCCGGCAGTGACCCTGCCCAATGAGGAGCCCCAAAGCCTTCAGGAGGTGCTGGAAAACGCCCAGGCCAGCCAGGAGCAGGCCGCGGCCCAGCCGGAAACCCTGGCCACCACCTCGGTAGACAACTTCCTCTTCGCCACCAGCGTGGAGCCCCGCCTAGAGGAGCACGGGGTGGAGCTGGTCTTTGAGAAGAAGAAGGAATCCTCCGCCCTTCTTAGTATGCTAGTGGTCTATGTGCTGCCCCTTCTCATCCTGGTGGGCGCCTTCTACTTCATCTCCCGGCGCATGGGGGGCATGGGCGGTCTCGGCGGCGTGGGTAAGGCCAACGCCAAGGTTTATATGGAACGCTCCACGGGGATCACCTTCCAAGACGTGGCGGGCCAGGACGAGGCCAAGGAGTCCCTCCAGGAGATCATCGACTTCCTCCACAGCCCCAAGAAATACACGGAGATCGGCGCGAAATTGCCCAAGGGGGCCTTGCTCGTCGGCTCCCCGGGTACCGGTAAGACCCTTATGGCCAAGGCCGTGGCGGGGGAGGCCGGGGTGCCCTTTTTCTCCATCTCCGGCTCAGACTTTGTAGAGATGTTCGTGGGCGTGGGCGCTTCCCGGGTTCGTGACCTCTTTAAGGAGGCCGCCAAAGTGGCCCCCTGTATCGTCTTCATCGACGAGATCGACACCATAGGCAAAAGCCGGGATAACCGCTTCGGCGGGGGCAACGACGAGAGGGACCAGACCTTAAACCAGCTTTTGGCGGAACTGGACGGCTTTGACCCCACCAAGGGGGTCATCGTTCTGGCGGCCACCAACAGACCCGAGGTCTTGGACAAGGCTCTCCTGCGGCCCGGGCGCTTTGACAGACGCATCACCGTGGATAGGCCCAACCTGGCGGGCCGTTTGGCCACCCTGCAAGTCCACACCCGGAAAATTCGTCTGGCGGAGGACGTGGACCTGAACAAATTAGCCCAGGCCACGGCGGGCTGCGTGGGGGCCGATCTGGCCAACTTAGTGAACGAAGCCGCTCTCCGTGCCGTGCGCATGGAGCGCAAGGCCGTAAATCAGCGAGATCTTTTGGCCTCCTTCGAGCAGGTCATCGCCGGGGCGGAGAAGAAGGGGACCGTTCTCACCGAGCGGGAGAAGGGCCTTATCGCCTACCACGAGGTGGGCCACGCTCTGGTCGCCGTCCGGCAGAAGGACGCGGAGCCCGTCACCAAAATTACCATCGTCCCCAGAACCAAGGGTGCCCTGGGCTTTACCATGCAGACCCCCGAGGAGGAGCGCTTCCTCATGGATAGAGAATATATCCACGGGGAGATACGCATACTCCTAGGCGGCCGCTGCGCCGAGGAGCTGGTCTTCGGCACCCAGACCACGGGGGCCGCCAACGATATCGAAAGAGCCACGGATTTGGCAAGGCGCATGGTGACCATGTACGGCATGAGCGATAAGTTCGGCATGATGGCCCTGGCTACGGTCCAGAGCCAATATCTGGAAGGGAACATGGGCCTCACCTGCGCCGACGACACCGCCGCCCAGATTGACGCCGAGATCAAGAGCATCATCCAGGAGGCCCACGACGAGGCCATGAAGATCCTGGTGGAAGACAGGGAGATGCTGGAAAAGGTGGCGGCCTACCTCCTGGAGAAGGAGACCATCACCGGCACGGAGCTCATGGCCATTTTAGAGGGCCGAGACCCCAACGCCGTGGCGGAGCCTGTGGAGGTCATCGTGGAAAAACCCTGGGTGTCCCCCCGGGAGCGCATGAGCCAGGCCGGGGATTTGGACGCCCTGGAGGGCCTGGAGCCTTCGGAGGAAAGGGGGAACGGGACGGAAGCGCCGCCCCGGAGAACCTACCAGCGGACCCTGCCCCCGGAGATGCCGGAGGAGGACGGGTTCCGTGGGCCGTTCCGCCAGCCCCAGGAGCGGGGTAAGCCGGAGGAGAAGAAGAAAGACCCGCCGCCGCCGATATTTTAGAAGGACGGAGGCCAGGTGGACGGGAAACCACCCCGGCACTTCGTGCCCTTCTTCAATGTGGCTTCCCATGATCTTATCAAATTGTCCACTGGTCAATTTGACCTCCACAGAGGGGAATTGGACGAGGGAAACGGCAATCCCTTCGGCAAACGACTACCAAAATTCCCCTCCGTGGAGGGGTGCCCAAAGGGCGGGGTGGTAGCTTCGCCCCAGTCCCCCAGAGCCTGACATCACAAATCAAAAAGACGCTAAGACGTTACAGTCTCGGCGTCTTTTTTATTCTTCGGGTTTCTGCGCCTGGTGGTTTTTCTGCCCGGGCAGGAGGACAACCACCAGCAGCGAGAAAGCCGAAAAGGGCAGACCATATAAGAGGAAGGAGAAATACAAAACCACAGCGGGCCATGAGGAGAGATGTAGGAGGGCCAGCACCAAGGGGGAGAGAAGAAAGCTGAGGAAAAACAGCAGGGGAGGAATGGGACGGACCCGGGGGTAGAGCAGGAGCCAAGCCAAGGAAGGCAGATAAACCAAAAAAGAGGCTGGGCTTAAAAGAAGAAAGGCAATATAAAGAAGGCCGCTGGGCAGGAGGAAGGCCAGGATAGCCGGAGCGGGGTTTTTCATATGACGTCGTCCTTTCTTACCCCATGGCGCCCTCTCGCCGCATACCCAATGGCCAAGCCCAGGGTGATGAGGGAGAAGGGGAGGGTATAGCAAAACCCTGCCGCGCCAAGGAGAAACCCGCTCATTGGCTGAAAGAGATTTTGGGCGGCGGCGATGGCAATGGGCAGGATGCTGAGGGCAACGGCGGCAAAGAGGAGCCAGGGGGAGTAGGGCTTGCCCTTTGTGTACCAGAAAAGGTACAGGGTGGGCAGCCCCCAGCCGCAGAAGGAAACGCCGAGGGCCACCACGCCCTGGGGAACCGTGCCCAAAAGCCCCAGCCCCAAAAAGGCGTAGGGAAAGAGGAAGGGCAGGAGCAGGGTCAGGTATTTGCCGTACTTTTTCACACAAACCCCTCCCCTACTTCTTCTTTCCATACTTCCGCTGGTAAAAGGTTTTTTTGGTTTTGCCCTTCTTGGTCTGGTTTTTTTTCCACTCTGCCGCCACCAGGGGCAGCAGAAAGGTCAGGACAGACAGGGGCAGGACGTAGAAGTAAAAAACCAGGGCCGTGGCGGTGCCCTTGATGGCGACATTGACGGGCAGTGTGTCGTAAAGCCCGGCGGGAATCAAGGAGAGGGCGAAGGAGAGGAATAAAAGCCCCCGGTTTTTGGGATAAAGCCGGAGGTAATAGAAAAGATAGAAGAGGCTCATGACCACCATCACCATGAAAAAGGACAGGCTGGGCTCCACCACCGGGGCCTGGGGCTTTCTCTCCTCGCTGAGAAGGAAGAGGGCCACCAGGATGGCGGGGACGGGCAGGAGGGCGTATTTGCCAAATTTGCCCATATCCTAATCCAAGAACTTGGGAGGCAGAGGTTCCCAGCCCATGTCCAGCACCACCTGGGTGGCGGCCTTGAGATTGGGTTTCGTAATGAGCTTAGAAGTCCCGTGGGCCAGGAGTTTACCCGTGTCGCTAAAGACCTTGGCCTCGGCCAGGAGGACGCTGCGGCCTATGTCTATGGACTTGGCCTCCACAAATAAGACCCCGCCCTTCACCGGGGCCAGGTTACTCACCGCAAGGTCGATGGAGGCAAAGCCCTGGTCCTCGGCCATTTCGCAATAGCAGGCCCAGTAGGCGGCGGTGTCGATAATGGAGGCGTAAACGCCCCCGTGTATGCTGCCGTAGTTGTGGAGGTGCTTGCCTTCCAGGGGGACTTCCAGGGTACAAAGGCCGTAGTCTAGGTCTTTGGCCTGCATGTTCAGAAGCTGCATGTAGGGGGCGGCGGTGATGATGCGGGCTTTGATCTCCGCCAAATGGGCGGGGTTTAAGGGGCGTTTTTGTTCCATGACAAGTCCTCCCAGTGGAAATGCCCCGGTTTTCCCGGGGAATCTGTTGGGATGAGTATAGCATTTATTTCCTTGTAATTCAAGCCCTGTCACGCTCCGGGGCCTGGGCGCTTCCCTGTCACGCTCCGAGGGACTGCGCGACGGTCAATAAGTCTGCCCTCCGCGGCTGCCCGGCAAAAGTCTGCGACTTTCCCCGTTCACCCTCTGCGGACTGCCTTATTGACCTGCTCCGCCCTCTGTGCGCTTCCTTCCCTACCGCAGGGCCCCGGCCAAACCAGGCAGTTCCTCGGGAGAGACCCCCATAATCAGCAGCGTCCCCGCCCAGGCCAGGGTGAAGGCCGGGGTGAAGTGGGCCGGGGTGGGGAGAATCAGCTCCTGGCGCTCCACTGTCCCGCCCCCCAGGGTGATCAGCTCCCGCTGGATGGAAAGGCTCAGCCCCGCCCCGCCGGTGCCGGAGAAGGTGATGCTGTCCTTGGGTGAAGTCCCGTAGCTCATGGCGCAGCTGGCCCGAACCTGGGTCACCAGACCCGCCCCCTCCCCCGGCAGCAGCAACAGGCGGCAGGGGGGCAGGTCGTCCTCTGGGGTGACGGCCCCGTCCGGGGACAGGACCAAAAGGGCCAGGGGGCCGTGGGGCAGCAGCTCCGCCGGGGATTGGCCAAAGAGCAGGGGGGGGAGAGGATAGTCCCCGGCCAGGCTGGCGGTGAGGTGGCGGTAGAGGGGGAATGCCCCCTCCAGGATGGCGATGGTGTCCAATAGGAGTCCTCCTTTTGGGTTTTATTACTATATGTTATATCGGCTTATAATTAAGTTGCGGATTGTTGTTTTTTTGATGTGACAGGCACAGGGACTCTTGGTGTTTGGTGCTGCCAGGATGGTAAAACCAACCCCCCCGCAAAGGCATTGTAATACCAGCCCACCCCACCAGTTTGTGGAGTAAAGCCCCCTAATATACCCTCCATTGTGGTCTATTGTGGAACTTTCGACCGAAACCCCCAAAAGAAGTGCCTATTGGCCGACAAAAAACCCTCATAAGCGGAACAAAGCCCGTGATAATATACCATTATATGGTATCGAAGCGCGCAGTCCCCCACTGCGTGATGCCACAAAAGAGGGACAGGCCATCTTGTGCCGACACAAGGGAGGGCGATTTTATGCTGCCGATTTTGCAACGAAAAAAAGACCAGGACACCAACCGGGTGATTCTCCTGGCCCCGGATCTCATCGCCCCCAATCCCGACCAGCCCCGGCAAACCTTTGACCCCCAGGGCCTCACGGAGCTGGCGGATTCTGTCCGCATCCACGGGATACTCCAGCCCCTCACCGTCCGCCGCCGGGAGGATGGGCGCTTTGAATTGGTGGCCGGGGAGCGGCGTCTGCGGGCGGCGGTGCTCTGCGGCCTGACGGAGGTGCCCTGCTTGGTCCTGGACATCACCCGGGAGCGCTCTTCCGTCCTGTCCCTCATTGAGAACCTTCAGCGGCGAGACTTGGACTTTTTGGAGGAGGCCACGGCCCTAGAACGGCTCATCTCCACCTTCGGCCTCTCCCAGGAGGAGGCGGCCATCCAGGTGGGTAAAAGCCAGTCTGCCGTGGCCAACAAGCTGCGGCTGTTGCGCCTGCCCCGGGAAGTGCTGGAGCTGCTGCGGAAAAACGGCTACACAGAGCGCCATGCCCGGGCTCTTTTGCGGCTCCACGGCACCGAAGCCCTGGGGGTGGTGGCCCGGCGGATTGTGACAGAAGGGCTCAACGTCTCCCGCACCGAGGCCCTGGTGGAGGAGACCCTGGAGGCCCTCTATGCCCCGCCCAAGCCGGAGGCCCCCCCTGCCCCGCCGCCGGTGGAAAAGACCCCGGAGCGCCGCTTCCCCCGGCGGACCTCCTATGTCATCCGGGACGTGCGCTTCTTTCTGAACACGGTGCAGCACGGGGTATCTCTCATGCAGTCGGCGGGGGTGGACGCCCAGTGCTCCCAGGCGGAGGAGGGGGACAGCATTTTGCTTACGATACGGATACCGAAGAAGTCCTCCTAGGAGGTTTTGAATAAGCCCCGCTTGATGGGAATGTTTCACGTGAAACAACTCCCATTGAGTGGGGGTTTTTTATGGGCGGCTATCCTGGTAGGAGGCATTTGGTTTTTGTGCCGTCCTGGGAGGCGGTCAATCATAGAGGCCCACCAGGATGGCAACCCATAAAAATTCTCAATGTTTCACGTGAAACAATTCCCGCGAAAGGGTTTTCAAAACCTCATTGATAGGATATAATAGCCCTAGGGCCATTATATTAGAATCATCTTAGCCCTGCCGCAAGGCTGCGGCACAGGGCAATGATATCAACGCGATTCGCGTTTATGATATCATAGGGTGTAAGCAAAGCCCTTATCAGAAAGAAGGTGCCGCTTTTGGCTAAAATCATCGCCCTGGTGAACCAGAAAGGCGGGGTGGGCAAAACCACCACCTGCGTGAACCTCGCCGCCTGCCTCACCGAGCTGGGCGCAAAGGTGCTGGTCTGCGACTTTGACCCCCAAGGCAACGCCACCTCGGGCCTGGGGGTTTCCAAGCAGGAGGTGCCAAGGAGCGTGTACGACCTGATTACCGGGGACGAAGACCCCCAAAAGGCCGTAATCCACACCCCCGACGGCGACCTGCTGCCCTCCAACAAGAGCCTGGCGGGGGCCACGGTGGAGCTCATCGCCATGGCGGAACGGGAGTACTTATTAAAGCACGTGCTGCAAAAGCTGCGGGGGGACTACGACTTTATCCTCATCGACTGCCCCCCCTCCCTGGAGCTCTTAACCCTCAACTGCCTCTGCGCGGCGGATAGCCTGCTGATTCCCGTCCAGTGCGAATACTTTGCCCTGGAGGGGCTTTCGGACCTACTCACCACCGTGCGCATCGTCAAGCGCAGCCTAAACCCCGCCCTGGTGTTGGAGGGGGTTTGCCTCACCATGTACGACGGACGCACCAATTTTTCCCTCCAGGTGGCCGACGAGGTGAAGCGGCACTTCCCCGGAAAAGTCTTTGCCTCTGTGATTCCCCGCAACATCCGCCTGGCCGAGGCCCCCAGCCACGGAAAGCCCGTGACTCGGTACGATTCCGCCTCCCGTGGGGCAGAGGCCTACCGCCGCCTGGCGGCAGAAGTGTTGGCCCTGAACCCCTTGGGCCAGTGCAGCCCACAAGAAAGGAAGTTAGAACATGCCCTCTGATCGCTCACAACGCGGCCTGGGGAAAGGCCTGGGCGCCCTCCTGGGCGACGCCGCCACCAGGGACGACAGCGCCGAAACCGGTGCCGTTTTGCTGCCCATCTCCCAGGTGGAGCCGGGCCTGAATCAGCCCAGAAAACACTTTGACCAAGAGGCCCTGGAGGAATTGGCGGGCTCCATCCGCATCCACGGCCTTCTCCAGCCCATCACCGTGCGGCGGCTGCCCTCGGGCTATTACCAGATCATCGCCGGAGAGCGGCGCTGGCGGGCCTCCCGCATGGCGGGCCTCTCGCAGATCCCCGTCAACGTCATCGAGGCCGACGACAAGCAGGTGATGGAGATCGGCCTCATCGAAAACCTCCAGCGGGAGGACTTAAACCCCATGGAGGAGGCGGCGGGCTTTCGCACCCTGGTGGAGGAGTTCGGCCTCACCCAGGAGGAGGCGGCCACCCGGGTGGGCAAGTCCCGCCCCGCCATCGCCAACACCATGCGCCTGCTTTCCCTGCCCCAGGAGATTCAGTGGCTCTTAGAGCAGGGGACGCTTTCGGCGGGCCACGGCCGGGCGCTCTTACCCCTCCCTGCCGCCCTACAGCTGAGCCTTTCGGAAAAAATTCTCCGCTTAGAGCTCTCCGTCCGGGAGACCGAGGCCCAGGTGAAGGCCCTTTTGGCGGAGCCTAAGGAGGCCAAGAAGACCGAAGAATCACCCCTGGGGCTCTATCTGCGGGAGGCGGAGGAGAACTTGGGTTCCCGCTTAGGCCGCCGGGTGAAGATCGCCCATGGCCGCAGACGGGGGAAAATCGAGCTGGAATACTACGGTCAGGACGACCTAGACGCCCTCCTCGCCGCCCTGGAACGGGTGGAGGAAAGGAGGCGGGGCTCGTGAATACGGAGAAGGAGTTCGGCGGGGAACCCGTTGAAATTCAAGAGATTTTGGAAGAGACAGCCCCCCTGACAGACCAGGAGCAGGTCCCGGAACCACCCCAGGCTTTGGGGGAAGACCAGGCCCAAGACCAGGCCCCTGCCCCGACGGCGGCGGAGGCAAGCTCTGCGGAGGAGAAGCCCCTCGCAACAGAGGAGAAGCCCCACCAGGGCGCGAAAGAGACGGTGAAGCAGGCCGCCCAGGCGGTGAAGGCCGTCATCCCCCCCACCCCGCCCCAGGGCAAGCGCCAGGCGGTGGGCCAGGGGGCGGCCCGGTATTTGGTGGTGCTTTTCGCAGTGGCCATTGTGTTGCTCCTCTTCTCCGCCATCATGCAGCAGCGCAACCACGACGATTTAATGGCGGGGATATCCACCTCGGCCCTCACCACCCAGAAAATGGTGGAGCTGACCTTCCAGGTGGAGGACCTGCAAAAGGAATTGGAGGCGGTTAAGGGGCAGCTCGCCGTCACCGAAGCCGCCCGGGACAAGGCCATAGAGGAGAAGGAAAAGTCGGCAGCTGAGGCCAAGGGGACAAAGGATACCCTCCAAGCCATGGAGTGGCTGGTGGAGATACGGATACTCTACACCTCCGGCCGGGCCACCGAGGCCAGGGCCATGTTCAAGACCTTTGAGGCCACGGGGCTGGGGCAGAGCCTGCCGGAGAAGTCGGCGATACCGGGGGGTACGCCGCCCAGGGCGCTGTATGATGTGCTGAAGGCAGCGCTTGGGTAGGTTAAGGCCGGGCCTTGTTCCTTTCTGGCTTTACAGGCAAAGGGCCTGCTGCCTTTTTGTCCTCGCCGTCAAACTGTCCAGTGGACAGTTTGATCAGATGATGCGAAGCCACCTTGAAGAAGGGGCATCCTATCCGGATAGGACTCCATTTCTCCCGCGAGAAATGGAGGAAAGAGCGCCAAGGGCCTCGGCCTCTGGACCCCGGGGTGAAAGGCTGCGCTTCGCTCCGCCTAAACGTGTGGGGCCCCGTTGTTTCCAGCGCCCACTTTCTTACACTTTGGTGGGTGGTCCTTTTGTTTTTGTGGTTCTCGGGCAAAGAAACACCAAGCCCTGGGCGCGCTGCGTTGCCTGGATAACCACCCCGTCACTGCGTGCCACCCCTCCACAGGAGGGGAATTGTGTACTACTGTGAGGCTGTGGAAACCCCAACCCGAAGCCCCCGTCCTAATTCCCCTCCTGTGGAGGGGTGCCCAAAGGGCGGGGTGGTGACTACCTCAGTCACCCATACACCAAAAAGAGAACCACAACAAAAGCCCCGGACACTCTGTCCGAAAGAGAAAGTGACACATCGTTCCGTCTGAAGAGACAAGCTCGCCCGTCCTGCCAGGACGGTACAAACCAAACGCCTACCAGCATGGCAGAACAAAAACCCCATCTACCATGATGGTAAAATCATAAAAAATCCACTTTAGAGGTGAAAAATAACATGTTAGACATCAAACGCATCAAAGAAAACCCCGAAAAGGTGAAGGAAGGCTTTCTGGCCAAGGAAATCCACTGCCAGGAGGAGCTTGCTCGCGTCCTGGAGCTGGACGCCCTTCGCCGGGACCTGATCTTCGAAACGGAGACCCAAAAGGCCGAGCAGAACAAGGTTTCGAAAGAAATCCCCCAGATGAAGAAGGCCGGCCAGGACACCACCGCCATCTTTGAAAAAATGACCCAGTTAAAAGCCGCCATCGCCCAAAACGACGAAAAGCTCCGGGAGATCGAGGCGGAATACCGCAACCTGATGCTCTCCCTGCCCAACCTGCCAGATGAGGACCTAAAGCCCGGCGGCAAGGAGGCAAACGAGGCCATCCGCTACCACGGCGAGGCCAGAGTCTTCGACTTTGCGCCCAAGCACCACGTGGACCTCTGCACCGACCTGGGCCTCATCGACTACAGCCGGGGGACGAAACTGGCGGGCTCCGGCTTCTGGGTCTACCGCGGCCTGGGCTCCCGGCTGGAGTGGGCGCTTCTGAACTACTTCATCGACACCCACTTGGGGGACGGTTACGAATTGGTGCTGCTGCCCCACATGCTGGAGTACCAGTGCGGCGAAACGGCGGGCCAGTTCCCTAAATTTGCCGACGAGGTGTATAAAATCGCCAATCCCACCGACGATAGGATGCACTTCATGCTGCCCACGGCGGAGACGGCTCTGGTGTCCCTCCATCGGGACGAGATCTTAACGGAAGCCGACCTGCCCAGAAAATATATCAGCTACACCCCCTGCTTCCGTCGCGAGGCCGGGTCCTATCGTTCCGACGAGCGGGGCATGGTAAGAGGCCATCAGTTTAACAAGGTGGAAATGGTGCAGTACACCAAACCCGAGGACTCCGACGCCGCCTTCCATGAGCTGGTAGGCAAGGCCGAGGCCTTAGTTCGTGACCTGGGCTTCCACTTTAGAACCGTGAAATTAGCCGCCGGGGACTGCTCCGCCTCCATGGCCAGAACCTATGACATCGAGATCCTCATCCCCTCCATGAACGGCTATAAAGAGGTCTCCTCGGTGTCCAACGCCCGGGACTACCAGGCCAGAAGGGGCAACATCCGCTTTAGACGTGAGGAGACGGGAAGGCCCGAGCTCCTCCACACCCTCAACGGCTCGGGCCTTGCCACCAGCCGCATCTTCCCCGCCATGGTGGAGCAGAACCAGAGAAAAGACGGCAGCGTGGTCATCCCTGAGGTTTTGCGCAAGTATTTAGGTGGGCTGGAAATTATCGAAGCGCAGAGGCCCCGGTGACCGGAAATTAGACCAGAGCAGCGTGACAAACCAAGAAAAACAGGGTTTTTCTGTTTGGCGCGATGTGGCAGGGCTAATTATCCGGTCAAGGAGGGGCCGGCGCGTGACAACCCCCGGAAAGCTGTAAGGCCTCTAGAAGCCGCCTGGGAAAGCGGAACCACCCCGTCACTGCGTGCCACCCCTCCACGGAGGGGAATGGTACGAGAGAAGGGAGAGCGCTTTGGCTCCCCCCCACCCCAATTCCCCTCTATGGAGGGGTGCCCAAAGGGCGGGGTGGTTTCCCCCGCAATGTTCCTTCCACCCCCCTCCTAAAGAAAGAGGTGCATCCCATGAATACCAGTAACAATTTAACCGGAATGGCCCGAATCAGGGCCTTCCTCGCCCGGGGCGTGGCCCTGGAGGTGGCCGCGGGCATCCTGGTAGCCGCCGCCTGTCTTTCCGCCATAGCCTTTGTCTGCTACTTCCTGTTTTACCTGTTTACCGTGGGCTTTTATGCCTTTATGTTCATGCTGCGGCTGCTGATTGCCGAGGCGGTTTTCCTCCTGGGCGTCTGGCTGGCCCTGGCATGGATTTCAAAGTTTTCGGATACAGGAACCCCGCCCCAGGCCCCATCCTCGGCCCAGGAAGACCCTCAAAATACCCAAGGGGACTAAGGCGCTACCCATAACTTATTGATACGAAAGGAAGCTGTCTCATGTCAGATGGTAAGAAAAAAGGATTTTTGAAGGAATTTCAGGAGTTTGCCTCCCGCGGTAACGTGATGGACATGGCTGTGGGCGTCATCATCGCCACGGCCTTTGGCAAGATCACCACCTCCCTGGTGAACGATGTGTTCATGCCCCTTTTCGGCTTCATCTTCGGCTCCATGGACTTTGCCAAGCTGAATATCACCCTGCGCCAGGCGGTTACCGAGGTGCTGGCCGACGGCACGGTGAACACCATCACCCCCGCCGTCACCATGGGCATAGGCAGCTTTTTAGCCGCCATTGTGGACTTTATCCTCATCGCATTTGCCGTGTTCCTGGTGGTGAAGTTTATGAACCGGGCCAGGGAGAAGGCCGAGGCTTTGAAAAAGGCCAAGGCAGTGGAGGAAGCCGCAGCCCAAGAAGCGGCCCCCGAAGCCCCCGCCGCGGACATCCTCCTCCTGACGGAAATCCGCGACCTGTTAAAGGATGGAAAGCATGGATAAGAAAGAAAAGGGCATGCTGCCGCCCCAGTGGGAACCCCCGGAAAAGACCCAGGAGGAGAACCAGACCCTGGACGAAGCCCTGGGCGGCCTGAACCAGGAAAGCCTGCCGGAAGGGGCCCTGGGAAACCGGAAGGGCCTGCCCTACGACCCCAAAACCCCTTACCAAAGCGACACCCCCCCCTCCAAGCGCCTCTGGGCCTGGGTGGGAGTCATCGCCATGGTGATACTCACCCTGGTGTACGCCTACTCCATCGCCACGGGCAAGATTTTCGCGTGGTGAGGCCATGAGAAGCGCGGAAGTGCGAATGGCCCTAGAGGCGGGCTTCTCCGCCCTGGGCCTTGCGGTCACCCCCCGGCAAACAGAGCAGCTTTTAACCTACGGGGAGCTGCTCCTGGCCCAAAACCGGGTGATGAACCTCACGGCCATTACCCAGCCCCTGGAGGTGGCAAAGCTCCACTTTATCGACTCTGCCGCCCTGTTATCCATGGAGCCCCTGGCGGGGAAAAGCCTCATCGACGTGGGCACCGGGGCGGGCTTTCCGGGGATTGTCCTGAAAATCCTGGAGCCTACCCTTCAGCTCACCCTCTTAGACAGCCTGCAAAAGCGCCTTTTTTGGCTGGAGACGGTCTGCGGGGCCTTGGAGCTGGAGGGCGTCACCCTCCTCCACAGACGGGCGGAGGAAGGGGGCCGGGAAGAGGGCCTGCGGGACGCCTTCGATGTGGCCACGGCCCGGGCGGTGGCCTCGCTGCCGCAGCTGGCGGAGCTGTGCCTTCCCTACGTGAAGCCCGGGGGGGTCTTTTTGGCCATGAAGGCCGGGGGGGACACCCAGGAGCTGGAGGCCGCCGGGGCCATGATAGAGAAGCTCGGCGGCGGAGCCCCCCAGGCCAGGGACTATGCGCTTCCCCTCTCGGGAGCGGCCCGGCGGCTGGTGTGGGTTTCCAAAATTTCTCCTACCCCGGAGGGCTATCCGCGAAAGTGGGCGAAAATCAAGGGGGCAAAAATTTAGTAGCTTTGCACAAAATGGGCTTGATTCTTTTGTTGGTTTATGATATGATGGGCAAGAACTGACAGGAGGCTCCGCATGGGTACTGTAATTGTCTTTACCTCGGGAAAGGGCGGAACTGGAAAAACCTCCCTCACCGGCGGCGTGGGTGTGGCCCTTTCCAAGCTGGGTCACAAAACCCTCTGTATCGACGGGGATGTGGGCCTGCGCAACTTAGATATCTCCCTGGGCATGGCAGACGCGGTGCTGATGGATTTTATGGACGTGCTGGAGGGGAACTGCTCCCTGGAAAAGGCCGCCGTTTCCCATCCTTCTATCCCTCGGCTGTCCCTACTTACCGCGCCCCTGCACTTAGAGGAGGGGCCGCCCCCCATGGAGGCCTTTCGTGCCCTTTTAGAAGAGGCCAAGGCCTCGTATGACTACATCCTCATGGACTCCCCGGCGGGGCTGGGGGCGGGATTTCAGCTTTCCGTCTGCGGGGCGGACAGGGCTGTGGTGGTGCTCTTGGGGGACCCCTCAGCCCAGCGAGACGCCCAGCGGGTGGTGACCCACTTGGGGCATATTCCCCTGGTGCAGCTGGTGGTGAACCGTGTCACGGCGAAGCTTTTTTCCCGCCTTGGCATCACGGTGGATGAGGTGATGGACTTTGTGGGCTGTCCCCTTTTGGGCCTGGTGCCCGAAGACCCCCAGGTTTTGCTGACGGCCAGCGGCGGCAGCGCCCTGGGCCTTTATAACCACGCGGGCGCGGCTTTGGCCTTTGAGAATATCGCGCGGCGCCTTGTGGGGGAGAGAGTGCCCCTATTAAAACTTTGATGGAACAATTTTGTGAGTCAGTAAGTAGAAATGGTAAGAGAGTCTTCACACCGCACAAGCACAGCAGAGTAAGATGAGAGAGGGTTGATTTTTGTATGAACATAGCACTGATGAGCCACGACCGTAAGAAAGAATTGATGGTGCAGTTTTGCATTGCCTACTGCGGGGTGCTCTCCAAGCATACCGTTTGCGCCACCAATACCACGGGCCGCTTGGTGGCGGAGGCCACGGGGCTGCCTGTGCGGCTCTTCCTCTCCCATGCCCACGGGGGCAGCCAGCAGATCGGCGCAAGAATCGCCTATAACGAAATCGACATGGTCTTTTTCTTCTCTGACCCCCAGTCCAGCGACCTGGACGCGGAGCTGAAGTACATCAACCAGATGTGCGACCAATATAACATCCCCTTCGCCACCAACGCGGCCACAGCGGAAATTCTCATCCACGGCTTAGAGCGGGGTGACCTGGATTGGCGGGAGATCGTCAACCCATCCCTGAAGCCCGTTACCGTGTGACGAATGATCCCCGTGTGATGACACGCGCCTTCGTCCTGCATCAGTGTTGGGCGAGGGCGTGTTCTTTGTACGAAGCGCAAAGAGGGCGGTGGGCGGCCACCACGCAAATTCCCCTCCGTGGAGGGGTGCCCATAGGGCGGGGTGGTTTCGCTGCAGTCTTCCGGTGTGTCACAAAGAACGCGCGGCCCAGCGCACAAAACCGAAAGGAGCCAACCCCATGGAACGCTTAAAGCCCCGGACCCTCTCCGGGTTTATGGAACTGTTGCCCCCAAGCCAAGTCCTCTTCGACCGTATGGTGGACCTTCTCAAGGAAACCTACGCCCTCTACGGCTTCACCCCCCTGGACACCCCCCTCATCGAGGCCTCGGAAGTTTTACTTGCCAAGGGCGGCGGGGAGACGGAAAAGCAGATTTACAGATTTACTAAGGGCGACGCCGACCTCTCTTTGCGCTTTGACCTCACCGTGCCCCTGGCCAAATATGTGGCCCTCCACTATAACGACCTGAGCTTCCCCTTCCGCCGCTACCAGATCGGCAAGGTCTATCGCGGCGAGCGGGCCCAGCGGGGCCGCTTTCGGGAGTTTTACCAGGCGGATATCGACGTGATTGGCGACGGGTCCTTAGACGTGATGAACGAGGCGGAGATTCCCGCCATCATCTACCAGGCCTTCACCGCCCTGGGCCTTTCACGCTTTCGCATTCGGGTGAATAACCGCAAGATCTTAACCGGGTTTTACGAGACCCTGTCCCTGGGTGAAAAATCCGGGGATATTATGCGTATTGTGGACAAGCTGGACAAGATAGGCCCGGAAAAAGTGAAGACCCTGCTGACAGATGAGGGGGTCTCGACAGAAGCCGCCGACACCATCCTGGCCTTTACTCAGATTACCGGGAGTAATGAAGAGGTGCTGAGCGCCCTGGATAAATATACAGGCCGTAGTGAAATCTTCGACCTGGGCCTTGCGGAGCTGCGGGCTGTCACCGCCGCCCTCTCGGGCTTCGGGGTGCCTGAGCGCCACTTTGCCGTGGATTTGACCATCGCCCGGGGCTTGGATTACTACACCGGGACCGTGTATGAAACGGAGATGACAGACCACCCGGAGATAGGCTCCATCTGCTCCGGCGGGCGCTACGACGACTTGGCGGGCTACTATACCGACAGGAAGCTGCCCGGGGTGGGCATCTCCATCGGCCTCACCCGGCTGTTTTACGTGTTGGGGGAGCAGGGCTATCTCAACGAGGGCCTTCTCACCGCCCCCTGCGATGTGCTGGTGCTGCCCATGACGGAGGACACCTCCCTTGCCATCTCACTGGCCACGGAGATGAGAAAGGCCGGGCTGCGGACACAGATCTACACCGAGGCGAAAAAATTTAAGGCGCGCATGGCCTATGCCGATCGGATGAAAGTCCCCTTCCTCGCCATTTTGGGGGAGGACGAGGTGGCAAAGGGCATGGTTTCCGTGAAGGATATGCGCTCCGGACTGCAAGAGGCGATGCCCCTCCGTCAGGCCCCCTACCGGGTGATGGGCCTGGTGGTGGGGGCCAGGAATGGGGCACCCATTAGGGAGAAGTAGGGTTGGCTTTGCAAGGCCGGGCCTTGTGCATTTTTTCTGTGGGTCTTGGGCAAGGAAACACCAAGCCCCGGGCGCGCTGCGTTGGCGGTTAACCACCCCGTCACTGCGTGCCACCCCTCCGCAGGAGGGGAATTGTGTACTACTGTAAGGCAGCGGAAAACTCAACCCGCATCCCCCGTCCTAATTCCCCTCCTTGGAGGGGTGCCCAAAGGGCGGGGTGGTGACTACGTCAGTTAGCCGCACACCCCAACCCGCATCCCCCGTCCTAATTCCCCTCCTGTGGAGGGGTGCCCAAAGGGCGGGGTGGTGACTACGTCAGTTAGCCGGAAACCCAAGAGAGAACAACCAAACCCCCCAGCCTGTTTAGGCTCAAAAAATAAACCCATTCAATGGAGTTGATAGTCATGACAACCGAAACCCTACAAAACTTCCGTCGCAGCGGCTACTGCGGCACCTATACCATGAAAAACGTGGGCGAAACCATCTCCGTTTGCGGCTGGGTCCAGCGGCAGCGCAACAAGGGCGCCCTGATCTTCGTGGACCTGCGGGACAGAACGGGTATCTTGCAGCTCTCCTTTAACCCCGACACCCCTCGTGAGGTCTTTGAAAAAGCCGCCGGGCTCCACAGCGAGTATGTGGTGGCCGCCACGGGGATTTTGCGGGAGCGGGAGTCCAAAAACCCCGACCTGGCCACCGGCGACGTGGAGCTGGAGGTGACCGAGTTGCGCCTTTTGGCCGCCTCGGAGACGCCTCCTTTTGAAATCCTGGAGGACTTGCAGGCCAACGACATGCTGCGCCTGAAATACCGCTACCTGGATTTGAGACGGCCCAACATGCAAAAGGCCATCCAGACCCGTCACCGGGTCACTAAAGTTGTCCGGGACTACTTCGACGAGCAGGGCTTCTTCGAGATCGAAACCCCTATGCTGACCAAATCCACCCCCGAGGGGGCGAGAGACTACCTGGTCCCCTCCCGCACCCATCCCGGGAAGTTTTACGCCCTGCCCCAGTCCCCCCAGCAGTATAAGCAGCTTCTCATGCTCTCGGGCTTCGACCGCTATATGCAGATCGTCCGCTGCTTCCGTGACGAGGATTTGCGCGCCGACAGACAGCCGGAATTCACCCAGATCGACCTGGAAATGTCCTTCGTCACCGCCGATGACGTGATGGAAATCCAGGAGGGCTTTCTCAAGCGGGTCTTTAAGGAGATTTTGGACGTAGACGTGCAGACTCCCTTCCCCCGTATGCCCTACAGCGAGGCCATGGCGCGCTACGGGTCCGACAAGCCCGACACCCGCTTCGGCTTCGAGCTGTGCGATATCTCCGATTTGGTGAAGGATTGCGGCTTCGGGGTCTTCTCCGGGCCTGTGTCCGAGGGCGGCTCCGTGCGGCTCATTAACTTAAAGGGCTTTGCCGCGGATTTTCCCCGGAAGAAGATCGACAAGCTGGTGGACTTCGTGAAAACCTATCGGGCCAAGGGCCTGGCCTGGGCCCGGCTCATAGACGGGGGGGTCACCTCCTCCTACCAGAAGTTTTTAACCGAGGGGGAAAACGCCGCTATTTTAGAAAGGGCCGGGGCCTCGGACGGGGACGTGGTTTTGATCGTGGGCGACGCGAAAGACGAGGTGGTCTTCGCCGCCCTGGGGGCTCTTCGCGTCCACTGCGCCAAGGAGCTGAACCTGCTGGACCCCAAGGTCTTCCACTTCCTCTGGGTGAAGGAATTCCCCATGTTCGAGTATTCCGAGGAGGACGGCCGCTTTGTGGCCATGCACCACCCCTTCACCGCGCCCCTGGATGAGGATGTGGAGAAGCTGGAAACGGATAAGTTAGGCTGCCGGGCTAAGGCCTATGACATCGTCCTCAACGGGACGGAGTTGGGCGGCGGGTCTATCCGCATCAACACCCCCCAGATGCAGGAGACCATGTTTAAGGCCCTGGGCTTTAGTGCCGAGGAGGCCCAGGAGCGCTTCGGGCACCTCATCAATGCCTTCCAGTATGGCGCGCCCCCCCACGGCGGCATTGCCTACGGCCTGGACAGACTGTGTATGCTCATGGCCGGGGCGGAGTCCATCCGTGACGTGATCGCCTTCCCCAAAGTCCAGAACGCCTCGGAGCCCATGACCGCCTGCCCCGACGTGGTGGATCAGAAGCAGCTGGACGAGCTGGGCCTGGCCCTGAATTTGGCCGTTTTGGAGAAGAAGACGGAAGAATAATCGTTGTGCAGAAGCTTTTGTGACGCAGTATTATGTCTGAGAAACCACCCCGTCACTGCGTGCCACCCCTCCAAGGAGGGGAATTTGGGTAGTAGATCGCGGAAGGGCACTTCCAACCCCGTCCCATTCCCCTCCCTGGAGGGGTGCCCATAGGGCGGGGTGGTGATCCCCCTCGCGCCTTCTTCGCCGGTGGTGACTAACACTGCCTGCGAGGTATGAAATAAAGGAGAGACGAACCTATGAGAGAGTATGTCCGCCGCATCCTGTCCTTGGCCTGTGCCCTTTGCCTGCTGCTGTCCCTGGGGGTAACCTCGGCCCTGGCGGTGGAGGAGACGAATCCTGACCCCAACACCACCCAAACCGGGGATGCGTCCACGCCCCCCCAGGCCCAGGAGCCCGAGGAGCCTTCACAGACCCTGCCCCCCGTGCCTGTTAACCCGGAGGAGCCCACTCCCGACCCGGAGCCCCAGCCCACGGTAAAGGTGATCCCCCTAGACATGGTGGGCCACTGGGCGGAGGGCGCCCTGTTATGGGCCTGGGATGGCGGGATTCTCACGGGCTACGAGGACGGAACCCTGCGGCCCGACGCCCCTCTTTCCGAGGCCCAGGTGGTGACCATCGTCTCTCGTCTCTTAAAACCCCAGGGGGGCGAGGAAAACGCCCGCAGCGAGGATTGGTTCGCCCTGGATTTAGCCCGGGCAGAATATCTGGGCCTGCCCGCCCAAAATGAGAACCCCGCCGGGACCCACCTGCCCCGGAGCTTTGCCTTTTCCATGCTGGCGGAGGCCTTTGGGCTTTTGGACCTGTCTTCCGAGGCCCAGGCGGGCTTCCCCTTTACTGACTGCGAAGACCTGTCTGGCGAGGCCCGTCAGGTATTGGCGGCCTTGGCTTACAGCGGCTGCATCCGGGGCTACGAGGGCCTGGCCTATCCCGACAAGGCCCTCACCCGAGCGGAGTTCGTCACCATTTTGCACCGGGTCATCCCCGAAGCGATGACGGGGGCGGAGCTCCAAGAGGCAAGCCCCACCGGGGGCGTTTTGGTCAGCGGGGAGGACATTGTCCTGAAGGATAAAACCTTCACCCGCCCCCTTTTCTTCGACTGCCGGGTGAAGAGCCTCACCCTGGAGAACGTAAAGGCCCCCCTCTTGGTCTTCCGCTCCCAGGAGACCGATGAGCTTACCCTGAAGGGTAAAACGGAGATAGGCCGTCTGGTGCTGGCCGGGGGTACCCAGGGGGAGAAAACCACCTGGAGCCTGAACCCCACCCTGAACGTGAAGATAGGCACGTTAGCCATCGGCGACCGCAGCGGCAACAGGGCCCTGGCCCCCTATGCCCCCGGGGGCAGCAGCTTCGTTTCCGTGTCCGGCAATGTGAAGCGGGTGGAGCTCCAGGGCGACCAGCATATCCTCACCGTGCATACTGATCTGGAGGAGCTGGTGCTGGCCGGGCGCAACGGGGAGATTACCCTGGGGAAAGCCGTGAAAGCCAAAACCATTCGCCTCTGCCCCCATGCCAATTTTACCCTTGTAACGGTGCCCGGCCCGGTGGAGAACCTGGTGGTCAACGGCAGCCACAACGGCATCACCGCTGACGGTAAGGTACAAAACCTGACCTCCCAGGGGGGCGGCGGCTCCTGGGTGGAGGGCAAGGGCAGCGCCCAGACCCTCACCCTTTATACCAGCCTCAACGACATTCGCATCCCCGCTGCCCAGACCGTTGATCACATCGACTACGGCATCCAAAAGGCCACCATGGCCATCAGCGCCCCGGAGATTCTGCCCGCGGGAGAGGCCCTCACCGCTACCGTTACCATCCAAAATCCCGAGGAGAAGTATTGCTACGGGGTTTGGCTGGTGAACGGCCAGGAAGTGGCTTGGGAGATGCTGACGGTAACCCCGGAAGGGGTCGCCTCCACCCTCACCCACCCTTTTACTTACACTAAGGATATGGCCCTCACCGCCACCCTGGAATTTAAGCTCTATTACAAAAACGCCAGTGAGTATCGCACCGAGGAGCAGAAGGCGGAAAAAACCATCACCCTGGAAAACTACGGGGAGGACTATTACAAGCGCTATGACGAGGCCGTGGTATTACAAACCGTTACCACAGGCTACAAGGGCAACTACACCCTAGCCTGGGCCGAACAGAACGACTACGACCAATTGACCAAGGAAATCTGGGTCAACGCCAAGGGCCACAAGAGCAAGACGGACTATCTCATCTGGATTAACATCGCCTGCCAGCGGGTGAATATCTTCACGGGCAGCCAGGGCAACTGGAGCCTTCTGCGCAGCCACATCGTGGGTACCGGGGCCAGAGGGACAGACACCCCCGTGGGGGTGTACACCGTGGGCACCCGCTCCGAGCGGGGCTGGGTGACGCCCACCTACATCGTCCGGCCCGTGGTCCGCTTTAAGGAGGGCAGCGGCCTGGCCTTCCACTCCCGTATCTACAACACCAGCTTTACCCGCATCACCGATGCCTCCATCGGCTTCCCCGTCAGCCACGGTTGTATCAGAATGTACGATGAAGACGTACAGTGGATTTATGATAACATTCCCCAAGGCACCACCGTTGTGGTGTATTGATGACGAAAAATCACAGTAAAAGAGGTTGAGAACCATGGCAAAAGAAAGTAAGAAGCAGGTTAGCGCCATTACCGATATGGAGCAGGACTTTGCCCAATGGTATACAGACGTTTGCACCAAGGCGGAGCTCATCGACTACTCCCGGGTGAAGGGCATGTTCATCCTGCGGCCCTATGGCTACGCTTTGTGGGAGAATATCCAGGGAGAATTGGACAGACGCTTTAAGGAGACGGGCCATGAAAACGTGTACCTGCCCCTTCTCATCCCCGAGTCCCTCCTTCAAAAGGAGAAGGACCACGTGGAGGGCTTTGCCCCGGAGTGCGCCTGGGTTACCGTGGGGGGCAGCGAGGACTTGGAGGAGCGGCTGTGCATCCGCCCCACCTCGGAGACCCTCTTCTGCGACCATTACGCCAATGTGATCAAATCCTGGCGGGACCTGCCCAAACTCTATAACCAGTGGTGCAGCGTGTTGCGCTGGGAAAAAACCTCCCGCCCCTTCCTGCGGCACCGGGAGTTTTTATGGCAGGAAGGCCACACCATGCACGAGACCGCCCAGGAGGCCATAGAGGAAACCTTACAGATGCTGGAGGTCTATGCCGACTTCTGCGAGAATATCCTGGCCATGCCCGTGGTGAAGGGCGTGAAGACAGATAAGGAAAAGTTTTCCGGGGCGGAGAACACCTACACCATCGAGTGCATGATGCACGACAGGAAGGCCCTCCAGTCCGGCACCAGCCATTACTTTGGCGACGGCTTCGCCAGGGCCTTTGATATCACCTTCGCCGATAAGGAGAATAAGCTGAGCTACCCCCACCAGACCTCCTGGGGCCTTTCTACCCGCATCATCGGCGGCATTATCATGACCCACGGGGACAACAGCGGCTTAGTGCTGCCCCCTCGCATCGCCCCCACCCAGGTGATGGTGCTGCCCATCGCCCAGCATAAGGAGGGGGTCATCGAGGCCACGGGGGCTTTGGCCGCCCGCTTAAAGGCCGCGGGATTCCGCACAAAGACCGACGTTTCCGACCAGAGCCCCGGCTGGAAGTTTGCGGAGTATGAGATGAAGGGCGTGCCCCTACGGGTGGAACTGGGGCCCAAGGACATTGAAAATAACCAGTGCGTCATCGTCCGCCGGGATACCGGGGAGAAGCAGTTTGTCTCCTTAGACCAGGTGGAGGCCGCCGTTTCTGCCGCCCTGGACGCCGTCCATGCCGGCCTTTACCAGAAGGCCAAGCGCAACTTAGAGGAGCATACTTACGCCGCCAAGACTCTGGAGGAGGCGAAAGCCATTCAGGCGGAGCACGGGGGCTTTATCAAGACCATGTGGTGCGGGGAGGAAGCCTGTGAAATCCGCATGAAGGAAGAGGCGGGGATGACCTCCCGCTGCATCCCCATGGTCCAGGAGCAGGTGGGCGACTGCTGCGCCATCTGCGGCGGTAAGGCCAAGGATATGATTTATTGGGGCGTGGCGTATTGACGAAGGGAAGCGCGTATTGGCAGGGAGAACCACCCCGCCCTATGGGCACCCCTCCCCGGAGGGGAATGGGATAACGGAATGGAGAGAGGCAAACCTTTCGGCTATCAACCGCCCAAATTCCCCTCCTTGGAGGGGGGGCACGCAGTGACGGGGTGGTTTAGTGCTGTAGGGTGACACAGAAGCGCGAAGGCCCCGGTGGGCGGAAATTAGACCGGATCGCGGTAATAAAAGCACAAAGGGGGCAGAGCGGTCCATGAAAAAGCAGATGACCCTGGCCCTGGCCTTTGTGGCCTTTGTGCTGCTGCTCTTTTTTGCCCTGGGCCTGTTGCAGGAGGGGCGCATTCTGGAGGTTCCCCTCCAAAACGCTGCCGCCGACCTGCGGGACCTGGAGATTTCCCAAACCATCTATCAGATCACAGGGCCCAGAGAGGCCTACCCCGGCCTGCTGTTAACCCCCCAGGACTTTGCCTCGGGCGGGGCCCCCCGGCCCGCCGGAGACGAGAGCTGGCGCGGGGCTCCCTTTGGCACCCTGCGGCTGTTTTTGCAATTGGAGCCGGGGGTGACCTACGGGCTCTCGGGCCTTTCCCTCCACTATGCCCAAACCATGTACATCCAGGGGGACTTGGCGGGCTCCGTGGGGCAGCCCGGCGATAGCCCCGAAACCACCGTCCCCCAGGCCAGGCATTACAGCTACGTCTTCACCCCCCGGGAAGCGCAGGTGGAGATGCTGATCCAGTACGCCAACTTTGGCCAGAAGGGGGAGACGAACCCCTACCCCATCTTTTTGGGCAGCCCGGAAAACCTGCAAAGGCATAACGCCCAGGCCCTCTTCCGGGAGGCCACCATGGCGGGAGGGCTCTTTGCCATTGCCCTGGCCTGCCTGGCCTTCTTCCTTTTAGGGGGCAGGCGGCTGTATTTCCTGGGCTTCGGCCTCTGCGCCCTGGGGGTGGGGCTGCGGGCCCTCTTTATGGAGAGCAAGGTAATTCCCGACCTCTTCCCCGCCCTGAGTTGGCAGGTGGCCATGAAAACGGAGTATCTGTGCATCGCCCTGATGGCGGCGGGTTTTTTGCTCTTTCTCCACAGCCTCTTGCCAAACCTGCTGCACCCCTGGGCGGTGCGGGGCTTTTACGGCGCCACGGTGGCCTTTGCCCTGTTGGCCCTGATCACGCCGCCCCCGGTGTTCACCGCCCTTATGCCGCCCTATCAGCTGGTCATCAGCCTCATGGGTTTGCACATCCTCTATGTTTTGGGCCGCGCCGCCCGAGAGCCCCGGCCAGAAACCCTGCTGCTCTTTTTGGCGGGGCTGGTTTTTGTGGGGGGTATCCTCTTGCAGATTTTGTCCTACACCCTGGCCCCCCATCTCTACCAGCTGGCCGACTTTTTGCGCCTGGAGGTCATGGGGGCGGGGGGCCTCTCCCTGGCTGCCCTGGCCTATGGCTATGTGGATAGTCATCGCCGGGCCCGGGAGGCCGAGGAGAAGGTCGCCCAGGCCGAGGAGCGATACGAGGCCCTCTTGGCCAAAATTCCCAGGCAGGAATCGCCGACGGCCCGGCTTTCGGATTTTGGCCTGAGTAAGCGGGAGCTGGACGTGGCCTATCTGCTCATCGACGGGAAGAGCCGCCTGGAGATCGCCCAGGTTCTTTCCATCAGCATGGGAACGGTGAACACCCACTGCGCCAGGATCTATCAGAAAACCGGCTGCGGCGGGGTGTCCGACCTGCTGCGTCTCTTGGTTTTGCGGGAGGAAGAGGGGGAAAAGCCCTAAAACCAAGGAGTTTTGGGGAAAATCATTGGCGGCAATGATAGGAAAACCCGTTAGAATATGTTAAAAAGGAAGCATAAGGCTTCCTTTTTTTTATTGAAGCGCGAAGGGGCGGCGCAGTCCCCCTCCCCGGAAAGAGAGCCCACAGCCGGCGACTTTATCGCCGCCGATTTATGGAAGGAGAAATTTTATGAGAAGACATCGTTTTGGCAAAAAACTCCTGGCCCTAGTTACCAGCTTGGCCCTCCTCTGCAGCCTTTTGCCCTTTGGGGCTATGGCAGCGGATGAGTCTTCGGGCCTGGCGGACTTGAAGGGTAAGGGCTATGAAAATGCGGCGAAGACCCTCGTTGAACTGGGTGTCATCACAGGCTACGGGGACGGCAAATTCGGCGGGGAAAAAGACGTCACCCGGGCGGAGATGGCCGTCATAATCATGAGAGCCTTGGGCATTTCTGAGGGAATGCCAGGCGGTAGCCCTTCGGGCACCTTTTCGGATACAAGGAACCACTGGGCGGCCCCTTATATTGATTATGCGAAAGAAAAGGGGTTGATCAACGGCTATTCCGACGGCACCTTCAAGCCCGATAGTAACGTGACGTATTACGAAGCCCTGGCCATGATTATCAAGTCCCTGGGTTATAATGACCAGTCCCTCCAGGGCGCCTGGCCCAACAAGTTTGTCGTTAAGGCCCAGAACCTGGGAATCAGCAACGGCCTTGTCATTACGGGGGGCAATGCGACCCGGGGCGACATTGCCATCCTGCTCTACCAAAGCCTGGATCAGAAGGTCGGCACCACCGATCAAAGCGGCACTTGGAAGGAAAACACAGGGAAGAACACCATGTTCGCCCTCTTGGGCGCCACAGAGGTGGGCCCCTTTACCGTGGTGGCCACGGAAAAGGACAGCATCGTTTCTAACAAGAGCGCCGAGGCGGGTAAGGCCGTGCTGCGGGCCTACACCTGGGCGGCGGAATCTAAGCCCGGCCCCACCCAAGAGGTAAAGCCCCTCCCCTATGCGGAAACCACCATGGATACCAGCATAGATATGTCCCCGTATTTCGGCCACACGGTGAAGCTGTATACCAGGAATGACAAAATTCTTGCCGTGAAAGAGGTGCTCTCCACCAGTGTGACCTTAAAGGGCGGCGAGACCCTGGGGGACACCCTCTTCCCTGCGGCGCAGGCGGGTGACTATGTGCCCGTTACCTTCGGCAGCGGCTGGGCCAAAGCCCCCGCCTACTTCCTGGTGAATCAAAACGTGGCAAAGCCCCTGGACGCCGCGGCCTTCTGTAAGAGCGGGGCGGGGGTTGTTCCCTATGGCTATACCCTGGAGATCATCGGCCAGAAGGGTGAGGCGGGCTTTACCCAGTTCTGCGCCCTGGCCTATGCCCCCAGCCTGGACAGAATCAGCAGCTTCAATGCCGAGAGCGTCACCTTTGTAGGGGCAGGCCAGGTGGCAAGAGACAAGCTGACCATCCCCAGGGATATGGCCATGGCCAAGGACCAGTACGTGCTCCTGACGGGCCATGCCCTGGCCCCCGCCCAGAGCTTTACCGGTAAGGTGACGGCTGTGGAGGGCGGTAAGGTCTTTGAAATTCTCACCACCGGGGCCGCGGAGAGCCAAAAGTATCAGCTCTCCGCCGGCAGCGTTGCCTTAGAAACCCTAAAGGCGCCCACAGCCGGCATTCCCCTAAAGACCCAGCACACCTTCTTCCTGGACGGCCAGGGCAACCTCATCGCCTGCGACTACTTAGGCGGCGGCGGCACGGGCGGCGAAACAGGCGAAACAGGCAGCCCCACATCCCCCTAGTAATCTGCAACTACAGAAACTTATCCCAAGAGCGGGGCCTTCGTGGCTCCGCTCTTTTTTGCCCCGTTTCGCCCTTAAATTCCCCCTTGCGCGAAGATGTCCGAGGACGTATAATACAAGAGGTGCCTTGGGCACTAAAATCACAACAAGTGAGGTGAGAACCAATGGACGCAGGCGGTAGTAGCGGCACATGGGACGGCCGAAGTAGAGGGAAAAACCCGGCTGCTTGCCTGGTTTTCACCCCTTAACCCCGTGGCCGCTTTGTGTCTTACTTCCTGCTGGCGGGGGCGGGCGACGCCCCCCTCGTCAACATCAAAAGCTGGGAGGAGATACCAATGGCAGAGCGCTTATCCCCCCTGGAGAACACCCTTTCCGTCCTCTTAGAGGAGCGGAAATACAAAACCCTCCGGGAAATTTTAGTCACCATGAACGCGCCGGACATCGCAGCCACCTTTGAGGAGCTGCCCAAGGAGCTATTGCCCCGGCTCTTCCGCCTCTTGCCCAAGGAATTGGCGGCGGAGACCTTTGTGGAAATGGAGCCCGAGGCCCAGGAGCTACTCATCCAAGGCTTTTCCGACAACGAGCTGAAGGAAGTTGTGGACGAGCTTTACGTGGACGACGCCGTTGACCTGGTGGAGGAGATGCCCGCCAACGTGGTGAAGCGCATCTTAAAGCAAGCAGACCCCGAAATGCGCAAGATGATTAACGAAATCCTGCGCTACCCCGACGACTGCGCCGGGTCTATCATGACCACGGAATACGTGAGCTTGCGGCCCCATATGACCGTGGCCGAGGCCTTTAAGCGCATCCGCAGAACGGGGATAGACAAGGAGACCATTTACACCTGCTACATCACCGAAAATAACCGCCGCCTGGTGGGCTTTCTCTCCATCCGCAGCCTGCTGTTGGCCGACGAAGAGGCGGTGCTGGCGGATATCATGGAGCAGAATGTGGTCTCTGTTCACACCCTGGAGGACCAGGAAACCGTGGCCCAGATGTTCGCCAAGTACAGCTTCATCGCCCTGCCCGTGGTGGACACGGAAGATAGGCTGGTGGGCATCGTCACCATCGACGACGCCATGGACGTTTTGCAGGAAGAGGCCACGGAAGACTTTGAGCTGATGGCGGGCATTACCCCCACCGACAAGCCCTATCTGCGCACCGGGGTTTGGGAAACCGTGCGGGCCCGTACCCCCTGGCTGATGATTTTGATGCTTTCGGCCACCTTTACGGGGATGATTATCACCGGCTTTGAAAATTCCCTCTTAGCCTGCGCGGTGCTGACGGCCTTCATCCCCATGCTCTCGGGCACAGGGGGCAACAGCGGCACCCAGGCCTCCGTGGCTGTCATCCGCAGCCTCTCCCTCCAGGAGATCGAGCTGAAGGACACCCTGCAAGTGATCTGGAAGGAGATACGGGTGGCGGTGATCTGCGGCATAGTCTTGGCTTCCTGTAACTTTATAAAACTCCTGCTGGTGGACCGGCTCCTCTTGGGCAATACCGACGTGACCTTGGTGGTGGCGGCGGTGATCTGCATCACCCTGGTGTTTACGGTGATCTGCGCCAAGACAGTAGGCTGTATGCTGCCCATGATCGCCACCAAGCTGCACCTAGACCCGGCGGTGATGGCCAGCCCCTTTATTTCCACCATTGTGGATGCCATGTCGCTCTTAATTTACTTCCAGTTTGCGCAGATGATTTTGGGGATTTGAGGAATCCATCAGACCTAGCATATACGCTGCGCCGGATTACCACCCCGTCACTTCGTGTCACCCCTCCACAGGAGGGGAATTGCGTTCTACTGTGAGGTAGAGGAAAACCATCGTCCGCATCCCCCGTCCTAATTCCCCTCTGTGGAGGGGTGCCCATAGGGCGGGGTGGTTTTTCGCTCAGGAGGGCAGTTGTACCACAACAAAGCAAAGCGCCAGACCGAGTTTTTTCGGCCTGGCGCTCTTTTATGGGCTGCGAGAGAAAAGAGAGGGGGAGAGTTACTCAAGATTTAATCGATGCTTCAGCATCCAAGTGGTCCCCAGGTAGAAGAGGGCGGCTAAGACCGCGTTCACGGCGATGGCCTGCCACATCATGCTGTGGAAGGCGCCAAGCTCACCCAGGCTGTTCTCCATGTAGATCATGTAGCTGCCATAGTCCATGCCCAGGGCCACGGTGCCCAGAACCATTTGCAGCAGGATCCAGACGCCGAAGAAGATTAGGATGGCGTAAAGGCCCTTGCGTCTGTCGAAGCCGTAACCTGCGGCGATGGAGAAGTAGATCATCAGGCAGCCCAGGGCGTAGGCGGAGAAGGACAGGAGCAGACCCTCTAAGAGGAAGGCGGTGAGATTGATGCCGTGCTCCAGGGTGAGCAGGTGCAGCATGGAAAAGAGCTGGCGCAGGGTATCCATGATATCCCCCAGACCGCCGGAGGCCAGGAACAGGGGCAGGGTGGAAATGCAGGCAACTGCCAGGGTTGCCAAGAACCAGAGGCAGGAGGCGATGATCTTCGACCACAGAAGCTGATGGACGGAAACAGGCAGGGTGAACATCACATACCCCTCGTCGGAGAGGAGATTCTTGCGGAACCGCTCGATCATGAGAACGAAGACCATTACAAAGGAGGCCAGGAGAGCCATTGCGTAGCCGAAGACCACCAGACCACTTAAGATCGACAGCACGGCGCTTTCGGTATCCAGGGAGTCACTTAGAAAGGCCACGCCCACAGAGAGAACGGCAATCACCAGGTAAAGAGGCAGAATGCTGCGCGCCGTGGCCCGAAACTCTACCTTCATCAGTTTTCCTAACATTTGAATACCTCCCTAAAGAGGGCGTCTACGCTGGTGCCCTTCTCCTCCCGAATGTCGTCCACGGTGGAGGTGAGCATAATGGCGCCCTGGTTGATGAAGATGACCTCGTCCAGCACGGGCTCCACGTCGGCGATGAGATGGGTGGAGATGACCACCGAGGCCTCGGGGTTATAGTTGCCGATGATGGTATTGAGAATGTAATCCCGGGCCGCCGGGTCCACGCCGCCTATGGGCTCGTCGAGAAGGTAGAGCCGCGCCTTGCGGCTCATGACCATCACCAGCTGGACTTTTTCCCGGGTGCCCTTGGAGAGCTCCTTGATCTTCCTCTTGCCGGGTATGCCCAGGTTTTCCAGCATGGTCACCGCCACGGGGCGGTCGAAATCGGCGTAAAAATCCTGATAGAAGTCTAAAAGCTGGTTCACCGTCATCCAGAGGGGAACACTAGTCCGCTCGGGGAGGTAGGAGACTAGGCTGTGGGAGGTTTTGCCCGGCTTTTCCCCGTTCACCAGAATCTCGCCTGCGGTGGGGGTTAAAAGACCGTTGGCTAATTTAATCAGGGTGGTTTTGCCGCTGCCGTTGGGGCCCAAGAGGCCCACAATGCGCCCGGGCTGGATGGAGAGGTCCACAGATTTTAGGGCTTCGATGGCGTTATAGCGTTTACAAAGGCCCTTACAGGTTAAAATATCAGTCATGATGCCTCTCCTTTCTCTTCCGTTTGGCGCAGCAGGTCTATGATCTCGGCCTTGCTGTAGCCTAAATCCTTCATAGCCTCTACGAAGCACTGGATGTGTGCCCTTGCTAAGTTTTTCTTGGCGTTTTGTATCATGTCCAAATCCTCCGTGATGAATCTTCCAGATGTCCGCTGGCTGAAAAGCAGGCCCTCCCGCTCCAGCTCGGTGAGTGCTCTTTGCATGGTGTTGGGGTTTACCCCGGCATCTTGGGAGAGGTCACGCACCGAGGGAAACTTGCTCCCCGGGGGAAACCGGCCCGCCACGATCTCCAGGGTCAGCTTGGCGATAAGCTGGGTGTAGATGGGCTGGTCGCTTTGAAATTGCCACGTCATGGAAACACCTCCTGTGTTAGTTTATTGTCTTGCCGCTGTGTCGCTGCCTTAATGTACTAAGTGATTAATACAATACCACAACCAGGGAGAAAGTCAAGGGGTTTTTGAAAAGTTTTTGAAAAAATTTTGAAAGGCCTCCCAAGGAAAATTTGGCCCTTGCAAAATTTTGCGATGTCAAGTATAATATTGTGTTTGTAACGATTTTTTATATTGTAATATGAGGAGCCATTCCATGAAGAACGAGAAATTACGCAATGTGGCCATCATCGCCCACGTTGACCACGGCAAGACCACCCTGGTGGATCAGATGCTCAAGCAGGGGGGCGTTTACCGGGAGAACCAGCAGACCGTGGAGCGGGTGATGGACTCCGGGGACTTAGAACGAGAGCGCGGCATTACCATCCTGGCCAAAAACACCGCCATTTCTTACGGCGATGTGAAGATCAACATCGTAGACACCCCCGGCCATGCCGACTTCGGCGGCGAGGTGGAGCGCATCTTAAAGATGGTCAACGGCGTTATTCTATTAGTAGACGCGGCAGAGGGCCCCATGCCCCAGACCCGCTTTGTCCTCTCCCGTGCCCTGGAATTGGGCCACCGTGTCATCGTGGTGGTGAATAAGATCGACAGGCCCGACCAGCGCATCTACGAGGTGATGGACGAGGTTTTAGACCTGCTCCTGGACTTAGACGCCACCAACGAGCAGCTGGACTCCCCCACCCTCTTCTGCTCGGCCCGTCAGGGGATCGCCTCCTTCTCCCCTGATGTTTTGGGGACGGACTTAACCCCCCTCTTCGAGACCATTTTGGACTATATCCCCGGCCCGGAGGCCAGAGACGAGGAGCCCTTTCAGATGCTGGTGTCCTCCATTGATTATAATGAGTTTGTGGGCCGGATTGCCATTGGGCGCATCGAGCGGGGCATCATCCGCCAGAACCAGGAGATCGCCGTTTGCAACTACCACAAGGCGGAAGAAGCCCCCCACAAGGCCAAGGCGGTGAACCTCTACCAGTTCGAGGGCCTGGGCAAAGCCCCCGTCACCGAGGCCTCCTCCGGCAACATCATCGCCATGTCCGGCATAGGGGATATCACCATAGGCGACACCATCTGCGCCGCCGCCAGCCCCGAGCCTTTGTCCTTCGTGCAGATCTCCGCCCCCACCATGGAGATGACCTTCTCCGTGAACGACTCCCCCTTCGCCGGGAAGGAGGGCAAGTATGTCACCTCCCGAAACATCCGGGACAGACTCTCCAGGGAGACCTTAAAGGACGTGTCGCTCCAAGTGAACGACACGGAGTCTACCGAGGCCTGGAGCGTGGCGGGTCGTGGCGAAATGCACCTTTCCATCCTCATTGAGACCATGCGAAGAGAGGGCTATGAGTTTCAGGTGTCGCCCCCTCGCGTACTTTATCAGGAGATCGACGGGCAGCGCTGCGAGCCCATGGAGCGGCTGGTTTGCGACGTGCCCGCCGACGCCGTGGGCGCCGTCATCGAAAAGCTGGGCAGCCGCAAGGGCGACATTTTGGAGATGACCCCCGTGGGCAACCGGATGAAGCTCACCTTCTTAGTCCCCGCCCGTGGGCTCTTCGGCTACCGCAACGAGTTTTTGACCGATACCAAGGGGGAGGGCATCATGGCCTCCATCTTCGATTCCTATGCCCCCTTTAAGGGGGAAATCTCCCGCCGCAGCTCCGGGAGCTTAGTGTCCCACGAGACCGGGGAGTCCGTTACCTACGGGCTCTGGAGCGCCCAGGAGCGGGGGGCCCTCTTCATCGGCCCTGGCGTCCCTGTCTATGCCGGTATGGTGGTGGGGGAAACCCCCAAGCAGGAGGATATCACCGTGAACGTCTGCCGCAAGAAGCAGCTGACCAATATGCGGGCTTCCGGCAGCGATGAGTCTTTGCGGCTGGTGACCCCCCGGAATCTCAGCTTAGAGCAGTGTCTGGAGTTTTTGGCCGACGATGAGCTCTTGGAGGTGACCCCCCAGAGCCTGCGTCTGCGGAAGCGGATTTTAGATCACGGCCTGCGCCTGCGTGCCCAGAAGAAGGGGCAGGCTTAACAATGTGAAAAAGGGTTCGGAAGGTTTTCATCCTTCTGAACCCTTTTTTGGTTTGGTGCAAGGCTGGGCATTTCTGATGTAGTTTCACGCCCCCGTCCAATTCCCCTCCGTGGAGGGGTGCCCAAAGGGCGGGGTGGTTTCAACGTTGAAATTACCACCCAGTTGTAGTCACCGTGTTTCCATACCTGGCGAAACCACCCCGTCACTTCGTGCCACCCCTCCACGGAGGGGAATTTTGATGGCAGACGGTCAGGTTTTTTTGATACACCCGTACGAATTGGCGGGATTTGGCTTGGGTGCGTCTTGGCGTGCCCGTTTTCACCCAGTGAGTGCCACTGTCTTTGGTTGTCCCGGGGTCCTTTTTTTCTGTGGTTCTTTGGTGAGGAAACACCAAGCCCTGGGCGCGCTGCGCTGGCGGTTAACCACCCCGTCACTTCGTGCCACCCCTCCACAGGAGGGGAATTAGGACGGGGGATGCGGTTTGAGTTTTCCGCTGCCTCACAGTAGTACACAATTCCCCTCCGTGGAGGGGTGCCCATAGGGCGGGGTGGTGACTACCTCAGTCACCCAAACAACCTAAAGTGAACCACAACAAAAGCCCCGAGCCAAAAACAGCCTCGGTTGCGGCCCACCAGCTTATTCCTACCGAAAACCACGTTTTCTTAAGAAACCAGAGAAAAACCCTATCCTACATGAGCATGGTAACACCAAATCGTACGACCCACCCAGTAGGCGCGCCCTCGCACCCACTTCATCATAGGGGGTTCCAAGGGGGAATCGCCCCCTTGGCGTTCTTTCCACCCTTTCTCACGTGAGAAAGGGTGTTCCGTCTGAAAAGACAAGCTCCCCCGTCCTGCCAGGGCGGTACAAAACCAAACACCTATCAGTATGGTAGAACCAAATCACCATTCCCATGGGGAATCAGCAATCCCCCTCCCACACCGGCAAGGTGAATGTCATCACCGTCCCCACACCGGGGGTGCTTTCCACAAAAATCTCCCCCCCGTGGGCCTCGATGATGGCCCGGGCGATGTAAATCCCCAGGCCCGTGCCGCCCTTAGAAGGCCCCGCGCCGCTGCGAAACCGCTGGAAGAGTAGCCCCATCACCTCGGGCGGGATGCCCTCCCCCGTGTCCCGGACGGCCACCTCCACAAAAGCCCCCCGGGCCTTGGCGGTGACGGTGATTTCCCCGTCCTGGGTGTGGCGAATGGCATTGCTAAGGAGGTTTACCAGCACTTGGGAAACCCGGGCCCCGTCGGCCCGGACAGGGGGCAGGGCCGGGTCTATGGCCAGGGTCAGGCGGTTTTGATTCTTGGTGACCAGGGGGTAATAATCCTCCACCGTGCGGCCTAAGAGCTCCACCACCGAGAGCCTTTGCAGGCCCAGGCGCATACTGCCCTCCTGGATTTGGGTGGCGTCCAGCACTTGAGACACCAAGAGCCCCAGGCGCTCGGCCTCGGCGGAGATGCGCCCCAGCTGGCTGTCTATGGCCCCTCGCTCCTCCGGGTCTGCGGCTTCTCCCAGGTTGGCGAACCGGCGGCGGGCGTCCTGGGCGTTGCCGGAGACCACGGTGAGAGGGGTCTTTAATTCATGGGCGATGTTGGCTAAAAACTCGGTTTTCAGCCTGTCCAGTTCCGCCAGCATCTCCCCCTCGGCGATGGCCTCTTGGAGGAGGCCCTCCTGGCGCTCCTGCTCGGCCTCCACGGGGGTCACCACCACCCGGGCCAGCCGCCGGGCCACGGGGGGCAGCAGCAGCACCAGGATGAAGAGGGCGAAAAAGAGACCCAGAAGAGACTGCTGCACCTGGGTTTCCATGGCGTCTTGGGCTAAGACGCTGGCCTCGTCCAGAACGATGTCCAGGGTGGAGGAGAGGCTGGCGATGGTCTCGTTGGAGACGAAGAGTCCTATCCTGTCGCCCCCCTCTAAGGGGTACCAGACCATGATATAGCTGTCGGGGGCCTGGTAAAAGTAGTTGCCATAGGGATCCTTAGTCACCGTGGCCCAAAAGCCCTCGTTGGGAAAGTATTCCGCCTCCCAGATGTCCTTAAAAAAGGTTTCCGTTTCGGCGAGGAAGGCCGTCTCGTCCAGGTGGCCGTAGAGGTAGAGCTTCTCGTCGGCAATGAGAAATTGGGTGGCAAATTCCTGCTCCAGGTTGCCCATGCCCAGGGCCTTGTCCCTATCGTCGATGAGTTGGTAGACCTCTTGGGTCAGGGCCTGCCAGTGGGGAGCGTTGCCCTCTTTTTTCAGGGCCTCCAACTGGCGAAAAATCTCCTCCTGCTGGGTTTGGACATAGCTCTGCCAGAGGAAGGTCTCCTGCTGGTAAAAGCCGCTCTCCACCATGTCGTGGACGGTTTGGGACATGGTATCGGCCCCCTCTTTGGCCCCCTGGAGGATGCGGGCGAAGGAGAGGCTAAAGCAGAGGGTGGAAACCAGCACCCCCGCCATGGCCACCGCCAGCATGATGGCAAGAAGCCGCTCGCTCAGCTGCATTCGCTGCCAGGCATTGGGCTTTTTGCCGGAGCTTTCCGGGGTGGGGCCGGGGGCCGGGGCTGACTTCGGGGGGGCCTTGGTCATGGCGCGCATCTCCTAACTGGTGGGATTCCGAGCTGGTGGGGGCTTCTTTTGGTGCACTTCCTATTTCCTGGGCTTTTTAGAAAAGGCCTTGGAAAATTCCGGCGGGGCGGGGGACTTAAACTGCATCAGCTCCCCGGTGTGGGGGTGCTGAATCTCCAGGGCCGAGGCGTGGAGGGCCAGGCGCTTTAAGGGGTTGGTGGTGGCCCCGTATTTCTTATCCCCTGCCACGGGGTGGCCTAGATCCTTCATATGAACCCGGATTTGGTTCTTGCGGCCCGTTTCCAGAGAGAGCTCCAAGAGGCTGTACCGCGCCCCGGCCTTCAAAAGGCGGTAGGAGGTGACGGCCAGCTTACCGTCCCCCTCGTGGGGGCTGGAGTACACCAGAAAGGTTTTGGTCTCCCGGAGCCAGGAGCGCAGTTGGCCTTCTGTCGATTCCACCGTGCCCTCCACCAGGGCCAGGTAGCCCCGGCGCTTCACTAAAGTCTCCCAGTTTTCCTGTAGGGCGTCTTTGGTCTCCTTGTTCTTGGCGAAGAGCAAAAGGCCCGAAGTGTCCCTGTCTAATCGGTGGACAATGAAGACCTGGGCGCTCTTATCCTTGCGGCGCAGATACTGGCCCAAAAGGTAGTAGGCGGTGTTTTCCTTATCCTGGTCTGTGCCCATGGAAAGCAGACCCGCCGGCTTGTCGATCACCAGAAGGCTCTCGTCCTCAAAGAGGATGGGAAAGGGCAAAGAGGCCTCTCTCATATCCTGGCCCATCTGTATGGTCACGGTTTGGCCGGGCCTTAAGGCCTGGGCGTGGTTTTTGGCGGGGGTGCCGTCCACCGCCACCTGGCCCCGGGTGAGGGCGCCTTTTACATAGTTGCGGGATTTGCCCGAGAGATTCAGGAGAAGGAAGGGCAGCAGGGTGTCCGCCGTCTGGACGGGGAAGGTGAGGGTTTTTTTCACGGGAAACCTCCTTGATTTGAGTGCCGGGGTTTATTTCATGGGTTTTGTACTTTGCCACCTATTATAACGCAAAAACCCCGGCGACACCAGAAAAATCGGTGGTTGCGCCGGGGTTTCTTCTCTGGTAGAATGAAGGGGACAAGAAAAAGGGGAGCCGCTGGAAATTCGGCTGAGAGGAGGCTTTTTGCCTCGACCCTGAAACCTGATTTGGGTAATGCCAACGGAGGGAGTCCCCTTAGCCGGGGTAGGCCTTTTTTCGGCCTGCCCGGCTTTTTTGATTGGGAGGTAACATGGAAACACAGCGGTTATCGGTGCGGGGGGGCGCCCTCCTTTGGTTTGGGGCGGCGGTGTCCCTGGCGGAAATTTGGACGGGAGCCCTTCTGGCTCCCCTGGGCCTCTGGCTGGGCCTTTGGGTGATTCTTTTGGGCCATCTCATCGGCGGGGTGGGGCTCTTTTTGGTGGGTTACCTGGGAGCCAAGAGGAATCTGGGGGCCATGGAGAGCGCCGCCCTGGCCTTTGGGCCTTCCGGGGCCCGGTTTTTCGCGGGGCTGAACCTTTTGCAGCTTTTGGGCTGGACGGCGGTGATGATCGCCAATGGCGGCCTGGCCCTGGGCACCGCCGCCGGGGGTGGGTCTTACGCCCTTTGGTGCCTCTTGGTGGGGGCCGGGGTGCTGCTGTGGGTCCTGGTGGGCCTGGGGCGGCTGGAAAAGCTGGGGGCCCTGGCGGCGGGGGGGCTTTTGCTCCTGTCTGCGGCTCTGTTTTTTGTAATCTTTCGGGGCTGGAGCGGTACGGTGGCCCTGCCCACGGAGGGCCTCTCCTTTGGGCTGGCCCTGGAGCTTTCCATCGCCATGCCCATCTCCTGGCTGCCCCTCTTGGCGGACTACACCAAGGGGAGCAAAAGGCCCCTGGCCCTGACCCTGGGCAGCTGCCTGGCCTATCTCTTTGGCAGCGCCCTGATGTATGCCCTGGGTCTTGTGGCTGCCCTCTACACCGGCAGCGGCGACGTGGTGGCCATCTTATTGGCGGCGGGCCTGGGCCTTCCGGCTATGGCCATCGTCTTGCTGTCCACCGTGACCACCACCTTTTTGGATGTGTACTCCGCCGGGGAGAGCGCCCGGCTGTGTTTGGGATTATCCGGGCCCACGGGTGAGCCGTCCACCGGGAAGGCTGACGGGGAAGCCGCGGGGAAGAAGCCATGGGCTTCTCCCCGGCTTCTGGGGGTTTTCTGCTGCCTTTTGGGCACCCTCTTGGCCCTGGGGGCCACACCCAGCCGCTACGAGGGCTTTTTGACCCTTATCGGCTCTGTTTTCGTGCCCATGGCGGTAATTTTGGCGGCGGAGGGTTTTCTGGGGGCCGGGGGGCGGCTTTCTAAGCGGGGCCTGTGGGTCAACGGGCTTCTTTGGGCCCTGGGCTTTTTGTGCTACCGCCTCTTCCTGACCCTGGAGATACCCCTGGGCAGCACCATACCGGCGGTGGGCTGTACCTTGGTGCTGTGGCTTTTGGCGAAGCGCTTTGTGAAGGGGCGAGTGGCGGCGTAGGGTCATCAAACCACCCCGTCACTGCGTGCCACCCCTCCGCGGAGGGGAATTGGACGGGGGATGCGACTGGGGCTTTTCCTCCACCCTGCGAAGAACGCAATTCCCCTCCGCGGAGAGGTGCCTATAGGGCGGGGTGGTCATCCCCCGGGGGCATGAAGGGGACCTTTGGCGCATACCCTTCTCCGAGGTGGTTTTATGCAGGTTCTTCCCTATGAGCGCACCCTGGCCCTGGCCTATGCCCGACGCTGGGCCTTTTCCCGCAACCCCAACTACTACGCCTTTGACAACATCGGCGGCGACTGCACCAACTACGCCTCCCAATGCCTCTTCGCCGGCTGCGGGGTGATGAACGAGACTCCCACCTTCGGCTGGTATTACCACAGCCTCCACAGCCGCAGCCCCGCCTGGACGGGGGTGGAGTATCTCTACCGCTTTTTGGTGAAAAATGAGGGCAAGGGCCCCTTTGGCGCCGTGACGGCCCTGGCGGCCCTGGAGCCCGCAGACCTTTTGCAGCTCTCCTTCGACGGGGTCTCCTTCACCCACTGCCCCTTGGTGGTGAGCATAGGGGACCCCACGGACCCCGCCACCATACTCCTGGCGGCCCACTCCGACGATGCCTACGGGCGACCCCTCTCCACCTATCCCGCCAAGGCCCTGCGGCCCATTCATATCCTGGGCTGCCGACGGCCCTAGGAGAACCGGGCTTCCAACCGGCGGAATCCTCCTGCCCCTGGCGGAAATTTCCGATGGAATTCGATAAGGTGTCATTGCTTTTGGTGGTAACATGTGGTACACTAGGGGGTAGCATAGGAGAGAAAGCGGCCCGTTTTCCTGCCCCTGGGCGGGAGTGAGCGAGTAAGAGGGACGACCATGCGTATTGCGATTTGTGACGACGAACCCTTAGCCTTAGCCGAATATCAGCGCCGACTCACCGCTATTTTCGAGGAGAAGGAAATAGCGGCCCATATTATGCCCTTTCAGCGGGTGCCCGAGCTTTTGTTCGCCCTGGAGGACCAGGACAGCGAGATAGACCTGCTGTTTTTAGACATTAACATGCCGGAGAAAAACGGCATCCAGGTGGCCCATTGGATCAGGGAGCAGAACCTGGACTGCGAGATCGTGTTTCTCACCGTGTCCCGGGAGCATTTGCTCCAGGCCTTTGATGTCCAGGCCTTCCACTATGTCATCAAGGACGTGACACCCGAGGCCAAGCTGGCGGAGATCTGCGTCAGGGCGGCCCAGCGCATTATCGAGAGGAAGCGGGAGGTGATTACCGTCACCTGCGCCGGGGAGCGGCGGGTGATCCCCATCCGCACCATCCGCTACTTCGAGGTGCAAAACTATATCATCATCGTACACTACGACGAGGAGTCTTTTGAGTTTTACTCCACCCTGGGGAAGATAGAAAACAGCCTGACAGGGCGGGGCTTTGTCCGCACCCACCGGTCCTACCTGGTGAACCTGGCCCATATCCACCGGGTCATGCGCCAGGAGCTGGAGCTTTCCAATGGGGAAAAGGTGCCTGTGGGGCGGAAGTATTTGGAGGACGTGCGGGCCCTGGTGCAGCAGCCCCAAAAGGAAGCCGTGAAATAATGATCCGCCGACAATTCCCGTCACTTTTTTGGAAAGGACGTGGAACCGGCGGATTCTTTGGTTACTCACAAGGGCAGGATGACTGCCTACAAGGAATTTGGGTAAATTGCACAGCTTTGTGCTAGGATGATAATGAATCAATGGCACGGCTGTGCTGAGGATAAAATGAGACGAGGGGAGGGCGCCGGATTGCAAAACAGGTTCATAGCTACTGTCAGAAGGCCCCTTTGCCTTCTTTTGGCTGCCCTTCTGGCGGTCTTTCTCGCCCTGCCCCTGGGGGCCTTGGCGGATGTGGGCGACTGCACCTGCGCCCCGGCCGTGGAGGCGAAAACCTGCTTAGAGGAGGGCGTCCTCTGCGTCTGCGCCGGGGGCGAGGCCGACAATCTTTGTATTTGCGATAGCACGGAAACCTGCGACTGCGCCCCCGCTGTGGAGGCAAGCAGCTGCGTGGATGGGGACCCCTGCATTTGCGCCGGGGGCAAGGAGCCTTGCCTCTGCGCGGGCTGCGCCCATGACCCGGTTTGCACCTGTACGGAAGCTGGCTGCGCCGGCTGCGAGGTTTGCGCGGAGGGGGAAAGCTGCGACGACTGCGACCTCTGCGACGCTTGCCCCAATTGCAGCGACCAGGGGGAAAACCCGCCCCCGGAGGACGCCTGCGCCTGCACGGGCGTTGCGGGTGAGTGCGGAAGCTGCCCGGTCTGCAAAAACCTCTGCCCCGATTGTTCCCAGGAGGATGGGGAGGGCCGGATGCATTTTTATTACGCCAGCGGCCACATGGTCTTTTTCTACACAGAGCCGACCTTTACCTTTGAAGAGATACAGGCCCTTTGGGTGGAAGAAACACCGGGAGAAGAGCCTGTCTTCCAGTGGGACGATTTTTTGACGGCCCTGGGGGAAAAGATGGAGGGAGAACTGTGGCATGATGCTAACTTAAGATTTGAAGAAGCCACGATAGACAAACCAGCCACGATAGACAAACCAGCCTATCTGCTAAGTCTGCCGAATCAAAGGGAGGCACCTGGGGAGGATGGAGACTATAGCTTAGAGATTACGCTGACAAGAGAAAAAAGTCCGCAAGATCACAGCTTTACCTTTAGCGTCTCTTTTACTGTGGAAGCGCCTCCCCCACCCCCCCCGCCTCCTCCTCCCGATCCCCCTCGTGATCGGGACAGAGACGACCCCAAACCCCCGGTGGTGCCTCCTGTGGTGCCCCCGGTAGAGCCCCCCGTTGAGCCCCCCGTGGACCCCCCCGTGGAACCCCCGGTGGAACCTCCCGTAGAACCTCCCGTGGAACCCCCCGTGGAACCCCCCGTGGAGCCTTCTGATACCCCCTTTGTCCCGCCCAACAGCGGCTGGACGCCCCCTGCCATCAGCGGCGGCCCCGTGTCTGGCGGCGCCCTGGAGGTGGAGGATACCCTGGAGGGTGACGACCTTCTGGTGGAGGAGGAGCCGCCCTCTGAGCCTGACCCCGGAGAGGAAACCATGGGTCTTGGCCCCGATCTTGGCCCCGGCCTGATTCCCGTGGCCCCGCCCACCCAGGATGAGCCTGTGTTAACCCCCTTCGCTGCCACGGCCATTGCCGGAAGCGGCGTGTCTGCGGCGGTGTTCGCCCTGGTTTTGATTCCCGATATTAAGGTGCTGACCTGGTACCAGATGAAGAAGGGAGTACGCTTTAAGTGGAGATGGTAAATATCCTGTCCGGTGCTCTTTTGGTGGCGGTGATCACCATAGGCCTTCTGCTGAAACGCTACACCACCAAGAAGCTTTCTGAAATCGAGGGATTAGGGGAGATCACCACCGCCCAGGACGCCGAGGGCAACACTAGCTTATAAGAATAAAAAACGGAGGATTCCCGGTTTGGTGGGAATCCTCCGTGTTTTTTGTAATCCGAAAACCACGCGTTGTACGCGTGGTTCCAAAAAGCTTAAAGCTTTGAACAAAAAAAGCCTCCCATGTTAGAATAGTGAGGGTTTGCCAACCGCACTACAACAAAGGAGGCGTCCAAAATGGACAAAAA
>JAVBLH010000018.1:0-61236 GCA_031553635.1 Evtepia sp. | reverse complement strand
AATACTGCAAAGGGCTGTGGTTGGAGCCTTTCGTGAACCATCTTGTGGTAGGAAAATTAAACCAATCCACAGCATCCCTTACAGTGTAGCACATGCCCTTGGAGAGGGGCTTATAAACTACTACTCTATAATACAAGGAAGTAATATTATGCCAGAAAGAGAAGCAACAAAAATCATAGGCAACCCTGTTTTCATGGAGAAAAGCCATGGTGCCCATTATTATGCGTATTCTGATGTATCCACTGCATATACAAAGGCGTCCGCAACGATTATTCTTCCCCCAGTGCAGTCAAATAACAATCCCGGAGTAAAGAATACCCCTAGCGCAAATTCAGGTGCACAGTATACTAAAAGAAATGCCTTTATCTCCCTGGGGGTCACCACAAGCAATGACGAGGGTGTTGACTTAGGACTCATCAATATTGGCACGGGTTGGCACCCGGTCTACTATGATACTGCGTATACTGAAGCAGAAAAAAAGGCTGGTGCACAAGCCAGTCAAACGTACCCAACATACACCGAACCGAATGCAGCCAAGGCTGCAATTGCCATTATGCCAATATCCCAAACACAGGCCAAGCTTTATATCCAGTTTATTGATAAAAATGGTGCATTTTTAAAAAAGTTTGAGCAAAACATCGATTTGAAACGTCGTACAGGAACATGGAACCGCTTTTATCGGTTTGCCTCTTTGGTGCAAGATCCTCAGGATAAGCCAGACGTTTTAACCGACAGCACCTACATGATTAAAGGACAATTCACAGAGCTGAAACTTTGGAAAGGTACAACAACTGTAAATTGGGGCTTAAATAACGCAAGTGGTGGAGATAGTCCGTACGTCACTAGTGCGTGGATTATGTCTCACCCCAAGTGCCAGATATTGTCTCGAGGAACCACTAGCGAAACTTTTTCTATTGACCACTGGGCATAGCTTCGCCCAAAACAAAGTAATCTTTCTATCCGCAAAATACACGAGCTGGACGATGGCAATGTCATCGTCCAGTTCGCCTCATTTTTCCCTATTCGTATTTTCCAAAGCATAATAATTTTCTTTTAGCTTTGCTTGCAGGGCAGGCACAGCTACGTTGACCTGTGCTGACAAATATTAATATTAGAATTCAAGCGTGGGATATTTTATCAAAAGAAAAAATGGAAAAAGATTTATAATTCTACTGTTTAACTGCCGATTTGTATTTGTAGTATCTAATCTTCCTATAAAAACTATGCTACCACCTTAAGGGCGTCTTCTGACTTAAGAAGGCGCTCTTTCTTTATCTTCTGCTTTACTTAACGCCAATCAGGCTGCGCTTTGCTTGCCTGCTTGGGAAGGGACTCCTCGGGGAAGCGTGCCACCGGCACACTTCCTGACCCTCGGACTTCATCCGCACCACCTTATTTTTCCGGGTTCAGCCATATTTTTTTCATTTTTTGTGCGAGGATTCCAATTTTGTGATAAACTAGAGAAAACATCCCATTTGTACAGGGGCGAGGGTGTCTGCACTGTTTCTTTTCCAAGAATCAACTGCGGGGCCTCTCCCCCACAGAGGAAAGGAGACTTATGATACTTGGAATTTTGCGGGTGGTGCTTTGCATCGGCATCGCCCTCCTGGCCGGCAAGCTGGTGGCTAAGGTGAAAATGCCCGCCATTTTAGGCTGGCTCATCACCGGCATGGTTTTAGGCCCCCACGCCCTAGGCCTGCTGAACGACAGCACCTTGGGCAGCCTTTGGTTCACCACCACGAACCACCTTTGCGAAATGACCATAGGCCTGATGATAGGTACGGAGCTGGTGTGGAAGGAGCTGAAAAAATCCGGCGGGCAGATTCTTACCATGACCCTGACGGAGTCCTTTGGCACCTTTTTGGCTGTTACCGCCACCTTTGCCCTGGTCTTTTCCTTTTCCGATATCCCCTTCTATGTGGCACCCATCATGGGCGCGATTTCTCTGGCCACGGCCCCGGCCCCTTCCCTTTCCATCGTCAGCGAGTATAAGGCCGACGGGCCTGTGACCCGCACCCTGATCCCCCTGGCGGTGCTGGACGATGTGGTGGGCATGGTGGTGTTTTTCAGCGTCATCGGTATCGTGGCCTCCCTATTCTCCGGGGCCCACGTTCCCGTCTACGTCATTCCCATCATTTTAGTGGCCCCTATCATCATGGGGGCGATTTTGGGCTTTTTGGCCTCCTTCCTCCTGCGGCGTAAGATGCCCAAATGGGGAATCATCGCCGCCACCTGCTTCTGCATCGTGGCCGCTGCGGCCTTGGGTATCTTCTGCAACGAGGTGCTGCTGCCCAAGCCTGTTTTGAACCTGATGCTCATGGGTGTCTCCATGTTTACGGTAATTGCCAACCGCCTGGAGAAGGAGCAGCTGGAGCTTCTCAGCGCCGCCATGGGGCCCATTGTGGGCATCGCCATGGTGATCATGATCCTGAATCTGGCAGCTCCCCTGGACTATCACCTCATTATGGGGGCAGGGCTTTTCACCTTCCTTTATATTGTCTCCCGCATGATAGGAAAGACCGGGGGCGCTTCCATCGGGGCCGTGATGTCCCACGCGCCCAGTACAGTCCGGAAGTACCTGGGCCTCACCCTGCTGCCCCATTCCGGGGTGTCTCTCCTCTTTACGGGCATCGCGGTGAATTTAGTGTCGAAGTTCGACCCGGGCAACGCCTTGGTAATCCAAAGCACCATTGCGGCAGCGGCGGTAATCAACGAGATTATCGCGGTGTTTTTAGCGCGGCTGGGCTTTCAAAAGGCCGGCGAGCTGGGGAAGGGCGCCGAGAAAGAGGCCACGTAATTGGCGGAAAAGGAGCCTTGCCGGGCCCTTTCCCAAAGCTTTCGTTCATAGTAGAAGCCGGATTTCCTGATGGAGGTCCGGCTTCTTTTGGTTTTGCGTAACGCTTGCTGTTCGTATTCGCGGAAATTACACAGGCTCTCACAGGAATCGAAGGGGCTTTGATTTCGACCAACATTGGATGAGAGGAGGGTTTTTATGCGGCACAGGCAGAGGAAAGTCGGCATCTTATTCGACCTTATCATGACCCTGGTGACGGGTGGATTGTGGCTGATTTGGGTTTTCATTCGCTATTTGCGGACGCATTAGGATTGGGTGGTCCTTGGGGCATTTCTCATTTCACCAGCTGAACAGGCGTGATGGAAAAAGAGCAAAGCAAAAAAGCGTTGAGATCCATTGTTCTCAACGCTTTTTTGGTGAACCGGATACTGATCGCCTCTGTCTTCCCATCAAGGGTCCAGAAAACGGCTTACTGCCCCTGGGGCTGAGGGGACTTTTTGGAAGGAGCCGTCCAGGCCCAAGAAGCCGCAGGTGTTTTGGTCTTTATAGACCAGGATGCGCTCCCGGGTGGGAAACTCCCGGATGACGCCGTAGGCATTCTCCAACAGAAGGCGGCCCTCCTCATCGTAAATGTCCCACACCTCCACCTGCCCCCAGCCTTCGCTCTTAGCTGCCAGGAGGAAGGGGCCACTGAAGTACATGTTGGCGTAAGTGCCAAAGGGGATGATGTCCTTGCCGTTTTCATCCACATAGGCCGCCTGGTTTTCCCGGTAGCGGAAGGGGCCCATGGCGTAATCATAGGGGAGGTTCACCTCCCCTTTCACCGTTCCGTCCAGGCCCAGGGTGATGACACGGTGCGCGTCGTAAACCACCTGGACTTCTTCCTGCTGGGGTGAATAGGTAATGGCGTAAATGGTAGAGAGGGCCTGGGCCTCCGTCGGGGCGTAGGGCACAGTGATCACCCTTTCCTCGGGGCTCAGGAGGGTGATGGACACACCGTCGTAGAGCACAGGCGGCGCGCCCTCTTCGCCATAGTAGACGTTCTTTGCGTATCGGGTGAGAAGATTGGGGTTTTCCTCGGAGGCTATGGTGATGAGAAACTGCCCGCGCTCCTCTTCAACACGGGATAAAATGTAGAGGTCACCGTATTTTTCTATGGCGACCTCCGCCTCCTTCTTCATCCAACACAGCTGGTTTTCCTCCCGGTTGTAATAGTAACCCGCGCTGGAGTCTGTTAAACCGCCGATGCCATAGGGAGAAAAGGTCACCGTGTCCAAATCGCAGAGGACATTGCCGCTGTAATCTAAGAGCTTTCCCTTTTGCTGGCCGTCCACCTCCGCCATGACGTAGAGGCAGGTGGGGAGCAGGGTCAGACTATTGTAGATGCAGGGCACCACTTCTTTCCCGGTGATGGCGTCCACCACGCCGCAGCGCGCCGTGCTCCCGAAGGAATCCGCAGGGCCCACATCACGGGTGACGGAGACGTAGTTTTGCTGCGCCGCCACCATCAGATTGTCTCCGCCGCTGGCAGAGCTGCCGTAGACAAAATCGGTCACCACGGTTCCGTCGGGCCGCATCAGGGCCATCTTCCCCTCTTCATCCAGAAGCATGATGGTTTTGGCGCTCTCCTCCCAGAGATCGGATGCCACCTCCAGCTGGGTAACGGGCCAGTAGTCCCGGGCCCGGGCGGGAAGGGGAATCCTCTCTCCGGCGGCATCCACAAAGGTGAGGACCCCGGTGATGCCTGTGGTGTAAATTCTTTTGGTGTTTACCAGGGGAAAGGCGCGCCGCACCGGCTCATAGGGCGCAGGGGGCTCCGGTAATGCCAGGTCTATAACTTCTATGGTGGGAGCCGGCAAAGGCTCCGGGGCTTCGATGGTCCACCCATCCCCCTGGGCACTTTGGCACGCTGCCAGAAAAGTAAGGCAGAGGAACAGGGCCAATAAGCCCGACAAATACTTTTTCATAACAACCTCCTTACAGCCCGCAGGCTTTGCTATTGTAGACGAGATTAGGCGCGCACTGTTCCCTCTCTTCTCATTTTTAGCTGCACTGAAAGCTTCTCACAGCAAAAAAACCGCTGTCGAGGGTCATTCCTCCACAGCGGTTCTTTTATTACATTGCCTTACTCATCAGCTCTTGGATGGTCTCCCGAATCCGCAGGAGGGCCTCCTCCGGGTCGTCGATCTCCAGGACGCTGCGTTCTAAGGGGCAGATGCCATCTCTGGCCCGGTTGGCGATGACGTCTACCCAGCGGCGGTAGGTCGCCTCTATCCCGTGGGCCCGGAGGCAGTCGCAGGCGGCGGCGCTCATGGTGTCCCCATAGGCCCTTTGGGCCCCACCCAGCACTAAGATCATGGCTGCGGCCTTGCCTATAATCTTATCTACCACAACGGCATCCCGCAGCAGCTCCGGCGCCGTGTCGTAAAGCTGCAACAGGGGCCTCACACCGGGGCCCGCGGCCTTATGGACGATTTCTCCCCTTTGCATCACCACGCAGGTGACCTGCCCCTCCTCTAAAAGGGCCATGGCTTCGGCGAAGGCAGGATCGGGGGCGGGTTCCTCCGGGGTTTTCCGCGCTTCTCTGCCGCCCCTGCGGTAGTTCTTCAGGGCCAGCAGAATGCCGGGGATCAAAAGCAGCTGCAGAGCCATGCCGGGCAGCCCCTGAAGGAGGGCGGCAGGAAGGCTGAGGGCCCGCAGATTCCCCCCTGTGGGCAGAAGCAGGAGCGAGAAAACCAGGCCGTAGGTAAGCCACCCCCCCGCCATGGTCAGGAGAAGGGCGGGGTAGAGGGGCAGCCGAAGCCGGGTGGTAAAGAGCCCGCCCAAAAGGCCCATGACCACCAGCTGGCAAGCCATAATGGGCAGCATGGGAAAGGCTGGGGGCATTCCTGTCAGCAGGCTGGAAAGGACGGGGGTGACAAGACCACACAGGGCCCCATACCGCGGCCCGCAGAGAAAGCCGCACAGAAGCACCGGGATGTGCATGGGCAGCAGCACCACCCCGGGCAGGGCGAACAGATGGGCGGTGAAGGCGGGCAGCAATAGCCCCAGGGCCACCAAAAGGCCGGTGACAGAAAGCTTTTGGGTGTTACTTTGCATGTACTTCTCTCCTCTTTGCTGTGGTGGGGTCATTCCAGAATGCGGTCGCATATGGCGTTGATGTGGTTGCGGATGGCCACTTCGGCGTAGTCGTACTGGCCGCTTTCTAAAAAGCCAATAATCTCCTCATGTTCTCCCACCCCGGTGATGCCATACTTTTTCATGGTGCCGGAGAGGACCAAAAACTGGGAGGACTTGGTTTTCATCCGTTTCATGGTGTCCAGTAAAAATTGGTTCCCCGTCAGCTCCGCCAGGGCCACGTGGAGGTCGTAGTCCCTGTCGATGAGGGCCAGGTAGTCTGCGGTTTCCACTGCGGCCAGGCGCTTTTCCTCATCGCAAAGATGGCGCAGGCGGCGGATGCCCTCGGGAGTAAGCTTATCCTTTAAGAGGCGCACAGCCAGAGTCTCCAGCTCCCGGCGGACTTGGGTGATCTGCACGATATCCTCCTGGGTGACCTGGAGTACGCGGACGCTTTTGTTATCGTCGGTCTGGGCGAGACCCTCGTACACCAGCCTTTGCAGGGCGGCGCGGATGGGCGTGCGGCTTACAGCCAACTCCTCGCAGAGCCGCTCCTCCCCCAGCACGTCGCCGGGGCGCAGCTTGCCCTGGGTGATATCCCGCTTGATGGCCTGGTAGGCAGCTTCGGAGAGTGTCTCCCGCTTTTTCTTGCTGTCATCCTGCATGTCCCTCCCCCCCTCCTTGTATACATTCTATTTGAAAAGTGTAGTCCTTCCCTCCCCATTTGTCAAGTGGGTTTCAGAAAAGCATAGTAGCACATATCAAAGTATAATTGACAGATCGCCTTTGGTAAAGTATGCTGATGAAAAGAAGCTATTTTTGATATTGTATACATTTTTCGAGAGAGGATGTGCGTCAAGTGGAAAACAGAAGCATTACCCTCCACTGCGGTGAGAAGGATTACCGGGTCACCATCCCGCCCCATGTGCGCTTTCAAACCGCCTTGCTGCAGCCAACGGAAAAAGTGGACGATCCCCGGGCCCTAATCCGCCAGGCCCTGGAAAACCCCGTAGACGCGCCCCCCATCGAAGGGCTGGTGGGCCCGGGGCAAAGGGTTTGCATCATCAGCGACGACAATACCCGCATGACCCCGGTTTCTTTGATCTTAGAGGAGCTGCTGCCCCGTATCGAGGGGGCCGGGGTGCTGCCGGAGGATATTTTTATCGTCATGGCCCTGGGCAGCCACCGGTACATGACCGAGGCGGAGATGATAGAAAAGCTGGGGGAGGGGGTTTATCGGCGTTACCGGGTGCTCAACAGCGAATTTCACGACCCGGAGAAGCTTACCCAGGTGGGAATCAGTCAGTTGGGCACGCCTATTCGGGTCTTTGCGCCGGCCATGGAGGCAGATGTGCGCATCGGCATAGGCACGGTGATGCCCCACGGCTGCATGGGCTGGAGCGGCGGGGCGAAAATCCTCTACCCCGGCATTACGGCGGAGGACATCGTTTCGGAATTTCACGTGATGCAGGGCCTGCGGGAGGAGATCCTCCTGGGCATGGTGGAGAGTCCCACCCGGCTGGCCGTGGAGCAGTGGACGGAAAACATCGGCCTGCATTATATTATCAACACGGTGCTGGACGGAGACATGGACCTCTACCGGGTGGCGGCGGGGCATTACATCGGTGCCCACCGCAGGGCCGTTTCCTACGCCCAGGCGGTCTGCGGCGTCAGGCTAAAAGAACGGCCCCAGGTGGTGCTCACCGCCGCCTACCCCGTTCACCTGGACTTTTGGCAGTGCGGCAAGGCGGCCTATGGCCCCGGCAAGGTAATCACCCCCGGCGGCGAGCTGCTTCTGTTGGCAGCCTGCGGCGAGGGGGTGGGGCCCCATCCCGAAATGCTGCCCTATATGGGTCTGCCCCAGGGCACCGAGGCCCTAAAGGCCCGGGTCTCTCAAGGGGAGACGGGGACGGATATGCTGGCTATGGCCGTGGGGGTCAGTATGGGGCGCATTGTCCAAAGCTGCCGCTTCACCCTCATCAGCGACGGGCTGGGGGCGGAGGATTGCGCCCTGGGCGGCATGGCCCACGCCCCGGAATCGGCCCTGCAGGGGGCCCTGGAGGCGGCCCTCTCCCGCTTTGACGATCCCTTCCTCCTGGTGATTCCCGAGGGCTGCGAGGTGGTGCCCCTGTGGGAGGAGGCAAAATGACGATCCCCGGGCCGAAGCTTTCGGCCTTTCAACTGGATTTCACCTTTCAGGACGGGGTAGGGGCCTCCGTCTGCGGGTTTTGCGCGGCTGACCGAAAGGCGGCGGTGGCGGCCGGGTTTTTGGACCTGGAAACCCAGGATTTTGGGGCGTTGACGGATGGCCTTCTCATCGACAGGCGGTTTGCGGGGCTTCTTTCCCTGGCCTGCCTTACAGAGGACGGGGCCGTTTTCCTCTTGGGTGGCTGTGTGCATCCTGCCGGGGCTCAAACCTCCTGTGGCGGGGTGCTGGGTCTGCCCGGGATGGCACCCCAAAGCGCCCGGGAGGGGCTCACCCCCCTGACCCTTCCCCAGGGGCTGCGGGTTTCTCTGCTCCTGCGGCCCGGCATAGGCGGCGCGGCCTTTTTCTGCCGCGATCCTCGGGAGGAGGCCTTGGTGGCCCGGGCCCTTGAGGAACGCTTCCCCCAGGCGGATTCCTTGCAGCTGCTGTATGAAAAAGCGGCGGGATTTTTATGGATATTGGATTTTCGGCCCGGCGACCCCCTTCTAAACGGGCGCTGTCTGGCCTATTTACCAGATTAAGAAGGAAGGTGCTCTCATGTTTTTGCTCCACACCAAGCTCCCCAGCTTCATCGCCCAGCTGAAAAACGCGGCCCTGCGCCGGGGCAAGGAGATTCCCTGCCAGGTGCTGGGCCTGGAAAACCTCACCTCGGCTAAAGTCCAATCCGCCCGGACGGGACGGCTGGAAAACGCCGTGGAGGAGCTGTCTCAGACCCCCGGGGCCGCCCAAATCACCGTGCAGATCGTCCCCCGGATTCCCGAAACCCTCCATACGGTGATTATGAAGGTGATGGACGGGGAGGGAAAGCCCATCCGCGCCGTTTTAGACACGGTGGGCATCATCCATCCCGCGGTGGACTGCTACTTAGAGGGTTTCGATGAGATCGAAGATCGGCGGCCCTCCATCGGCCGGCATTGAGGAGGGCTTATTATGACATTACAATACAAGCTGCTGCCCCAAGGGGTGGTGAAGGGCGCTGTGACCCCCGCTGCCATCGCCTTTGTGGACTACCGGGACGTGCTGGCCTGCGGGGTTTCCATGAAGGAGGCCTGCACCGCCATCGCCAAGGAGATCGACGGCCCCGGGGCCATTCATATGTTCGACATGGAGGCCGTTACCACCAACAGCGACGGCATCATGATCCCCGGCTCCATGACCTGCATGGCGGCCTGCGACTATGGGCGCATCGACCCGGAGTTCGGCTTTGCGGAGTTTATGGAGGTGCCCCACGATGAGACTCTCATCGCCGAGGAGCCCCACCTGCGCCAGTGGGACGTGAACTTCCCCGGGCAGCGGCTGATCTTAGGCCCCGACCCCGACCGCAAGCCCCTGCCTGTGCATAACGCCGTGATCTCCGGCCGCTGCTGCACCAACAACTCCGCCACAGAGGTGATGAACTGTGTCACCATGGACGAGATGCTCCTCTTCGTCACGGGGCAGATGGAAGTCATGCGGGACGGAGACATCCTCTGGGCCAACACGGGGGAAGTGATCTCCGTGGGCATAGGGATGCTGGTGGGGGAAAAATACGGGCGCATCGTCCCCCATCGACAGTACACCTGTGGCGATACGGGGCACAAAAGCGGCATTTACGCCAAATTTTTGAAGAATAAGCTGCCCTGCTTGGCTGCGCCGAAAAAGGTTTTGGCGGAGCACATCATCCTGGCTCTGGAGGCGGGGATGATTCCCGGGCGGCATGTGGGACCCTCCCCCGCTGTGTTAACTGTGGCGAAGTATTTAGGCTACGAGATCGACCTGGATAACATCACCCCGGCGGCCTACTTGGAGCTGGAGGACGTGGGGGTGCCCGAGGCCTGGATTCGCGCCCCCCTGGCGCCTCTTTCCCGGGAGGAATTTTGGCCCGGGTGGAGGAACTGCTGCCGGGCACCGAGGGAGGCAGGCTCTATCCCACCCGGGAGCTGGTAGAGCTGCGCGTTGTGGAGGTGTGAGATGGGGCAGGAGGCAAAAATTTTAGTCCATGTGGACAAAACCGTCATTAAAATCACGGGGCTTTCGGTCTCGGGTCTCAACACCGCCCAATTAGAGGAGCTGCTGCGAGAGCGGCTCTCCAGCGTGGTGCGCATTATCGGCGTCACCGGAGACTGCATCGAGATGGATGTTTACGGCATGGAGGAGGCGGACATTTTGCGGGATGAGGCGGGGATCATCAAAACCCTGGCCCTGGCGAGGGGCATTACCGTCACCGATGTGGCGGCCATGGACAAGGTGGAGAAGATACGCCCCGTTTCCTTCGACGCCATCCCTCCCTACTACCCCGGAGACTGCCGAGGGGAGAGGTGGGTGCAAATGCCGTGAAGCCTGCCCTGATTTTGCCCACGGGAGATGAAATCTTCCGGGGCGTGGTGGTAGACACCGACAGCCCCATGATACAAAAGGCCCTGGAGGCCCTGGGCTTTTCTGCTGCCGTTCATCCCCCCCTCTTAGACAGTGAAGAGGAGATCGCCGCCGCCCTAGAATCCGCCAGCCGGGAGGGCTACGGTCTTGTGATCCTCATTGGCGGCAGCGGCGGCGGCCACAGGCACGACCCTACCCTCTCCCATGATTTTACCCACAGCGCCTTGGAGGGGCTCTTATCCCCCATGGAGGCCACGGGGCTCTATGGAAAAAACGGGCACCTTTGGAGCCGGCTTCTCTGCGGCTACCTGGGCGAAACCCTGGTGGCAAACGTGCCCGGCCCCTTTCGAGAGGCCCAGGCCGCCATGGGGGCCTTTTGCGCCATCTACCGCAGCAGGGAATACGATTTGCGGGAGCTGAACGCCGCTATGGCTGCTGCGGTTTGCGGCACCTATGGCTGACAGGGAAATTAACTTTACAGCGAAAGGACGGATGGGGCCATGAAAATCTTATGGAGCGACTACAGGGACACCCTGGAAAACCGGAATTTGGAGGATGAGATCGCCTTGGTGCGAGCCATCCTCCCCCAGGTGCAGCCTGTGATTCATCCTTACGAAAGCGAAGAAACCTTGGCCCTGGACCTGGAAGGCGCCGTAGGGCTGATGACCGCCTTTCTGCCCCTCGGGGATACCCTCCTGTCCCGGTGCCCTCAACTGCGCTGCATCAGCATCATGGCCACGGGCTTTGACAAGGTGGACATCGAGGCCGCCAGCCGACATGGCATCGCCGTGTTTGCCGCCGGGGAGTATTGCACCAACGAGGTGGCCGATCACACCCTGGCCATGGCCCTCGCTCTGGCCCGGCGCTTGAAAGCCCACAGCCGCCACATCGACAGGGAGCACCGCTGGCAGTACCGCTTGGCCGGTTCCGTGCCGGGGCTCTCGGGAAAGGTCTTTGCCATCTTCGGCTTAGGGCGCATCGGCCAGGCGGTGGCGAAAAGAGCCCAGGCCTTTGGCCTTCAAGTGGTGGCGGTGGACCCTCATATTCCGCCGGAGGTGGCTGCCTCCCTGGGGGTGACCTTGGTCTCCCGGGAGGAGGTTTGCCAGAGGGCTACCCTCATCGCCAACCACATGGCCTCTACCCCGGAAAACGCCGCCTATTTTAACCGCGACTTTTTTCAGCGACTCAAGCAGGCCCCCATTTTTCTCAATATGGGCCGGGCAGAGGCTGTGGAGGAGGACGCCCTGGTGGAGGCCCTGGACAGCGGCCTGGTTTCCGCCGCCGGCTTAGATGTACTGACGGGGATGGGCCTGGATTTAGACCGCAACCCCCTGGTGGGTAGGGATAACGTGATCTTAACGCCCCACGCCGCCTTTTATTCCGACGATGCCCTGAAAACCTTGCAGCAGCGGGCCTGCCGGAGCCTGGCGCTCTATTTGACGGGGGAGGTTCCCCAGGAAGGTCACTGGGTTAACCCAGAGGTCTTTAGACAGGGGTAAGACGAAATTTCGGTTCCACGACATGTAAAGCAAAAGACGTTTACCTCTGTTGAAGTAAACGTCTTTTTGTTGTGTTTTAGGATGTTTGGAAGGCTTATCTGCCCGTGATCAGATGCACCAGGCCCATGGAGATGGGCTCTATGTAGGCAATGGCGACAAGGCAGCAGAGCATGGCTAGGATGAAAGGCACCGCCGCCTTGGAGATTACCTCCATCTTCAGCTTTGCCACAGAGGCCGCCACGAAGAGGTTCACGCCGTAGGGCGGGGTCACGAAGCCGATGGCCAGAGCCGTGGTCATCATGATACCGAAGTGGACAGGGCTCATACCCGTTCCCAGGGCGATGGGCAGGAGCACGGGGGTCAGGATCAGACAGGATGAGATGTTGTCCACGAAAAGGCCCACGATGAGGAGGATAATGAGGATGAAGACGATCAGCAGCCAGTCGGCCTTGATGACGCCCAGGAGGGCCGTTGCCACCTTGGTGGGGATCTGCTCGATGGCCAGGTAAGAGGCGAAACCCATGGAGAAGCCCAGAGCCAGGCCGGTGAGGCCGTTTAAGTCGGCAGTGGCTTTTAGAGAGTCGATCCAGATCTTCCAGGTGAGCTCTTTGTAGACCAGCTTGCCTACCACTAGGGAGTAAACGGTGCCAACCACGGCGGCTTCGGTGGGGGTGAAGAAGCCGGAGTAGATGCCGCCCAGGATGACGACGGGGGCCAAGAGGGCCCAGAAGGAGTCGATAAAGGTCTTTAAGAGGCCGGGTTTGTCGCCTGTTTCGGCGGCGGTAAGGCCTTTATAGCCGCGCTTTCTGGAAATGGTGTAGCAAACGCCCATGAGGACGATGCCGATGAGGATGCCGGGGACAAAGCCGGCGATAAACAGGTCGCCCACGGAGGTGCCGGAAGCGACGCCGTAGATGACGAAGGGAATGGAGGGCGGGATGATCACGCCTATGGTGCCCGCCGTGGCGGTGAGGCCTGTGGCGAAGCCCTTATCGTAGCCGCGCCGCACCATCTCGGGGATCATGATGGTGCCCATGGCGGTGACGGTGGCGGGGCCGGAGCCGGAGATGGCGGCGAAGAACATACAGCCCGCCACGGTGGCCATACCCAGGCCGCCGGTGAAGTGGCCCACCAGGGCGTCGCACATGTTGACGATGCGCCGGGCGATGCCGCCTAGGGCCATGAGGTTACCGGCCAGCATGAAGAAGGGGATGGCCAGCAGGGTGAAGGAGTCCAGGCCTGTGAAGGCCTTTTGAGCCACCAGAACGGGGTCTATGGTGCTGGTGAGCCACAGGGTGATGGAGGTTGCCACGCCCAGGGACACGCCGATGGGCACGCTGAGCATCAGCAGCAGGAAGAAGATACCAAACAGTATGGCGATATTCATGATGCCACCTCCCCCTTCTCTTCTTTATCTTTCTTGAGGAAGCCTTTGATGGTGTGCTCTATAAGGCGAATACTCATGAGAACCATACCCACGGGGATGGCCATGTAGCAGAACTGCATGGGAATCTGGAGGGCGGAGGATCTCTGCCCGAAGCTTGCGATAGTAGAAACGGCTGTCATACCCTGGAAAATCACAAAGACGGCAAAGCCCACCCAGACCAGGGTGACAAACAGCTCCAGGATCTTCTGGCCCAGGGCGGGCAGCTTATCCTTCACCATGGTGATACGCAGATGGGTGCCGTTTCTGGCGGCGTAGCTGATGCCGATCCAGGTTTGCCAGATGTACAGATATCGCGCCAATTCTTCTGACCAAGTGAGGGAGTGGCCCAGACGCCGCATCACCACTTGGAGGAAGATGAGTCCCACGCTGAACATCAGAGAGGGAAGCAGGAAATAGAGCTCCAGGTTATCCCAAATCTTTCGCAATGTGGATGTCATTCTTTTTCTCCCCCTTTGCACTGGGCCGGCCCAAAAACGCAACCTTGGCCCTGATTTTTTGTATGGCAATGCGGAAGCTGCTTTTACGCAAGCAACTTCCGCATTGCGCTGTTATTGATATCTAAATGTGAGGAATACTGAGGTCTTTCTTAGTTGCCGTCACGGATAGCCACAGCCATGTCGAAAACTTCGGGGCTGATGGTGTCCTTAAACTGATCCCAAACGGGGAGGGCGGCTTCGCGGAAACGAGCCACTTCGGCGGGGTCAAGGGTGTTCACCTGGAGACCGCCTTCTTCCATGACCTTGATGAGGTCGCCTTCCATCTCGGTGTTCATGCGGCGCTGGTTGTCACAGCAAAGCTTGGCGCCTTCCTGAACGATCTTCTGGAGATCTTCAGGCAGGGACTTCCAGAAAGCTTCGGAGACGATGATGCCGTTGGCTGCATAGAGCTGGCCTACGAAGGTGTAATACTTCTGCACTTCGAAGAGCTTTGCGGTGTAGGTCAGCACAACGCCGTTGTCCTGTCCTTCCACGGTGCCCTGCTGGAGGCCGGTGTACAGCTCACTGAAGGACATGGGGGTGGGGTTGCAGCCCAGGGCGGAGTAGGTAGCCAGGTTCACGGGGGATTCCATGACACGGATCTTCATGCCCTTCAGGTCTTCCAGCTTGGTGATGGGCTGCTTGCTGTTGGAGATGTTGCGGAATGCGTTTTCAGCATAAGCCATCAGACGCATGCCCTGGTTGGGCAGGCTCTCAGCCAGCTTGGCGCCGAACTCGCCGTCCAGAGAAGCATAAGCTGTTTCCTTGTCGCTGAAGAGGAAGGGCAGGTCGCAGACAGCGTAGTCGGGTGCGAAGTTAGCCAGGGTGGACATGGGGCCGAAGCTGGCCTGAACGGTGTTCAGCTGAAGGCCTTCGTACAGCTCACGGTCGCTGCCCAGAACGGAGTTGTTCTGGATTTCGACTTCGATGCGGCCTTGGGACTGCTCTTCGATGTAGGGCTCGAAATACTCGAACAGGGCCTTGCCGGAAGCGGAGTCGTCCTGGACGGTGGAGCCGATGACCAGCTTAAAGGTCTGGCCGGGGTCGGCAGTGCCGCCGTCGGTGGGAGGTGCGGTCTTGGGGCCGCAGGCTGCAAGGCCCACTGCGAATGCGAGGGTGAGCATCAGTGCAAGAAATTTCTTCATGTTCATTTCCTCCTATAAAAACTTGTGTAATATTTGATCCCGCGCCGTACCGTGTGTCATCCCTTCGGCACTGCGCCGGCGATCAACAATTGTTTCATCCCTCCGGGAGAGATGCGCCGGGAAATGTTCATTTTCCACGTTGTACTTTGTATACTTTCTTGACAATTTGTCAACGCGCCACCTTTGGTTCTCTTGGTTTTCTTCCGGTTTTGGCAGGTTTTCTCATGGAAAAATCCTTTTCACCGGAAGGCGCCGGTTTTCTGCTTTTCTAAAAAGCAGGCCCTCTGCCCAGGTGCTTATTTTTTGAATGATTCCCCTCCCATTCATTGCAGTGTTCTGTGTCCTGTATACAATGGCCGTAGTGGGCATTTGTCCCTTTTCGGGAATTCTATGGCTAAACTCTACCATGGTGCAGGCTTCCTGTCAATGATTTTTATCAATTCGTTTCGTTTCACTAATTCGCTTCCCTCATTTTTGTTTATTTTGACCAATTTCGTCCCCTCCCTCCGCCTTCCCCTCCCTCTTCCAGCCCTGCGATTTCCTCTTTCCCGATGCAGGATGCGCTCCGGGGCAGATGCAAGCGGCCCGTTCAACCTGCAAGATCAATTTTTCTGTCTATTTTCTGTAACGCAGCAGAAGGGGGAAAACGCTTTCCAAAAAGTCTTCCTTTTTCTCTCATTATTAGGTTGACAAATACCAAAGGAAAGCATACAATTGAGATGTTCATTTTTTGTATACGGAGTACGGCGTACATTTTCACTCGCGTTGCCACCAAAAATCCAGATCAGGCAAAGCCCCACTGAGAGGTGAGGCCTTGCTCTCAACTTTTGAGTATAGATTTAAGGAGGCAACCCCTATGCAAAAGTATCCCTTTTACGAGGAGGCCCTGGCCCTGACTAAGGAGCTGGTCTCCATCCCCAGCCTGAATAACTCCGACCACGGCGAGCGCATTATCGCAGAGCATATGGCCACCTGGCTGCGTGCCCTGCCCTATTTTGCTGCCCATCCCGACCAGGTCATCGTGCAGCCCTTGAAGAATGATCCTTACAGCCGAGTCAACACCATTGCCATTGCCTTCGGCACCAAAAGCGACAGCAAGGAGACCATTATCCTCCACGGCCACTGCGACACCGTGGGTGTTTCGGACTATGGCTCCATCCAGGAGTATGCCTTCGACTGCGACGCCCTCCCCGAAAAGATCCGCGCCCTTACCAACGACCCCGAGGTCATCGCCGATATCGACTCCGGCGAGTGGCTCTTCGGCCGGGGTTCCTCCGACATGAAGAGCGGCGACGCGGTGAACCTGGCCCTGATGCATTACTTCTCAGAAAACGTGGATAAGTTCGACGGCAACCTAATCTTTATGACCAACCCCGTGGAAGAAAACCAGCACACCGGCATCATGGATTCCCTGGATGTTCTGGAGGAGCTGAAGGCGAAGCATGGCCTTACCTATAAAATGGCCATCAATACCGACTTTATCGCCCCCGCCTTCCCCGGTGACACCACCCAGTATTTCCACGCCGGCGCTGTGGGTAAGATTTTACCCTGCTTCTACGTCATCGGCAAGCCCACCCACGCGGGCCAGGGCTTCGAGGGCTTTAGCGCCTCTATGGTGGCCGCTGAAATTGTGAAGCAGATGGACTTGCGCGCGGAATACAGTGACGTGTATAATAATGAGTACACCATGCCCCCCACAGTGTTGAAGATGAAGGACCTGAAGCCCTCCTACGATGTGCAGACGGCCTTCTCTGCCTTTGTGTACTTCAACTACTTCATCCACAACATGGAGATGGACGACATCTTCGCCCGTTTTAACGAAGTGGCCAAAACCGCCCTGGAAACCGTGGATAAATACACAGACGACCAGCACCAGGCCTACTGCAAGATGACGGACATGGTCTACAAAAAGCGCAGCTACGACCTGAAGGTCCTTAATTACAGCCAGCTTTTAGACCAGGCCAAGGCCATTAAGCCCACTGTGGACGCCGACATCGACGCCATCACCGCCAAGGGCCTGGCCGACAATATCGACAGACGGGAGCTCTGCCTGAAGATCGTGGAGCATCTGTCCACCGTGGTGAACATCAACACCCCCACCGTGGTGGTCTTCCTCTCGCCTCCTTACTGCCCCAGAAACACCCTGAAGAGAGAGATCCCCGCTGAGGCCACTCTCTTAGACGAGGTCACCGACATCCTGGCCTCCATGGAGGAGGAAGTAGGCGAAAAGCTGCAGATGATGCAGTTCTTCCCCGTGCTCACCGACAGCAGCTACCTAAAGCTGGACGACACCGACAGCTCCGTAAAAACCCTGGTGGAAAACCTGCCTAACATGAAGGCCCACTATAATGTGCCCCTGGAGCAAATCAAGCGCATGAACATTCCCGCCTTTAACTTCGGCTGCCGTGGCAAGGACGCCCACAAGTGGACCGAGCGCGTTCACACGGAATACTCCTTCGGCAAGCTGCCCCTCATTATTCTGCGTACCCTGGAAAAATACCTGATTCAAGGCTGATGCCCCTTCCGCCAGCCTTGCCGGGTATGGAGTCTCATGCCCCGGCAAGGGCGAAAGGAGCGGTCTCAATGGCATTGGCCCCCGTGAAAAGAAGCACCACCCTCTCCGATAAGGCGTATGAAACCATTCGCAACGCCATCGTCTTCCACGACCTAAAGCCCAAGGATATCCTCACGGAGGAGCGTCTTTCCGAGGAGCTTTCCATCAGCCGCACCCCCCTGCGCACGGCTCTGCGGCGTTTGGTAGACGAAGGCCTGGCCGAGGTTCAGGGCAAGAGCATCATCGTCAGCAGCATCAGCTTTACCGATGTTGCCCACATCACCCGGGTGCGCATTCATTTGGAGCACCTGGTGATGGCTGAGCTGCGGGGTAAGGTAACGCCCTACCTGATTACCGACCTGCAGGACACCATTGCCAGGCAGAAGGAAGCCGTGTTAGCCCCGCCGCCGGATTTTGTGGAGTATATCCGTCAGGACTATCTCTACCACACCACCCTGGCCAGGGGCACCGGGAATAAATTCCTCCTGGACATGACGGAGCGCATCAACATTCACTCTACCCGCTGCTTGATGCTGATCCCCAACCTGCCCTTTTCCCACAAGCACGCCATCGCCGAGCACACCCAGATTATCGATGCTCTGGCGGAGGAAAACTACGAAAAGGCCGCCGATTCTATGGAGACCCACCTCACCCGGATTTTAGAGCGGTTCAAGCTCGTCAACCCCGAAGGCTTCGGATAACTTTATTGAGGAGGAATCTTTATGTTTGCGGAAATGAGACGCAGTGACAGGCTCTTATCCCCGGAGGAAACCATCGCCATACTCCAGCGCTGTGACCACGGCGTTTTGGCCATGATGGACGAGAGCGGCTACCCCTATGGCGTTCCCTTGAGCTATGTGTACAGAGACGGCTGCCTCTACTTCCACGGCGCGGTGAATGCGGGCCAGAAGGTGAAAAACCTGCGGGCAAATGACAAGGTATGCTTCACCGTGGTGGGCGATACCAAGGTCATGCCCGAAAAGTTCGGTGCCACTTATGAAAGCGTCATCGTCTTTGGGCGGGCCAGAGAGCTCTTTGCCGAGGAAAAGCAAAAGGCTCTGGAGGCTGTGATTAGCAAGTACTCCGCGGATTTCTTTGAGGGTGGCCTGAAATACATTGCCGGGGCCTTTGAGAAGACCGGCGTCTTTGAAATCGCCATCGACCACATGACAGGGAAGGCAAAAGTTTAATTATCCTTACAAAAAACCCCGATTTTCCGCTTATGGGTCGGAAAATCGGGGTTTTTTATTTTTTCTTTGGATGAAGCTCAACCTTAACGGTAGGAGGCCTCGTAAATGGCCAGGCAGTCCTCATCGGAAAGGACGATGCGGTCTGCCTTGAAGAGGCCGCCCATGGTTTTCTTGGCGTCAGTCACCAGGGTTTGAAGCTCCTCTCTCTTGATGCCGTAGTCGGACATTTTCAGGTCGTAGACCCCGCAGGCCTTTTGCAGGTCACTGAGGGCTTCTACAAAGTCCATGGGGTCCTTGGCGTCGTATTTTCCCATGGCCCGGGCCATATGGATAAAACGGTCGTGGAGGGCGGGAACCTTTTGGGCAAAGTGGGTGTAGTAGGCCCGGCTGATCATAATCAGGCCCGCCCCGTGGGGCAGCTGGGGATGGTGGGCGCTCATGGGATGCTCCAGGGCGTGCTCCGAGGTGGTGGTGCCCACGCACATGACGATGCCGGACAGGGTGCTGCCAAAGGCCACCTTCTCCCGGGCCTCCTCGTTCTTCCCATCAGCATAGGCCGATGCAAGGTTCTGGCCCACGGACTCAATGGCACGCAGGGCAAACATGTCGCTCATCTCGTTGGCCCTGGCGGCGATATAACCCTCGGTGCTGTGGAAGAGGGCGTCGAACCCTTGGAAGGCGGTGAACTGCGGCGGCACCGAGAGCATCAGGTCGGAATCCACCACCGCCAAAACGGGAAAAGTTCCGTCGTTGCCGAAGCCTATCTTTTCGTTGGTCTCCTCGTTGGTCACCACGGTCCAGGGGTCGGACTCTGTCCCTGTACCCGCGGTGGTGGGGATGGCAACTAGGGGCAGGGGGGCGTTTTTCAGCCGCTGACAACCACCCGTACCGCCGTAGATGTAATCCCAATAGTAGCCCTCGTTGGTGGCCATGGCGGCGATGGCCTTGGCGGCGTCTATGCTGCTGCCTCCGCCTAGGCCCACTACGAAGTCGCAGCCCTCTGCCTTTGCCATAGCGGCCCCGTCTGTGACGTTTTGAATCACGGGGTTTGCCATGACCTTGTCAAAAACCAGGGTCTCTACCCCGGCGGCCTGAAGCTCATCCTCCACCCGGGCTAAGTAGCCGTTGTCTCTGGTGGACTTGCCGCTGGAGATGACGATGAGGGCCCGCTTGCCGGGGAGCCGCTGCTTCCGCAGTTTTCCCAGGGATCCCTTCCCTGAAAGAATTCTGGTGGGGACGAAAAATTGATAGCTCATGGTTTTTCTTCCTTCCTCTTTGGTACCATATGGCATGGTAAAATTACTCTACCTCCTACTGTACCACGGAAGATGGCCCCTCTTCAAGCCCTTCCCCCGTTTTTGCCACCCTTTAAGGAAAAGCTGCCGGGGCCGCTCGGATGTTTGCCTCGCTATTTAGGCTGCGGAGCCCTTCCTGCAATAGCCCCTCCCCCTCTGGAGACAGACTGCCGTCGTGGAGGGCCAGACCCAGGAAGGAGAGGTCTAACCCCGCCACTTTTGCCTCTTCCAGCAGGGAAAACCAGTCCTCAGCCCGCAAAAACAGGTGGGAAGGTTTTTCCCTTGTCAGCTGCTGCAATACGGGAATTTTTGCGGCGTCTGGCGCCAGAATTAGCCGCATTCCGGAGAAGAGCGGCAGCAGGGTGCCCCAGACCAGGCCCAAAGGCTCCCAGAGGGGCACTAGGCCCAGGAAGCTTCCGCCCCGCTGGGTGAGCTTGCCTTCCTCCAGGAGGAATCCCTCCCGCAGGACCCCGTGGGTAAGGCTGCGGCTCTCCTCCCCGCCTAGAAGCTCCACCGCCACATCAGAAAAGGCGCACTTTTCCGGCGGGGCGTGGTAGGCGGGATAACCGGAATCTAAAAAATCCCGCCAGGAAACGGCCCGGGGCAGGGTCATGGCGGCGGCGGTGCAGGCGGCATCCTCCGTCCGGGTTCGGCGCAGGAGGAAGGGCATGGACTGGTGGAGGGGCAGGATAATCGGGGTCAGGAGCGCCCTCCCGCCCAGGGCCTCCCGGGTCAAGTCGCCATAGCGGTCCAGCACCAAAAGGAGCCGCGGGTCGAAAATGCCGCACAGAGTTTGAATCTCCCGGGGGCTGTGGTGAGGGGAGAGGAGCATGGGCCGGGCCCCCAGCTTCCAGAGGGCCAGAAGGGCATAGAGAAGCTCCGGCGTTTCCTCCGACAGAAGAAACACCGGGCTGCTGCGGCCCACGCCCCAGCGGGTAAAGGCCCGCAGCGCCCGCTCCCCCTGGTGAAACAGGCCGCGATAGGAGATGCCCCGGCCGAAGTAGGAGAGGGCGCAGTCCCCCATGGCCCCCTCAGCCTGGGAGAGGAAGCCCTCGTAAATATTGTGGGATCTGCCTGCCCTGTCCATGCCTTCGCCCCCCTGCCCGCATCCTTTTACGTCATTTTTTCACAAACGCTCTGGAAAACTCTATGAGGGCGGCGGCTCCCCTATGCCGAAATTCTGCCTCTTTCCCAAAAAAGGGACAGGCCGGGGCTAGGGCCCTTTCAGCTCCAGGGTTTTGGTGGCGATTTTTTGGCAGAAGGCGGCGTCATGCTCCACTACGATGAGGGTGGGCTTGTATTCCAAAATCAAGGCCTCGATCTGGAGCCGGGAGGGGATGTCGATGAAGTTGAGGGGCTCGTCCCAGAGGTAAAGGTGGGCAGACTGGCACAGGCTCCCGGCGAGGAGAACTTTTTTCTTCTGGCCGTCGCTGTATTCCGCCATGTCCTTTTCAAACTGCACCCGGGAGAAGCCCAATTTACGCAGGATGGTCTTGCATTGGGTCTCGTCGATCTCAAGGCTTCGGATCAAGTCGTCCAAGCTGCCGGAAAGATCGCTGGCATCCTGGCGCACCACGGAAAGTTTTAACTGGCTGGCCATGGTAAGGCTGCCGCGGTAGGCGATGGGCTCCCCCGCCAGCAGCTTTAATAGGCTGGACTTGCCCGAGCCGTTTTTTCCCAGAAGGGCCACCCGGTCGCCCCCCTCCACTGCGAGGCGCAGGGGCCGAAACAGGGGCTCCTCGCCGTAAGACAGTGTAAAGTCCATTAGATTTACAAGGGTTCTGGCGTGGTGACTCAGAGGAAAAAGCTTCAGGTCTTCCTTCCGCTCCAGGTTCAAAAGCAGGCCCTTTGCTTCCTCTATGGCCTTTTCCTGGCGGGCCTCGATGACCTTGGCCCTCTTCATCATTTTGGCGGACTTGTGGCCGATGTAGCCTCTGTCCGGGCGCAGTCCCCCGGCCCGCGTTCCCTTCTTGCTCTTCTCCACCTGGTCCGACCAGCGGGTGTTGCGCCCGGCGGCCTCCTCCAGTCTGGCGGCTTCCCGGCGGCGCTTCTCCTGCTCTGCCGCCTCGAATTGGTCTTGGCGCAGGCGGTTCTCCTCCCAGGTTTCGTAGCTGCCGCCGATCAGCTCTATCCCGCTTTTGTTGAGGGACAGGGTGTGATCTGTGCAGGCTTCCAGAAGGGCTCTGTCGTGGGAGACTAGGATGAAGCCCGCTTTCCGGCGTAGGTAGGCGGCGATGGTCTCCCGGGCGGCGGCGTCTAGGTGATTGGTGGGCTCGTCGATGAGGAGAAAGCGGGCCTCGCCCAGAAAGAGAGCGGCCAGGAGCACCTTGGTCTGCTCCCCGTTGGAAAGGGTCTGAAAGGGGCGGGAGAGGGCCTCCTCCGGGACGTCTAAAAGGGAAACCTCCCGGAGTATCTCCCAGGCTTCACAGCCGGGGCAGAGGGCCTCCAAAATGATTTCTGTGATCTCCCCGGTGTTTTCCACCTCGTAGGGAAAGTAGGAAAAGGGCATGGGGGTGGAGATGTGGCCCTCGTGGGGCAGCTCCCCCAAAAGCAGGCGCAAAAGGGTGGTTTTCCCCCGGCCGTTGCGCCCGATGAGGCCCAGTCGCCAGGCGGTGTCCAGCTGGAGGGTGACCTTTTCGAACACGGGGTCGTAAGAACCCTCGTAGGTGAAGCTGAGATTGGTGATTTGGATCAGGGCCATAACATGTGTCCTCCGAACAAAAAAAGGATGGCAAGAAGTGATTCTTACCATCCCAAAACGTTCTCAGAAAAGCCCCGGGCGCAAAGGCACCGGCGACTCGGAGATGAGGAAAGGCTATTTCACATTCTTGCATTTGGGACAAAAAGGGCGCAAAGGGCCAAGGGCCGCCTGCCTTTTTCGTCCCCATAGGGATTAGCAAGAAATGTGAATCATGCTTTCACTCCTTTTGTTTCATCCTTTTGTGCAGTGTTGCTTTTATTATATAAGGGGCAAAAGCTTCTGTCAAGGGTGAGGATGCGCCGGGTTTCGCCCCCTTTCCTCTTGCTTCCGCCTTAAAAATTTAGTATAATAATAAATTGACATTCCGGGCAGAATTTTTTCTCATTTCCGCCCTATTCTACGATATTTTCAAGGGAGGCGTATCCTTTGTCCTCATACGAAACCGAAATCAGGCGGCGGCGTACCTTTGCCATCATCTCTCACCCCGACGCCGGTAAAACCACCCTCACAGAAAAGTTTCTCCTCTACGGAGGCGCCATCGCCCAGGCCGGGGCTGTGAAGGGCAAGAAAAACAGCCGGGCCGCCGTGTCCGACTGGATGGAGATCGAAAAGCAGCGGGGCATCTCCGTCACCTCCTCCGTTCTCCAATTCCAGTACGACGGGTACTGCATCAATATTCTGGACACCCCCGGCCACCAGGACTTCTCCGAGGACACCTACCGGACCCTCATGGCTGCCGACTCCGCCGTGATGGTCATCGACGCCGCCAAGGGCGTGGAGGCCCAGACCCGCAAGCTCTTCAAAGTCTGCGTCATGCGGGACATTCCCATCTTCACCTTCATCAACAAGATGGATAGAGAGGCAAGAGACCCCTTCGAGCTCTGCGAGGAGATCGAAAAGGAGCTGGGGATCGAGACCTACCCCGTGAACTGGCCCATAGGCTGCGGCAAGGAGTTTCAAGGGGTTTACGACAGAGAGGCCCAGGAGATCCTCCACTTCACCGGCCACGGCGGGGCGAAGATGGCCACCGCTACCCAAGTGGCTTTGGATGATCCTCTCCTTGAGGAGCTGCTGCCGAAAAACCTGCGCACTCTGCTCCAGAACGACGTGGAGCTCTTAGACGGCGCGGCCTGCGACTTTGATACAGATCGCGTCCGCCACGGCAAGCTCTCCCCCGTCTTCTTCGGCTCGGCCCTCACCAACTTCGGCGTGGAACCCTTCTTAGAGCGCTTTCTTACCCTTACCACCCCGCCTCTCCCCCGAAACTCCGACGAGGGCCTCATAGACTCCCTCACCGAGGATTTTTCCGCCTTTGTCTTTAAAATTCAGGCCAATATGAACAAGGCCCATCGGGACCGCATCGCCTTTATGCGCATTGCCTCGGGGCATTTTGACAAGGATCAGGAAGTGTACCACGTCCAGGGGGGCAAGAAGATGAAGCTTTCCCGGCCCCAGCAGCTGATGGCGGCGGAGCGGGAGATCATCGAGGAGGCCTTTGCGGGGGACATCATCGGCGTGTTCGACCCGGGGATCTTCTCCATAGGCGACACCCTCTGCGCCCCCGGGAAAAAGTTCCGCTTCGACCCCATCCCCACCTTTGCCCCGGAGCATTTTGCCCGGGTGCGGCCTCTTGACACCATGAAGCGCAAGCAGTTTTTAAAGGGCGCGGAGCAGATCGCCCAGGAGGGCGCCATCCAGATCTTCAAGCTGCCCTACACCGGCATGGAGGAGGTCATCGTGGGCGTGGTGGGCACCCTGCAATTCGACGTGCTGGAGTACAGACTGCGCAGCGAGTATAACGTGGAGATCCGCCGGGAGGACCTTCCCTATCAGTACCTGCGAAGGGTTTTAAGCCCCGAGCATGTCATGGAAGACGACCTGGTAATGGGCAGCGACACCAAGCTGGTGGAGGATTACAGGGGCAATAAGCTGATTCTCTTCACCTCCGCCTGGTCCATTAAGTGGGTGGAGGACAAGAACAAGGGCCTGGTTTTAGGGGAATTCGGCGGCGGCGCGGAAGGCTAATTCCGCCACACAAGACAAAACATAGAATTGCACACTTTTCAGATAGGAAGGATTGACCTCATGAAACGGACAGAAATCGCCCGTATTTTTGCGGATCAGGAGCAGTTTGGCGGCCGGAGCCTTACCATTTGCGGCTGGGTGCGCACCATACGGGATATGAAAACCTTTGGCTTTATCGAGCTCAACGACGGCAGCTGTTTTCGCAGTATGCAGGTGGTCTTTGAGGACGGCGCGTTAGAAAACTTCAAGGAAATCACCAGGCAAAACGTGGGCGCCGCCCTGGTGGTGGAGGGCTGTGTAGTCCTCACCCCCGGCGCTCAGCAGCCCCTGGAGGTAAAGGCCACGGCCATACGGGTAGAGGGCGCCTCGGCTCCCGATTACCCCCTGCAAAAAAAGCGCCACGGCGTAGAGTTTTTGCGCACCATCGCCCACCTGCGGCCCCGCACTAATCTCTTCTCCGCAGCTTTCCGCGTCCGCTCCGTGGCGGCCCACGCTGTCCACTGCTTCTTCCAGGAGAACGGCTTTGTCTACGTCCACACCCCCATCATCACCGCTTCAGACTGCGAAGGGGCCGGGGAAATGTTCCACGTTACCACCCATGACTTAGAAAACCCGCCCCGGCTTCCCGACGGCACCGTGGATTACAGCCAGGACTTCTTTGGAAAGCCCGCCAGCTTAACGGTTTCCGGCCAGCTAAACGGCGAGAACTTTGCCATGGCCTTTGGTAATATCTACACCTTCGGGCCCACCTTCCGGGCGGAGAAATCCAACACCAACAGACACGCCGCCGAGTTTTGGATGATAGAGCCGGAGATGGCCTTTTGCGACCTAGGAGGCGACATGGAGATCGCCGAGGCTATGATTAAGTATGTCATCCGCAAGGTGATCGACACCTGCCCCCAGGAGATGGCCTTCTTTAACTCCTTCGTGGACAAAGGCCTTTTGGAGCGCTTAGAGGGGGTGGTGGCCTCCGACTTCGGCCACGTGACTTACACGGAAGCCGTGGAGATACTGGAAAAGGCCTCCGTCAAGTTCGAGTACCCCGTTTCCTGGGGCTGCGACTTGCAGACGGAGCACGAGCGGTATTTGACAGAGGTCCACTTCGGCCGCCCGGTGTTCGTCACGGACTACCCCAAGGAGATCAAGGCCTTTTACATGCGCCAGAACGACGACGGGAAAACCGTGGCCGCCTGCGACTGCCTGGTCCCCGGCATAGGCGAGCTTTTAGGCGGCTCCCAGCGGGAGGAGCGTTTGGAGCTTTTGGAGCAGCGGATGCGGGAGATGGATCTCAACCCCGAGGATTACTGGTGGTCTTTAGACCTGCGGCGCTACGGCGGCTGTACTCACGCCGGCTTCGGCCTGGGCTTTGAGCGCATGGTGATGTATCTCACGGGCATCGCCAACATCCGCGACGTGCTGCCCCACCCCAGAACTGTGGGAAACGCAGATTTTTAATTTTGGAGCGGAAAGGCAGGCCTTCCCGCTGGAATTACAATGTGAACAGGCTTTGGGAAGTGAATTCCCAAAGCCTGTTTCATTTGATTTGATTTTATTTGCTTTGGAAATTTTATTCGATGTTGGTGACTTCGTAGCCCACTTCTTCTATGGTTGCCTTGAGAATTTCTTCTGAGGGGCCGTAGACCTCCAGCTCCAGGGTGGCGGTGCCGGCCCCCAGGTTTACTTGCAGGTTTTTGATGCCCGCTAAGCCTGCCAGGGCCCCTTCCACGGCTTTTTGGCAGTGCTGGCAGCTCATGCCGCTGATGTGTATGGTTTTCATGTAGGGTTCCTCCTGATTCCTTTCTTTGTTTTCGTTTCTTTCTATATTTTCCACAGTCTCCCCCTGGGTTTTGGGGAAGGTAAAGCCGCGCAGGCGCAGGGCGTTTCCCACCACGGTGAGGGAACTGAGGCTCATGGCCCCGGCGGCGATCATGGGGGAGAGCAAAATCCCAAAGGCGGGGTAGAGAGCCCCGGCAGCGATGGGGATGGCTAAGACGTTATAGCAAAAGGCCCAGAAGAGGTTTTCCTTCACGGTTTTCATCACCCGGCGGGAGAGGGCGATGGCGGCGGGAATATCCTCTAAGTCGGCCTTCATGAGGACAACATCAGCAGATTCCATGGCAATGTCCGTTCCGCCCCCCATGGCCATGCCCACAGCCGCCCGGGTGAGGGCCGGTGCGTCGTTGATGCCGTCTCCCACCATGAGAACTTTGCGGCCCTCCTCCGAAAGCCCCGCGATGACCCCTTCCTTTTCCTGGGGCAGCACCTGGCTGATGACCTTCTGTATCCCCGCCTCGGCCCCTCTGGCTAGGGCGGTTTTTTCGTGGTCGCCGGTGAGCAGGATCACTTCGATGCCCAGGCTTTGCAGGGTTTTCACCGCGGCCCGGCTGGTTTTGCGCAGGGGGTCGGAGAGGGCGATGATGCCCCGAAGACTGCCCCCCTGGGCGAAGTAGAGGGGCGTTTTGCCTTCCTGGGCAAGCTGCTCTTCTAATGGGCGGTGAGCGGAGAGGTCTATCCCCTCCCGGGTCATGAGCCGCTGGTTTCCGGCGGCGCAGGCCCCTCCCTCCACCTGGGCTAAAATGCCGCCGCCAGGGATCTCTTCGTAGGCGGAAACCGGCGTGAGGGGGATGCCTCTGGCCTTAGCCGCTGCCACGATGGCGGCTCCCAGGGGATGGCTGGAGGGGGCCTCCAGGCTGGCTGCCAGGGTGAGCAGGGCTTCCCCGGTGCAGCCCAGGGGGTACAGGCCGGAGAGGGCGGGTTTTCCTTCGGTAAGGGTCCCCGTTTTGTCCAGGACTACGGTGTCAATGCCCCCTGTCAGCTCCAGGGCCTCGGCGGATTTGAACAGGATGCCCTGGGACGCCCCCTTGCCCAGGCCCACCATGACAGCGGTGGGGGTGGCCAGACCCAGGGCGCAGGGGCAGGAGATCACCAGAACGGAGACGGCGATGGTGAGGGCAAAGGCAAAGCTCTGCCCGACAAGGAGCCAAAGAAGCGCAGCAACCAGAGCCAGGGCCATGACCACGGGGACAAAGATGCCGCTGACCTTGTCCGCCAGGCGGGACACAGGTGCCTTGGAGGCCGTGGCCTCCTCCACCAGGCGGATGATGGCCGCCAGGGTCGTCCCCTCTCCCACGGCGGTGGCTTCCATTTGGAGCGCGCCGCTTTGGAGGATGGTGCCGCCGTAGAGGGTGGCGCCGGGGGTCTTTTCCACGGGGAGGCTCTCGCCGGTGAGGGGGGATTCGTCCAGAAAGGCCTGTCCCCAGGTGAGGGTGCCGTCAACAGGGACGGTTTCTCCGGCCTTCACCAGGAGGATATCGCCGGTTTTCACCCCTTCTATGGGGAGGGTTACTTCCCCGCCCTCTCGCAGAATCCGGGCCTCGGGAGGCGTTAGGGACATGAGCTTTTCGATGGCTCTTGAGGTTTTGCCCTTGGCTCTTTCCTCTAGGTATTTCCCCAGGGTGATGAGGGTTAAGATCACGGCGGCGGACTCGAAATAAAGGGGCATAGCTAGATGCCCGGCGGTTTCCACCTGGAATTCTAAGACGGCGGCGGGCATGTCACCCCTTACCGGGGTGAACACGGCCATTTGGAAGGCGGCGCTTTGGATCAAGGAGGCGATCCCATACAGCACCGCCGCGCCGGAGCCTGTGGCAATGAGGGTGTCCATATTGGGCACGCCCTTCAAAAGACTGCCGAAGCCCCCCATAAAGTAGCTGCGCCCGGCCCAGAGGACAGGCAGGCAGAGGAGAAACTGTAAGAGGGCAAGGAGGAAGGCGCCCTCGACCCCCATAAGAAATTCGGGGATGGGCAGCCCCATCATATGCCCCATGGAGAGGTAGAAAAGAGGCGCGGTGAAGACAATGGAAATCCACAGGCGGCGCTTCAGGGCTGAAATCGCCCCCTCCTCTATTTGGGGGCGGGCACCCTGCACGGCCTCCTGATGAATCGCCGCGCCGTAGCCCGCTTTTTCCACGGCGGCGATGATTTGGGCGGCACTTCCCGCCTCTTCCTCGTAGCTAAGGGACAGGCGGTTCAGCAGCAGATTCACGCTGACGTCCTCTATGCCCTCCAGCTTTCCCACGGCCTTTTCCACCCGGGCGGCGCAGGCGGCGCAAGTCATGCCGGTGATGTCAAACTGTTCTTTTTTCACGAAGTACCTCCAGGACTTTACAAGGGGCTTATTCTCTGCTATCATTTTACCACCGCGGCTTTTTTGCCGCAAGAGGAACTATTTTGGCTGTCTGTCGAAGGGGGCGTCTCCATGGATGAACAACTTCAAATTTTGCAGGAATGGCTGGACGGGTGCAGCGACCTGGTGTTTTACAGCGGCCCTGGCGTCTCCCAAGAGAGCGGCATTCCCGACTTTATGGCCATGGAGGAGGACCACATCAAAAAGTATGATGTGCCCCCGGAGACCATCCTCACCCGGGCCTTTTTCGAGCGCAAGCCCGGGCCCTTCTTCCGCTGGTATCGAGAGCGGGTGTTAACCCCCCTTCTCACCTGCGAGCCCAACGCCACCCACCGTAAGCTGGTGGAGATCGAAAAAGCGGGGAAGCTGCGGATGATTCTCACCCAGAACATGGACGATCTCCACCAGGAGGCCGGCAGCCGCAAAGTCATAGAGCTCATGGGCACAGTGATGCGCAACATCTGCCTTTATTGCGACAGGCAGTACGCCACCCTGGACATCTATGAAAAGCCCGGCATCCCCTACTGCGACGTGGACATGTGCGGCTACGTCATCGGCCCGGACATCGTCTTTTACGGCGACGCCATGAAAAAAGAGGTGGTTACCGAGGCCATCTACCAGGCCCTCTCCGCCGATGTGCTCATCGTGGCGGGGTGCTCCCTCTTAGACCAGCCCGCCGCCTCGGTGATTCACCACTACTTTAAGAAAAAAATGGTGCTCATCAGCGAGAAGGAGAGCCCCTTTGACGAAAGGGCCAACCTGATTATCCGCGCCCCGGTGGCGCAAGTGATGGAACAGCTGCGGGTCACCATCCCGGAGCCTTCCCTATAAAAGGAGTATTTGCCATGGACAGGATTCTATCCCAGGTGGCGGGATGTATCGCCACCATTACCATCAACAGACCCCATGTGCTAAACGCCCTGGACGGCCAGTCTATCTTCGCCCTGACCCAGGCTCTGCTGGAGGCCGAGGCTCACCCCGAAGTCCGCTGCGTGATCTTAAACGCTTCTGGAGAAAAAGCCTTTTGCGTGGGGGGCGATATTAAAGAGGAAGTTCAGATGGACGGCCAATCTTCCTACGATTTCAGCCGCTTAGGCCAGGGTCTAATGAACACTATACGAGGCCTTTCCGTCCCTGTCATCGTGGCCATGCAGGGCTACAGCCTGGGGGCCGGAATGGAGATCTTACTGGCGGCGGACTTTGTATTTCTCTCCACCGATGCCAAAATCGCCATTCCCTCCATCAACTTAGGTTCCATGCCCGGTTTCGGCGGCACCCAGATGCTGCCTAGGGCTGTGGGCTCTATGCGGGCCAAGGATATCCTCATGACGGGCCGCCATGTCACCGCCCAGGAGGCCCTGGCGCTGGGCCTTTGTCTCAAGGTGGTGGAGCGGGAGGCCCTGATGCCCGAGGCCCAGACCCTGGCGGAGGCCTTGGTGAAAAAGGCCCCCCTTGCCATACGCAGCATCAAGGCGGCGGTGAACAAGGCGGGGGAGTGCGACCTGGACACGGGCTTTCTCTTGGAGACCCAGCTGTTTTCCCGGGTTCAGGCCTCAGAGGATAAAAAGGCGGGGATGGAGGCCTTTTTGGAAAAGCGTGAGGCGCCTCAGTATCATAACCGCTGAGGGCTGCTCCCCCAATAGAAAAAATAACGCGGTCATGCTGAAAGCCAGCGTGACCGCGTTTTTGTTTTAGTTCAAAAGAGGGCCAGGCCCTGGTTTTTCAGTAGCCCGTCTACCATCTCCAGAGGGCGGGTGTAGTCCAAGGGCTCCCGAAAGGATTTTTCCAGCGCCTCCAGCATTTCTATCATCTCGTCGGCCTCGTCGGAGAAGATCTTATCCAGGCTAAATTCCTTGATGCACTCGCCCTTAAATCGTCTGGCGCTTTTTTCATCGTAGAGCACCTGGACAAAAAGGCTCACCACCCCCAGGGATTCATAGCTGTGAAAGCCGTTAAAGCCCTCTAGGTCCTTGGCCTCCTCCACCTGGGGACAGAGGAAGGCGTGCTCCGGCAGGGCTTCGGGGGCCTCCGTTTCCGGAATGCACTCTAAGGCACAGGCCCTTTCCAGCCAGGTTTTCAGGTATTCCTCCGCGTCCCTCACACTGGGAAAGGCCAAAAATCCCGCGCCGCCGATATCCCGCTGGTTCACGGCGTAGAGGGAGATGAAGATATGATCCGTCATAGGTTACTCCTCCTGCTTTGTCTCATCCAAGGCGCAGCCCAAAAGGCGCACCTCGGGCTCCAGCAGCACGCCCTTTTCCTTCCGTACCGTCTTTCGCACCAGGTTCATCAGGGCGATCACGTCCCGGCAGGTGGCCCCGCCGGTGTTCACCACGAAGCCCGCGTGCTTTTCCGAGACCTGGGCCCCCCCAACTCGCGCGCCCTTTAGCCCGCAGCCTTCGATGAGGGCCCCTGCGAAGTGACCGGGAGGGCGCTTAAAGGTGCTGCCCGCGCTGGGGTACTCCAGAGGCTGCTTTTCTTTTCTGCGCTCCATGAGGTCTTCCATTTTCCCTTGAATCTCCTCCCGGCTGCCGGGTTTCAGCTGCATTTCCGCCCCTAAGATCAGCCGGTCGCCCCGGGAGAAGACGCTGTGCCTGTAACTAAACTCCAGCTCCTGGGGGCCCAGGCGCTGCCGCTGCCCATCCGCGGTGAGGCAGTCTACCGCCACCACCACTTGAGACAGCTCCCCGTCGTAGGCCCCGGCGTTCATAAACACGCCGCCGCCTAAAGTCCCGGGGATGCCGTGGGCGAATTCCAGCCCCGTCAGGCCCCGCTCCAGGGCAAACACCGCCACCTGGGCCAGGGAAAGACCGGCCTCGGCGTAAATCCCGCAGTCGCCCACGGCATAGAGCCCTTGGGGCCTGCCCATGAGCTTCACCACAAAGGCCGGGATGCCCTCATCGGCCACCAGCAGGTTGGAGCCCTTTCCCAAATAGAGGGGGCAGATCCCCGCTTCCTTGGCTGCTTTGGCCACGATGACCCCTTCCTCCGCAGACTTGGGCAGGGCCATGAGGGGCACTGGGCCGCCGATGCGAAAGCTGGTGTGGCGGCCCATGGGTTCCTCTTCCCGCAGCTGGATTTCCGGGTCGCGGGATTTAATCAGTTCTTTTAATAAGACAAAATCGGCCATGGGTATCCTCCCATCCAGGTTCAATCACTGCCCTTCAGTATAGCACATTCCCGGGAAAAAGGAAGGGAGTTTTGGCAAAAAGGCCGCCGGGGATTTCTCCTCGGCGGCCTTGGGCTTAGGTGCTGCGATTAGATCTCAGTGGCGGGGGCTTCTTCCTGGGCTGGGTTGCCATCGCCTAACAGGTCGGCCACAGCGGCAGCCACGGCCTCATAGGGGCTCTCTACGTGGGCTTCATCCTGAGTCCCGTCCTGCTGGGCCCCCTGGTGGCGGTACACAGCCAGGCCGGAGCCTGCGGGAATCAGCTTGCCGATGATTACGTTTTCCTTCAGGCCCAAAAGGTTATCCACCTTGCCCTTGATGGCGGCCTCGGTGAGAACCTTGGTGGTCTCCTGGAAGGAGGCGGCGGAGAGGAAGGATTCCGTTGCCAGGGCTGCCTTGGTGATACCCATCAGCAGGCGGGTGCCCACGGGAAGGGTCAGGGGCAGACCGTCGTTGGTTTCGCCCTCATCCATGCGCTTTTGGATGGCGTCTCTGGCGTCTAAATACTCCAGGTATTCCACGGTGGAGCCGGAGAGGAGGGCGGAGTCGCCCGCTTCTTCCACCCGCACCTTGCGCATCATCTGGCGGACGATGATCTCGATGTGCTTGTCGTTGATGTCAACGCCCTGCTGGCGATAGGGCTTTTGCACTTCCTGGATCAGGTAGTTGTGGACGGCGGACATGCCGCGGATCCGCAGAACCTCGTGGGGAGAGAGGGCGCCGTCTGTCAGCTGGTCGCCTGCGGTTACCTGGTCCCCCGCCTTGACCCGGATGCCGGAGCTGTAGGGCAGAGCGTAGGTCACCACCTCGCCGTCTTGGGCGGTGATGGAGAGGTTACAGACCGTGGCGCGCTTACTTTCCTCGATGGAAACGGTGCCGGTGACCTCGGCCAGCTGGGCCATCTTCTTGGGCTTTCTGGCCTCGAAGAGCTCCTCAACACGGGGCAGACCCTGGGTGATATCGCCGCCGGCCACGCCGCCTGTGTGGAAGGTACGCATGGTGAGCTGGGTGCCGGGCTCGCCGATGGACTGGGCGGCGATGATGCCCACGGCCTCGCCCTCGCCCACAGGCTCGCCTATGGCCAGGTTCATGCCGTAGCACTTGGAGCACACGCCGCTTCTGGCGTGGCAGGTGAGGACGGAGCGGATATTCACCTCGAAGACGCCGTGCTTTTCCAGGATGGCGGCGTCCTCCTGCCGGAGCATGGTGTCGGCGGTGTAGAGGACTTCACCGGTGGCGGGGTCTACAATGTTTTCCACGGGGAAGCGGCCCTTCAGGCGCTCGCCGAAGGTTTCGATCACCTGGCCGTTTTCGCTGATCTCGCCGATGAGGATGCCCTCGTCGGTGCCGCAGTCGCGCTCGCGGATGATGACCTCCTGGGCCACGTCTACCAGACGGCGGGTAAGATACCCGGAGTCGGCAGTACGCAGGGCCGTATCGGCCAGGCCCTTACGGGCGCCACGGGAGGAGATGAAGTATTCCAGAACGGAGAGGCCCTCACGGAAGTTTGCCTTGATGGGGATCTCAATGGTGCGGCCGGAGGTATCGGCCATGAGGCCACGCATACCCGCCAGCTGACGGATCTGGGCCATGCTGCCACGGGCGCCGGAGTCGGCCATCATGAAGATAGGATTGTAGCGGTCTAGGTTCTTCTGCAGGGCGTCGGTCACGTCCTTGGTGGTCTGCTCCCAGGCCTTAACCACCAGGCGGTAGCGCTCCTCGTTGGTGAGGAAGCCCCGCTTAAACTGCCGCTCGATCTTCACGATCTCCTTCTCGGTTTCGGAGATGAGGGCGTACTTCTCGTCAGGCACCGTCATGTCGTAGATGGAAACCGTCAGGGAGCCCCGGGTGGAGTAGTGGTAGCCTCTTGTCTTAATAATATCCAGCACGTTTGCGGAAACGGTGAAGCCGTGCTTGGCGATACACTTGTCGATGATCTTGCTGAGCTGCTTCTTACCGGTGACGAAGTTCACCTCGGGATCGAACATGGTTTCGGGATTGTCTCTGTCCACAAAGCCCAGGTCCTGGGGGATATCCTCGTTGAAGATCAGGCGGCCCACGGTGGTGCGCACCAGCTTCTTGCACAGTTCCCCTTCCACTTCCCGCTCCATGCGCACCAGAATGGGCACGTGGAGGTCTAATTCGCCCTCGTCGTGGGCCAGGCGTGCTTCCTCCATGCAGGAGAAGGCGTGGAGCACCTCCTGGGGTGCTGTGCCGGACTGGGCGGCTCTCTGGACCATGACGCCGTTGGTGGGGATGTGGCGGGTCTGCATCCCTTCGCCCATGGTGACCCAGATGCGGGTGGAAATGTCGATCTCGCCTTTCTCCAGGGCAGCCAGGGCGGCCTCCAGGCTCTCGAAGGTAAGGGCGGGGTCGTTTTCCTCGTCCCGCTCGTAGGTGAGGTAGTAGGAGCCCAAAACCATGTCCTGGGTGGGAACGGTAACGGGGCCGCCGTCCTGGGGCCGCAGCAGGTTGTTGGCGGAGAGCATGAGGATTCTTGCCTCTGCCTGGGCCTCGGCGGAGAGGGGCACGTGAACGGCCATCTGGTCGCCGTCGAAGTCGGCGTTAAAGGCGGTACACACCAGGGGGTGCAGCTTAATGGCGCGGCCCTCTACCAGAACGGGCTCGAAGGCCTGAATGCCCAAACGGTGGAGGGTGGGGGCTCGGTTGAGCATGACGGGATGCTCCTTGATGATGAAGTCCAGGGCGTCCCACACCTCGGCGCGGCCCCTGTCCACCATCTTCTTGGCGGATTTAATGTTGTTGGCCAGGCCGTCTTCCACCAGCTTTTTCATGACGAAGGGGCGGAAAAGCTCGATGGCCAGTTCCTTCGGCAGGCCGCACTGGAAAATCTTTAGCTCGGGGCCTACCACGATAACAGACCGCCCGGAGTAGTCCACCCGCTTACCCAGAAGATTCTGACGGAAGCGGCCCTGCTTGCCCTTCAGCAGGTCGGAGAGGGATTTCAGGGCACGGTTATTGGCCCCAGTGACAGCTCTGCCCCGCCGGCCGTTGTCGATGAGGGCGTCTACGGCTTCTTGCAGCATACGCTTTTCGTTGCGGACGATGATGTCCGGGGCGTTGAGCTGAATGAGGCGCTTTAAGCGGTTGTTGCGGTTGATAACCCGGCGGTAGAGATCGTTCAGGTCAGAGGTGGCAAAGCGGCCGCCGTCTAACTGCACCATGGGGCGCAGCTCGGGGGGGATTACGGGCAGCACATCGATAATCATCCACTCGGGGCGGTTGCCGGAGGAGCGGAAGGCGTCTACCACTTCCAGGCGCTTCACGATACGGGCCTTTTTCTGGCCGGAGGCAGTTTGCAGCTCTTCCCGCAGCTGGGTGGAGAGCTCCTCCAAGTTGATATCGGCCAGCAGCTTTTTCACGGCCTCGGCGCCCATGCCGGCGGAAAAGTCGTCCTCATACTTCTCCCGCATGTCTCTGTATTCCTTCTCAGACAGGATCTGATTCTTGGCCAGAGGGGCATAGCCGGGATCGGTGACGATATAGGCGGCGAAGTATAACACTTTTTCCAGAATGCGGGGGGAGATATCCAAAAGGAGGCCCATGCGGGAGGGGATGCCCTTAAAGTACCAGATGTGGGACACGGGGGCAGCTAAGGCAATGTGGCCCATGCGCTCCCGGCGGACGTTGGCCTTGGTGACCTCTACGCCGCAGCGGTCGCAGACCTTACCCTTGTAGCGGATTTTTTTATACTTGCCGCAGTGGCACTCCCAGTCCTTGGTGGGGCCAAAGATTTTTTCGCAGAAGAGGCCGTCTCTCTCGGGCTTTAGGGTGCGGTAGTTGATGGTTTCGGGCTTTTTGATCTCGCCGTGGGACCAGAGATTAATTTGATCCGGGGAGGCAATGCCGATGCGAATGGCGTTGAATTCAGCGTAACTCATAGCGTATATCCTCCCTCTTATTCTTCAAAATCGTCTTCGTCGTCCAGGAACAGGTCGGATTCGCTCTCGTCGGCATCCTCGCTGTCTCCGTCGTCTAGGGCATCCAGATCGTCGCCCTCCCGGAGGGAGAAGCCCGCAGCGGAGAACTCGGCGTCGTTGTTGCCTTGACGGTAGTAGTCGTCGTCCTTGATCTGGCCCACGTGCTGGTAGCCGTCGTCCTCGTCGTCTCGCAGCTCAATCTCCTGACCCAGGGCGTCCAGCACCCGGATATCCAGGCAGAGGGCCTGGAGCTCCTTCACCAGAACCTTAAAGGATTCGGGGATGCCGGGGCTGGGCACGTTGTGGCCCTTGACGATGGCTTCATAAGTTCTTACACGGCCGGACACGTCGTCGGACTTCACGGTGAGGATTTCCTGGAGGGTGTAGGCCGCGCCGTAGGCTTCCAGAGCCCAAACTTCCATCTCACCAAAACGCTGGCCGCCGAACTGGGCCTTACCGCCCAGGGGCTGCTGGGTTACGAGGCTATAAGGGCCGGTGGAACGGGCGTGAATCTTATCGTCCACCAGGTGATGCAGCTTTAAGAAGTACACGTAACCAACGGTAACACGGTTTTCAAACTGCTCGCCTGTGCGCCCGTCGTGGAGCCAGCTCTTGCCGTCGGACTCCAAGCCCGCTAAGTTCAGGGTGTTTTCGATGTCCTCTTCGTCTGCGCCGTTGAAGACGGGGGTGGCCACCTTCCAGCCCAAGGCCTTGGCGGCGTAGCCCAAGTGGACTTCCAGCACCTGGCCGATGTTCATACGGGAGGGCACGCCCAGGGGGTTTAGTACGATGTCCAGGGGCGTACCGTCGGGGAGGAAGGGCATATCCTCCTGGGGCAGGATGCGGGAGACCACGCCCTTGTTGCCGTGACGACCTGCCATCTTATCGCCCACGCTGATCTTGCGCTTCTGGGCGATGTAGACACGCACCACCATGTTGACGCCGGGGCCCAGTTCATCGCCGTTTTCACGGGTGAAAACCTTCACGTCTACCACGATGCCGCTCTCGCCGTGGGGCACCTTGAGGGAGGTGTCTCTTACTTCTCTGGCCTTTTCGCCAAAGATGGCCCGGAGGAGGCGCTCTTCGGCGGTGAGGTCGGTTTCGCCCTTGGGGGTTACCTTGCCCACTAAGATATCGCCAGCGTGAACTTCCGCGCCCACACGAATAACGCCCCGCTCGTCTAGGTCCTTCAGGGCGTCTTCGCCCACGTTGGGGATATCCCGGGTGATCTCTTCGGAGCCTAACTTGGTGTCGCGGGCTTCGGTTTCGTATTCCTCTATGTGGATGGAGGTGAACACGTCGTCCTTTACCATGCGCTCGTTTAAGAGGATGGCGTCTTCGTAGTTATAGCCTTCCCAGGTCATGAAGCCCATGAGGATGTTTTTACCCAGGCTGATCTCGCCGTTTTCTGTGGAGGGGCCGTCGGCAATGACGTCGCCCTTCTTCACCTTATCGCCCACAGCCACGATGGGCTTCTGGTTGATACAGGTGCCATGGTTGGAGCGCAGGAATTTAATCAGGGGATAGTCGGTGACGCTGCCGCCGTCATAGCGGATGGTGATCCCTGTGGCGGCCACCCGGGTCACCTCGCCCTCGCCTTCGGCCAGAACGGCAATCTCCGAGTCGATGCAGCACTTGTGCTCCATGCCGGTGGCCACTAAGGGGGCCTGGGTGGTGAGGAGGGGCACGGCCTGACGCTGCATGTTGGCGCCCATGAGGGCACGGTTTGCGTCATCGTTTTCCAGGAAGGGGATCATGGCGGTGGCGATGGAGACCATCATCTTGGGGGATACGTCGATGTAGTCCACCTCGACTCTGTCCACCTCGATGATCTCGTTTCTGTGGCGGCAGGTGATACGCTCATTCTGGAGGCAGCCGTTCTCGTCCACGGGCTCCGTGGCCTGGGCCACGATGTACTCGTCTTCGATGTCGGCGGTCATGTATTCGATGTCCCCGGTGAGGTAGCCGCTCTCCTTGTCCACCTTGCGGTAGGGGGCCTCGATGAAGCCGTAGCGGTTAATCCGGGCGTAAGAGGCCAGGTAGGAGATCAGGCCGATGTTGGGGCCTTCCGGGGTCTCAATGGGGCACATACGGCCGTAGTGGCTGTAGTGCACGTCACGAACGTCGAAGGAGGCTCTGTCACGGGAGAGGCCGCCGGGGCCCAGGGCGGACATACGCCGCTTGTGGGTCAGCTCTGCCAAGGGGTTGGTCTGATCCATGAACTGGGAGAGGGGCGAGGAGCCGAAAAACTCCTTGATGGCGGCGGTGACAGGGCGAATGTTAATGAGGCTCTGGGGGGTGACGATGTCCAGGTCCTGGATGGTCATGCGCTCACGAATGACACGCTCCATGCGAGAGAAGCCGATGCGGAACTGGTTTTGCAGCAATTCGCCCACGCAGCGCAGGCGGCGGTTGCCCAGGTGGTCGATATCGTCGGGCAGGCCTACCCCGTGGGAGAGGCTGCACAGATAGTTAATGGAGGCCATAATATCATCCACGATGATGTGCTTGGGGATCAGGTCGTCCATGCGCTCCCGGACGGCGGCTCTTATGGCCTCTTGGTCCCCGGCGCACTCATCCAGGATTTCCTTCAGAACGGGGAACCAAACCCGCTCGGTGATGCCGGCCTCTTCGGGGTCGAAGGAGACGAAGTTGGAAAGCTCTACCATGTGGTTGGAAAAAACCTTCACGTTGCGGCCGTCTACTAAGAGAACGGCTTCGTTGACGCCTTTGGCGTCCAACTCGCGGGCTCTCTCCCGGGTGAGGGCCTCCCCTGCTTCTGCCAGGATTTCGCCGGTTAAGGGGTCAACCACAGGCATAGCCAGGGTATGGCCGCCCAGACGGGTCCAGATGGCCAGCTTTTTGTTAAACTTATAGCGGCCCACGGCGGAAAGATCGTAGCGCCGTGCGTCGAAGAAGAGGGTGTTCAAAAGAGAGATGGAGGAGTCCATGGTGGGGGGCTCGCCGGGTCGGAGCTTGCGGTAGATCTCCAGAAGAGCTTCCTCCCGGGTCTTGCAGGCGTCTTTTTCCAGGGTGGAGACCAGAAGGGGCTCCTCGCCGAAGAGCTCTAATATCTCCGCGTCGGTCTGGGGGCCCACGGCGCGGATGAGGCAGGTAACAGGCAGCTTACGGTTCTTGTCGATGCGGACATTGAACACGTCGGAGAGGTCGGTTTCATACTCCAGCCAGGCGCCCCGGTAAGGGATCACGGTGACGGAGTAAGTGATATTGTCGGCCTTGTCAGCGTTCTTGGCGTAGTAGATGCCAGGGCTTCTGACGATCTGGGAGACGATGACCCGCTCCGCGCCGTTGATGATAAAGGTGCCGCCGCGAGTCATTAGGGGGAAGTCGCCCATGAAGATCTCCTGCTCCTTGATCTCCTCGGTCTCCTTATTGCGCAGACGGACCCGGACTTTAATGGGGGCGGCGTAGGTGGCATCTCTGGCCTTGCACTCTTCCACGGAATACTTGGGGTTCTCGTCCATGGAGAAGTCGATGAAGGACAGCTCTAAGTTCCCGGCATAGTCCGTGATGGCGGCTACGTCCTTAAAAACCTCCTGGAGACCGATCTTCAGAAACCAATCGTAGGATTTCTTCTGGATCTCCAGGAGATTCGGCATATCCAGCACTTCTTCGTGCCGGGCATAGCTTTTTCTGAGGGTTTTCCCGTAGTATACATCTTTTACCATTTCGGCGACCATTCCTCTCATATGAAACACTGCTGACTGCTGCTGCGTCATTGCCTAACCGGCTCTTGCCTCTTTGTGCCCCAGGGGTTTTCGCTGCGAACACCCGGGCGCGTGGGTTTTTCTTCTATTTCCCTGTTGTCATTTATGGGGAAGCATGTTATACTGATTTTAAGGTGGGGTTTTCTCCAGTTTTTGGAGTTTCCGATATCCACTAATTATATACTTCCTTGTCCTTGATGTCAAGGATTTTTTTATTTTTTTACCCTTTTCGCCGCCAAAAAGCCCTGTACGGAAGCCTTTTGCTCCATACAGGGCTTTTTCTTGGTTTTATCTGCCTTTTCGCGCTGCCAGGGTATGAGGCCCTAGTCCTCGGCCTTTAAGAGGGCGTGCTCCCGGAGCCAGACTGTCCAGTCCTTATACCCGGCGGCGTAGGGGTGGACGCCGTCCCCCGTGGCATCGGCCCGCAGGTAGCCTGTGGCGTCGGCAAAGTAGGCGTTGGCGTCTAAGTAGAAAACCTTCTCCCCGTCGGCAAAGGAGGCGATGCTGTCGTTCAGGGCTCTGATGCGCTCCATGGAGAGATGCTTGGAGGAGGCCTCCTTCTTCTGGGTGATGCCGATGTTGGCCTCCAGGATGATATGGGCCTGGGGCTGGAGGGCCATGATCTGGTCTATCACCACGCCGTACTGCCGCTTTAAGTCCTCCAAGGGATAACCCAGCTCATTGATGCCCAGCATCAGGTAAATGGTGTCGTAGGTTCTGGTGGTGAGAAGGCCGTTTAGGTATAGGGAGCCGTAAGTGTCGGAAACCTTGGTCTTAAACAAGTTGTAGACAGACATGCCCACGTCGGCGAAGTAGTCTGCCTCCCCTAAGCGGCTGTACAGGGCCATGCCCACGGTGCGGGAGTCGCCGATGAAGAGGGTGCTTTGAAAGTGGGCCTCCTCCGCCGGGCCGAAGTAGTAGCCCCCGGCGGTGGTGATGATGCTGTGGCCCTGGCGGGGGGCCGGCTTGCCCCTGTGAGGCGCCTGCACCTTCAGGCTGGGGCTGACGGGCAGCAGGGTCTCGGTGTTGTTTGGCTTTGGCGGGTCCTGCCAGGCGGGGTCTGCGGCCGGGTCTTCCTCCTCCGGCGGGGGGGTGATGAGGACCAGATCGCCCCGGAGGTAGAGAAAGGGCAGGGCCACGGCCATGGTCTCCCGGGCTTGGACGCAGTAGGGGCCCACGGTGCTGCGTATTCCCAGGCCTGCCGCCGTCATCACCAGGGAGGAGGCCACCAGCAGGGTCAAAAGGAGGGCGGCGGGCTGCTTTAACCATTTCAATGCTGTCCGCCTCCTTAAAAGCTAAAGTACATAAAGGGATCATTAAGGCCCGCGGAGATGCAGTAGACCGCCAGCCAAAAGGTGAGAAAGAGAAAGGCCGTTCCCAGGTGGGATTTGCGCAGCTTCCCCATCCAGTTCATAAACTGCGGCGTGGCCGCCACGATGCCACAGAGCAGGAAGAAGCCGTATTGCAGGCCTAAACGCCAGAAATCTGTGGCGGGGATCACGGCGCCGCCGAAGAAGGGGAAGAGCCGGGTTAAATAGACGCCGATCTGCCCCACCTCCGGGATGGCAAAGAGCATCCAGCTGAACATCACTGTCAGGATTAGGTAGCAGTGGGAGAAGATGCGGTATTTTTTCAGATATTGGCCCAGCCACAGCTTTTCCAAGATGATAAGGCCCAGAACGAACATGCTCCAGAGGATAAAGTTCAGGGTGGGCCCGTGCCAGATGCCGGTGAGGAGCCAGACGAGAAAGAGGTTGCGCAGCTCCCTCTGCCGCCCTTCCCTGCTGCCGCCCAGGGGGATGTAGATGTATTCCAGGAACCACTTGCCCAGGGTGATGTGCCAGCGCCGCCAAAACTCCGTCATGGAGCGGGAGGCGTAAGGGGTGTTAAAGTTCTGGGGCAGGTGGACGCCTATCATGTGACCCAGGCCTATGGCCATGAGGGAGTAGCCAAAAAAGTCGAAGTAAAGCTGGAGGGAGAAGCTTACCATGCCCATCCAGGCCAAGGGGGTGGAGATGCTCTCAAAGCCTATGGCCTCGATCTGCCGCCAGATGCCGCCGATCTGATTGGCCAGAAGCACCTTTAGGCCCAGGCCCAGAATAAAGTCCTGGAGGCCCCGGTTAAAGCGCCGCCAGCTCACCGCCCGCCGCAGGCCTATGCTGCCGGAAAGGCTGCGATAGGGGGTAAGGGGGCCGGAGATCAACTTGGGAAAGAGGGCGATCACCGTGGCGAACTGGAGGAAGGACTTTTCCGGCTGAATTTTTTTCCGATACACGTCCATCAGGTAGGCCGCCAGCTGAAAGGTGTAAAAGCTGATGCCCAGGGGTAGGATCACACCCTCGCCAAAGAGCCCCGCGTATTTAAAGCCCAAAAGACAACCGAACAGGATGCCCAGGCTGGCCGCCAGCACCATACGCCGCTCTTTTTTCTCCGGCTCCAGCCAAAGGGCCGCACCAAAAGCCCCGCCCATAAGGCCGAGGAAGAGGAGAATGGTCCAGGGGTTTGTGACAGCGCCGTAGGTATAAAAGGCCAAGCTGCCCCCCAAGAGAATCCACTTGCGATATTTTGCCTGTGTTATATGGTAAATTCCCAGAAAAACCGGGAGAAACATGAATAAAAATTCTAAGCTGCTGAACACCATGATGCCTAAATAATTCCCCCCCAAAACCTTGCCACGGTGAAAAATATCCCATATTTTGGCATTTTTCGCCTATTTTTGACGTTAAAAATCATGTGACCGCCTAACGACAGCCACACCATTTGATGAATTTCCTCTCCTATTGTTTCATAAAATCCCGCCAGATGCAAGACCCTTTTTGAAATAAAATTATATTGTAAAGTTTTTCATCAAATCGTTACGAAAGGATAGCTTTTTGATACTTTTATGGGGGCAAAAAGCCCAGCCTTCCCCATAAGAAAGCCGGGCTTTTTTTCATTTTTCCATAGGTTGGAAATCGGGGCAGAGGGTAGCCTCCGGAAGGCTCCCGGCTGCATCTTTCACCCCAGGGCAGAGGTCCTCCGCCTTACAGCCAGGTTTCCATCAGGGTTTTGATCTCTCCCCTGCCCGCCTCCACCATGGCCTCCAAGTCGCCGCCCATTTCCAGGGCATCCAGGGCGAAGAGACTGGTGTCCTGGATGCCAAAGAAGTGGTGGCAGAGGCCTTTTACATAATCGTAGCCAAGGTGATGCCCCTCCTGCACCGGTCCCCCTGCGGTGGTGACGTAGAGGAGCTTTTCCCCCCGGCACAGTCCAAAGGGCCCGCGCTCTCCGTAGCCGAAGGTGATGTCCACCACGCAGATGCGCTCTAGGTAGATCTTCAGGATGGCCGGGAAGGAGAGGTCCCAGTAGGGCGCCCCGATGAGGATAAGGTCAGCCGCCGCGAAGTCCTTGGCGTAGTCGAAGAGGGGGTCGCTGAGGTTTCCCCCATGGCGCAGGTCGTCCCGCAGGGCTGCCAGCTCCGGGTGGAGGGGCGAGGGCCTGTCCAGATTCAGATCCACCTCTTGGATTTCGGCGTGGGGATGCCGGGTTTTCAGGGCCTCCAGGGCGGCGCGGCAGAGCTTTAGGGTGTTGGATTCCGCACCCCGGACGCAGGCGTTGACAAAGAGTATCTTCATGGTGTGACCTCCTTCTATCTTCCTCCCATTTTAGCATAGCCTGGGAGGATTGGCAAAAGAAAAAGCCTCTCACTTTCCTTTGGGGAAAATAAGAGGCTTTTATGGCTTTTTCCAGACCTTACTTACACCAGCTCGATGATGGCCATCTCTGCTGCGTCCCCTCTGCGGGGGCCCATGCGGACGATACGGGTGTAGCCGCCGTCGCGGGAAGTATATTTGTCGGCCATCTCATTGAAGAGCTTGTGGGCCACATCTTCCTTGGTGATGAAGCTCAGGGCCTGACGGTAAGCGGCCAGGTCGCCCTTCTTAGCCAGGGTGATCATCTTCTCGGCCAGAGGAGCCACTTCCTTGGCGCGGGTCACAGTGGTCTTGATCCGGCCGTTTTCCAGGAGGTAGGTGACCATAGCGCGGAGCATGGCCATACGCTGGTCAGTGGGCTTGCCGAGTTTACGGGTTCCGGGCATATCTTTTCAGCTCCCTTCGGATTCTATTTGGGAATTAGACGTAATTAGTTCTCATCGCTGGCCAGGGTCAGCCCCATCATTTCCAGCTTATTGATGACCTCTTCCAAAGACTTACGGCCTAAGTTTCTCACCTTCATCATCTCGTCCTCCGTTTTGGAAATGAGATCCTCCACGGTGTTGATGTTGGCGCGCTTTAGGCAGTTGAAGCTTCGAACGGAGAGATCCAGCTCCTCGATGGTCAGCTCCAGGACTTTGTCCCGCTGGGCCTCGGCCTTTTCCACCACGGTAGACTTGCTGCCCATGGTTTCGGAAAGGTCGGTGAAGAGCATAAAGTGGTCGCAGAGAATTCTGGCGCCCAGGGAGACTGCGTCCCGGGCAGCGATGACGCCGTTGGTCCAGACCTCTAAGGTCAGCTTGTCAAAGTCGGTTAAATCCTTGACACGGGTGTTCTCCACTGTGTAGTTCACCTTCTGCACCGGGGTGTAGACGGAGTCCACGGGGATTACGCCGATGACGTTCTGGCTGGGCTTATTGCGGTCAGCGGGAACGTAACCTCTGCCGTGGGACAGGGTCAGCTCCATGTTCAGGCTGGCATCGGGACCCAAGGTCGCGATATGGTGCTCAGGGTTGAGGATCTCCACCTCCGCGTCGGCCTTAATGTCGCCGGCGGTGACAACACCTTCCTCGTTGGCCTCGATGTAAACGGTCTTCACGCCTTCGCTGTGGAGCTTGGCGATGATGCCCTTTACGTTGAGGACGATTTCGGTGACGTCTTCCTTCACGCCGGGGATGGAGCTGAACTCGTGCTGAATACCCGCGATCTTAATGGTGGTCACAGCGGTGCCGGGCAAGGATGACAGCAGAATCCGGCGGAGTGAGTTGCCTAAGGTTGTGCCATAGCCACGCTCCAGGGGTTCTACGATGCATTTCCCATAGGAACTGTCACCTGGCTTCTCTATACATTCAATGCGCGGCTTTTCGATTTCTACCATGTGTTACCCTCCTTTTTGCGGCGACGGAGTTTGACCCGCCGCATCGTCATTCCGGGTTCCTGCCGAGGGTATCATTTTACTTGGAGTAAAGCTCAACAATCAGGTGCTCCTCAATGGGCATGTCGACATCTTCACGGACGGGCATCTTAGTAACGGTGCCCTTGAGAGTGTTCTTCTCTCTCTCCAGCCACTGGGGCTGGGTGACCAGGATGGCGTCTTCGCCCATGAATCTCTTAAACTTCACAGAGCCGCGGCTCTTTTCCAAGACTTCAATGACGTCGCCCGGCTTTACCAGGAAGGAGGGGATGTTAACCCGCTTTCCGTTAACGGTAAAGTGGCCGTGGTTCACCAGCTGACGAGCCTCGCGGCGGGTCATGGCGAAACCAAGACGATAAACGGCATTGTCCAGACGGCGCTCCACGAGAATGAGGAGGTTTTCGCCGGTCTTGCCGGGCATTCTGGTAGCCTTGTCGTAGTATGCTCTAAACTGCTTCTCCAGGATGCCGTAAACGAACTTGACCTTCTGCTTTTCAGCAAGCTGGAGGGCGTATTCGCTCTTCTTCTTTCTCATCTGACCGCCGGGGTTACGGTTGGTTTCCTTCTTCGCATAACCCATGACGGTAGGAGAAATGCCCAGCGCCTTGCAGCGTTTGGCCACAGGCTGTGTATTTTTAGCCATAATTATCTTTCTCCTTTCCTTCGATCAGACGCGACGTCTCTTAGGCGGACGGCAGCCGTTGTGGGGGACAGGGGTAACGTCTTTGATCATGGTCACGTCAAGACCCACAGCCTGCAGGGCACGGATAGCAGCCTCACGGCCGGAACCGGGGCCCTTCACGTACACTTCCACGCTCTTAAGGCCATGCTCCATGGCAGCCTTGGCAGCGGTTTCAGCCGCAGTCTGGGCAGCATAGGGAGTGGACTTACGAGAACCGCGGAAACCCAGACCGCCGGAGGAAGCCCAGGAGAGGGCGTTCCCCTTGGTGTCGGTGACGGTGACCATGGTGTTGTTGAAGGAAGAGCGGATATGCACAGCGCCCTTCTCGATATTTTTGCGTTCGCGGCGTCTTCTGACGACCTTTTTCTTGGGACTAGCCATAGCGTTTCTTCCCTCCTTTACTTCTTCTTGTTTGCCACGGTGCGCTTGGGACCCTTACGGGTACGAGCGTTGGTCTTGCTGCGCTGGCCGCGGACAGGTAGGCCCTTACGATGACGCAGGCCGCGGTAGCAGCCGATCTCGTTCAGGCGCTTAATGTCCATCGCCACATCACGGCGGAGGTCACCCTCCACGGTGTAGTTCTTGGCGATTTCTTCACGCAGCGCTGCTTCGTCAGCCTCAGTGAGGTCTTTGACGCGAGTATCAGGACTAATTCCTGTGGTCTCCAGAATCTTCGTTGCGCTAGTGCGCCCGATTCCGAAGATATAGGTCAGGCCGATTTCAATTCTCTTGTTCTTCGGCAGGTCAATGCCGGCAATTCGTGCCATACTTCTTCAGCGCCTCCTTTATCCTTGTCTTTGTTTATGCTTCGGGTTTTCGCAAATGACCATTACTTTCCCATTGCGCTTAATGATCTTGCATTTGTCGCACATGGGTTTAACGGACGGTCTTACTTTCATGTCGTTTACCTCCTGTAGCCCCTGCCACTTACTTGGTGTTCTTGCTGCGCCAGGTGATCCGTCCCCGGGTTAAATCATAGGGAGACATTTGGACCGTTACCTTATCACCGGGCAGGATGCGGATGAAATTCATTCTGAGCTTACCGGAAATGTGGGCCAAAATCACATGGCCGTTTCCGATATCCACCCGGAAGGTGGTGTTGGGCAGGGATTCTGTTACCGTGCCCTCCAGCTCGATCATGTCGCTTTTTGCCAAGCGTCATACCTCCTTGGTTCCACTGAACTTGTCACGGCTGGCAGCTAAGGCCCGCCTGATTTCACTGTCCAGTACCGGCTCGCCCCTTTGGATGCGGTCGGTGACCGGGCAAGGCCCCATCACGATTACGTGCTTGCGCCGTTTCTTTTTGGGTGCCTTGACACTTCTGTGTTTCCCGTCTGCCAGATAGAGAAAGTCCTCTTCGGTGCCAAGCACCAGATGAAGCTTTTCGGTATCGTGGCCCTTCAGGGAGCGCACAACGTAACCTAGTTCAAGCTGCGTCATGCTTACAGATCCTCCGGGGTGGTGAGGATCTCCACCTCGCCCTTTGTGATGAGGATGGAATTCTCATAGTGGGCGGAAAGGGACCCGTCGCGGGTTTTCACCGTCCACTTGTCGGGTAGAATCTGAATTCCCCAGTCTCCTTGGTTCACCATGGGTTCCACCGCCAGGGTCATACCCGGCATTAAGCGGGGGCCGTGACCGGCCTTCCCGTAGTTGGGAACCTCAGGCGCCTCGTGCATTTTCGCGCCTACGCCGTGGCCCACAAAATCCCGCACCACAGAGAAGCCGTTTTGCTCCACGTAGCTCTGGATGGCGTGGGAAATGTCTGAGACCCGAAAGCCGCTCTTGGCGTAGTTCATCCCCTCCCAGAAGCTCTGCTCCGTGACGGTGATGAGCTTTTGGGCCTCGGGACTGATGGGTCCGCAGGCATAGGTGGCGGCGCAGTCTCCGTGGAAGCCGTCGATGAAGGCGCCCACGTCGATGCTGACAATGTCGCCCGCCTGCAAAATCCGGGGACCCGGAATGCCGTGGATGACCTCGTCGTTCACCGAAACGCACACCGAAGCGGGATAGCCGTTATATCCTAAGAAGGACGGCACCGCGCCGGCGCTCTCGATAAATGCACGCACTGCTCTGTCGATTTCCTGAGTGGATACGCCGGGGGCAACCATTTCGCCGGCCAGTTTCCGGGCTTTGGCGGTAATTCTGCCCGCCCGGCGCATCCGTTCAATATCTCTGGGAGACTTGAGAGAAATCATTCTTCCTCCAACCCCAGTGCGTCGAGAACCAGTTTTTGGGTTTTGCTCAGGTTGTTCTGATCCTGGACAGTGCGGAGGATACCCTTGGCGCCGTAAAACTCCTTCAGGGGTTCCGTCTCCTTATGGTAGACGGCCAGGCGGGTACGGATCACTTCGGGTTTATCGTCGTCGCGGAATTCCAGGGCGCTGCCGCAGATGTCGCAAACGTCTTCCACACGGGGCGGCACGTTTTTCACATGATAGGAAACGCCGCAGGAGGGACAAACTCTTCTGCCGGACATGCGCTCGATGATTTCCTCATCGGGCATCTCCATGTTCAGGACGAAGTCGAAGGTAATGCCCGCCTTGTCCAAGGCTTCCGCCTGGGGAATGGTGCGGGGCACGCCGTCTAGGATATATCCCTTCTTGCAGTCGTCCTCCTGGAGCCGCTCGGCAATGACGCCGATGATCACCTCGTCGGGCACCAGCTTACCGGCGTCCATAAAGGACTTGGCCTGGAGACCGATGGGGGTGCCATTTTTCACGGCGGCTCTCAAAATGTTACCCGTGGAGATGGTGTTGATGCCCAAGCGCTTCTTCAGCATTTCTCCGTGGGTGCCTTTCCCTGCGCCGGGAGGGCCTAATAAAATCAGTTTCATCTTGGCACCTCTTATTCCAGGAAGCCCTTGTAATGACGCATCAGCATCTGTGCCTCCAGCTGCTTCACCGTGTCAAGGGCCACGCCCACCACGATGATGACGGAGGTACCGCCGATGGACATAGAGGTATGTCCCGAGATATTGCCCGTAATGATGGGTAGGATGGCCACGATGCCCAGGTAGAAAGCGCCAAAGAGGGTCAAACGCCGCAGCACTCTTGCTAAAAAGTCCGCCGTGGGTCTGCCGGGACGGAAGCCCGGGATGAACCCGCCGTTTTTGCGGAGGTTGTTGGCCACCTCGATGGGGTTAAACTGGATGGAGGTGTAGAAGTAGCTGAAGGCGATGATCAGCAGGAAGTAGACCAGGGCGTAGGCAAAGGAGCTGGTGTTAAAGAACGCCAGGAAATGTGCCCAACCGCTCCCCTCGTCCTGGGTCGCCGCAGGAATAAACATGCCGATGGTGGCAGGTAAGCTTGCGATGGTCTGGGCGAAGATGATGGGCAGCACGCCGGCCATATTCACCTTCATGGGAATGTGGCTGGACTGACCGCCATACACCTTACGGCCTACCACCCGCTTGGCATACTGCACGGGGATCTTCCGCTCGGAGTTGTTGATGAAGACGATGAAGACCACCAGGGCCAGCATGCCCACAATGAGCAAGACCGCGATTCCGGGATGCATCACGCTTTTCTCATAGGCTGCTAGCTGATCCGCTGTCCAATTGGTAAAGTCCATAGAGGCCTTTTCAAAGTACTTGGTCAGGCCGGTGACGATAGCCATGGTAGCGTGGGGGATACGGGAGATGATGCTGGCGAAGAGGATCACGGAGATGCCGTTGCCGATGCCGAACTCGGTAATCTGCTCACCCAGCCACATGATAAACACGGAGCCCACGGTGAAGGACAGCACAATGACGATGCCGGACCAGATGCCGGTGTCGGTCAGAATGCCGTAGCTCTTCAGCAGGGTGTAATAGCCGAAGCCCTGGAGAAGGCCGATGACCAAAGTGGCATAACGGGTGATGGCCTGGATCTTCTTCTTGCCCTCTTCGCCGCCCTCTTTGGCCAGTCTCTCCAGGGCGGGAATCGCCACGGTGAGAAGCTGGATGATGATGGAGGCGTTGATATAGGGCTGGATGGACAGCGCGAACAGGGTTGCCTGCTGGAAGGCGCTGCCCGATAGGGTGTTCATCAGCTCGAAGATGGTACCGGCCTGGGCCTCGAAGGACTGGCGCAGGGCCTCGGTGTCGATAAAGGGCACCGGCACTTCGGAGCCGACACGGAAAATCATGATGATGAAGATGGTGAACAGAATCTTCTTGCGAAGCTCAGGTACCTTCCACGCGTTGCGGATGGTCTGTATCACTTAGACCACCTCGACCTTCCCGCCTGCTTCTTCAATTTTTGCCTTAGCGGTTTCGGAGAAGGCATTGGCTCTCACGGTAAGCTTCTTGGTGAGCTTGCCGGCGCCCAGGACCTTCACGCCGTGTTCGCACTTAGACAGGATACCCTTGTCCAAAAGCTCGCAAACGGTGACGATGGCGCCGTCTTCAAACTTATTGAGGGCAGACAGATTAATTGCCTCCAGGGGCTTAGCAAAAATATTGTTAAAGCCTCTCTTGGGGACGCGGCGCACCAGAGGCATCTGGCCGCCTTCAAAGCCGACGCGAACGCCGCCGCCGGAACGAGCCCACTGGCCCTTGTGTCCGCGGCCTGCGGTCTTGCCGTTGCCGCTGCCGGCGCCTCTGCCCTTACGCTTGTTCACGTGGGTAGAGCCGGCAGCAGGAGAAAGTTCATGCAGTTTCATTGGCGCGCCTCCTTACTGTTCCTCAGTGACCTGAATCAGGTAACTGATGCTGGCAATCTTGCCGCGGGTAGCAGGATTGTCGGGCTGAACGGTGGTATCACCGATCTTGCGCAGGCCCAGGGCCTCTGCTGTGGCCTTGTGCTTGGCGATGCGGCCGTTGAGGCTTTTCACCAGCGTAATCTTCTTGTTAGCCATGTTCAAAGCCCTCCTTAACCTAAGATTTCATCCACGCTCTTGCCGCGGGTCCGAGCAACCTGCTCGGGACTACGCAGGGAACGAAGGCCAGTCATGGTGGCAGCCACCACGTTCTGGGGGTTGTTGGAACGCAGGCACTTGGTACGAATGTCCTTAATGCCAACGGCTTCCATCACGGCACGCACGGGGCCGCCGGCAATAACGCCGGTACCGGGTGCGGCGGGCTTAAGAAGAACGCGGCCTGCGCCGAATGCGCCGATGACCTCGTGGGGGATGGTGGTGCCGGAGAGGCTGATGTTCACCATGTTCTTCTTAGCGTCTTCAATGCCCTTGCGGATGGCCTCGGGCACTTCGGAGGCCTTACCCAGGCCGAAGCCCACCTTGCCCTTTTCGTCGCCCACGACCACCAGAGCGGAGAACTTAAAGATACGGCCGCCCTTTACGGTCTTACTGACGCGGTTTAAGGCAACTACCTTCTCGGTGAACTCGCTGGGTTCTCTTTCAAATCTTGCCATGTTATCTTCCTCCTCCCCTTAAAATTCCAGACCGGCTTCTCTTGCGCCGTCTGCCAGAGCCTTGACTCTTCCGTGATAAAGGTAGCCGCCGCGGTCGAAGACCACAGTGTCAATGCCCTTATCCTTGGCGCGCTGGGCAACAGCCTGGCCAACCTTGGCGGCGGCTTCGGTGTTGCTGCCCTTGCCCTCAAAGCCCTTTTCCAGGGAGGAAGCGGACGCCAGGGTTAAACCCGTGGTGTCGTCGATAATCTGGGCATAGATATTATTTCCGCTGCGAAATACGTTCAGACGGGGTCTCTCGGATGTGCCGGAGAGCTTCCCGCGAACACGCTTATGGCGCTTCAGGCGCTGTGCGTTTGTATTGGGTCTCTTAATCATTTAGCACACCTCTTTCTTACTTCTTCACGCCGGTCTTGCCTTCCTTACGGCGAATGACCTCATCTGAATACTTAATTCCCTTGCCCTTATAAGGCTCGGGGGGTCTTTTTTCTCTGATCTCGGCGGCAAACTGGCCCACCTTCTGCTTATCGATGCCACTCACAATGATCTTGTTGGGGGTGGGGGCGTCGATGGTGATGCCGTCTGTTTCTTCCACGATCACCTGATGGGAATAGCCGATGTTCATGGTGAGCTTGCTGCCGTCTTTTGCCACTCTGTAACCGACGCCGTTGACGTCCAGTTCCTTCTTAAAGCCCTCGGTTACGCCCACAACCATGTTGTTCAGGAGGGTGCGTGTGAGGCCGTGAAGGGAGCGGTTTTCCTTCTCGTCATTAGGACGGGTAACGTTCAGCACGCCGTCTTCCTGGGCGAAGGTCATTTTGGGGGAGAGCTGCTGGGTGAGGGTGCCCTTGGGCCCCTTCACGGTGACCAGGTTCTTCCCTTCCACCTTTACTTCCACGCCGGCGGGGAGGGTAATGGGCATTCTTCCGATTCTAGACATACTATACTCCTCCTTACCAAACGAATGCCAGGACTTCACCGCCAACGTTGGCAGATCTGGCTGCCTTGTCGGTCATGACGCCCTTGGAAGTAGATACGATGGCGATACCCAGGCCACGGAGGACGCGGGGCAGCTCATCGGCGCCGGCATACACGCGCAGGCCGGGCTTAGAAACGCGGCGCAGGTCGGTGATGACCTTTTCCTTGCCGGGGTTCTGGTACTTCAGGGCAATCTTGATCATGCCCTGCATCCCGTCGGCTTCCACCTGGAAGCTCTTGATATAACCTTCATCCAACAGAATCTGGGCAATGGCCTTCTTCATGTTGGAGGCGGGGACCAGCACTGTGTCGTGCTTCGCGTTGTTGGCGTTGCGGATACGAGTCAGCATATCCGCGATGGGGTCTGTAATATGCATGGGGTATTACCTCCTATTAGAGTTACAGGCTTTTGGCCTGTATAAGCGGTAAGGTATCGCCTCTCGCCGGAGACGACCTGTTAACCGCCTGCCAAGGGGTTCTATCGCACGCCTAAATCGGTGCGGCGCTATGGCCGCACCGGGCGGTGTGCTTGGGGGAATGCTTGCCGTTAACTTACCAGGACGCCTTCTTCACGCCAGGAATCTGGCCCTTGTGCGCCAGCTCGCGGAAGCAGATACGGCAAACGCCGTAGTCGCGCAGGTAAGCGTGGGGACGACCGCAGATCTTGCAGCGGTTGTAGCGGCGGGTAGAGAACTTCGGCTCTGCCTGCTGCTTCAAAATCATAGATTTCTTAGCCATTCTGATACCCTCCTACTTAGTCTTTCTTAAAGGGAGCGCCGATGAGCCCTAAGAGCTCTCTTGCTTCCTCGTCGGTGTTTGCAGTGGTGCAGATCACGATGTCCATGCCGCGGATCTTGTCGATCTTATCGTACTCGATCTCAGGGAAGATCAGCTGTTCCTTCACACCCAGGGCAAAGTTGCCGCGGCCGTCGAAGGCGTTGGCGTTGATGCCGCGGAAGTCACGGACACGGGGGAGCGCCACGTTGAAGAGACGGTCTAAGAACTCCCACATCTTGTCGGCACGGAGGGTGACCTTGGCGCCGATGGGCATGCCCTCACGAACCTTAAAGTTCGCAACGGACTTCTTCGCGTGGGTGACGATGGCCTTCTGGCCGGTGATGACACCCATGTCACGGACAACGGCTTCCAGCATCTTGGGGTTGTCTCTGGCCTCGCCGCAGCCGATGTTTACAACGACCTTTTCAATGCGGGGGACCTGCATGACGCTCTTGTAGGAAAACTTCTGCATCAGAGCAGGAGCAACTTCCTCTTTATACTTGGTCTTTAAGTTGGGCATTTTGTATTACTCCTCCTCTCTTAGATCTCTGCGCCGCACTTCTTGCAGATGCGGACACGGCTGCCGTCGGCCTTAATGAGGCTGGCGGGTCTGGTGGGCTTGTCGCACTTGGGGCAGACGCGCATCACCTTGCAGGCGTAGAGGGGGGCTGCCTTCTTCAGGATGCCGCCCTGGTCGCCCTGCTTGCGGGGCTTGGTGTGGCGGGAGACGATGTTCACGCCTTCCACAACCACCTTACCGGTTTTGGGCATGGCCTCCATGACAACGCCTCTCTGGCCCTTGTCCTTGCCTGCCAGGACCACAACAGTGTCGCCCTTTTTCACGCTTAATTTATTCATCATCTTCGCTTCCCCCTTACAGTACTTCGGGAGCCAGAGACAGGATCTTCATGTAATCCTTGTCGCGCAGCTCACGGGCGACTGGCCCAAAGATACGGGTGCCACGGGGGTTCTTGTCTTCCTTGATGATGACGGCGGCGTTGTCGTCGAAACGGAGATAGCTTCCGTCTGCGCGGCGGACGCCACGAGCGCTGCGGACGATAACGGCTTTGACCACTTCGCCCTTTTTCACGGTGCCGCCGGGGGCTGCCTTACGGACAGAGGCCACGATGACGTCGCCGATGTTGCCGTACTTGCGGGTAGAGCCGCCCAGGACACGGATGGTTTTGATTTCTTTGGCGCCGGTGTTATCCGCCACCTTCAGATAGGATTCTTGTTGGATCATTTACGGCACCTCCTTACTTCGCCTTCTCAAGGATCTCAACCACGCGCCATCTCTTGTCCTTGGAGAGAGGTCTGGTCTCCATGACCTTCACTCTATCGCCGATGCCGCATTCGTTGAGCTCATCATGAGCCTTGAGCTTGTAGGTTCTCTTGACGATTTTCTTGTACAGGGGGTGTGCCACTCTGTCGGCAATGGCCACCACCACGGTTTTATCCATCTTATCCGATACCACCAGGCCGACTCTGGTCTTGCGGGAAGAAGTTCTGTTTTCGCTCATTCTTCAGTTCCTCCTTATTGACCTGCGAGCTGCTGCTCACGGATAATGGTTTTGACTCGGGCAATATCCTTCTTCACTTCTGTGATGCGGATGGGGTTTTCCAGCTGATTGGTGGCGTGCTGCAGCCGAAGCTGAAACAGGTCCTTCTTCAGTTCTAAGAGCTTACCCTCCAGCTGGGCGGCAGTCATCTTGCGCGCTTCAGTAGCCTTCATCATGCTTCACCACCATTCTCGGACTCGGGGGCTTCATCTTTCTTCAGCACCTTGCACTTCACGGGCAGCTTGTGGCTGGCCAGACGCAGGGCCTCGCGGGCGATCTCTTCAGAAACGCCGGCGATCTCAAACATCACGCGGCCGGGCTTTACCACGGCAACCCAGTACTCGGGAGAACCCTTACCGGAGCCCATGCGGGTTTCGGCAGGCTTTTCGGTGATGGGCTTGTTGGGGAAGATCTTAATCCAAACCTTACCGCCACGCTTGGTGTAACGGGTCATGGCGATACGGGCGGCCTCGATCTGGTTGCTGGTGATCCAGCAGGGCTCGGTGGCCACCAGGCCATACTCGCCGTAGGTCACGGTGTTGCCCCGGGAGGCCTTACCTGTGAGGCGGCCACGGTGTACGCGGCGATATTTTACTCTTTTAGGCAGCAGCATTAACTCTGGCCTCCTTCCTTAGGAGCGATGGGGCCACCTGCACCAGCGGGGCGGGGACCACGATTGTTGTTAAAGCCACCCTGACCCTGAGGACGACCCTGGCCGCCGCCGAAGCCGCCGGGCTTACGGTCGCGGTTAAAGCCGCCGGGACCACCAGGTCCGCCGGGTCTGCGATTGTCGTCGCGACGGCGGGGCTTCTCGCTTCTCTCGCGGAAGTTCTTGGTGTCCAGGGTGCGGGGGGTGGTGCGCAGGGTCTGAGAGAGCACCTCGCCCTTGTAGATCCAAACCTTGATGCCGATCTTACCATAAGTGGTGTTGGCCTCACAGAAGCCGTAGTCGATGTCGGCGCGGATGGTCTGGAGGGGGATGGTGCCGTCGTGATAGCACTCGGAGCGAGCGATTTCAGCGCCGCCCAGACGGCCGGAGACCATGACCTTGATGCCACGGGCGCCAGCGCGCATGGCTCTGCCCATGGAGTTCTTCATGGCGCGGCGGAAGGAGATGCGCTTTTCCAGCTGCTGGGCGATGTTCTCGGAGACCAGCTGTGCATTGGTGTCGACGCTCTTTACTTCCACGATGTTCAGGTGAACGGTCTTGCCCAGCTGCTTTTCCAGCTCTAAGCGCATACGCTCGATGTCGTTGCCGCCCTTGCCGATGACCACGCCGGGTCTTGCGCAGTGGAGGTAGATGCGGATCTTTGTGCTGTCCCGCTCGATCTCGATCTTGGGGATACCGGCGGAATACAGACGCTTTTTCAGGTCCTTACGCAGGTTATAGTCTTCGACGAGAAGGTCGCCGACTTTTTCGTTTCGGGCATACCAGCGGGAGTCCCAGTCTTTGATGACGCCCACGCGGAGTCCGTGAGGATGAATTTTCTGTCCCATGATTCTGCCTCCTCCCTTATTCCTTCTCGGCTACCACGAGGGTAACGTGAGAGGTTCTTTTATTGATGCGATAGGCGCGGCCCTGGGCTCTCGGCATGATGCGCTTGATGATGGGGCCGGGATTCGCGAAGATCTCGGAGACGAACAGCTTCTCGGGATCCATGTTGTGGTTATTCTCTGCGTTGGCGGCGGCACTCTTTAAGAGCTTCATGAGAGGCTCGGAGGCGGCCTTGGGGGTGGTCATAAGAATCGCGGTGGCCTGAGGCACGCTCTTGCCGCGGATGAGATCGCAAACGATCTTCACCTTACGGGGGGAGATGCGTACATATCTGAGATTAGCTCTTGCTTCCATTTACGTCTCTCCTCCTTATCTAGACTTGCTACCGGCGTGACCGCGATAGGTACGGGTAGGGGCGAATTCGCCCAGCTTGTGGCCAACCATGTCTTCAGTGACATAGACGGGCACGTGCTTGCGGCCGTCGTGGACGGCGATGGTGTGGCCTACGAAGGAGGGGAAGATGGTGGAGGCACGGCTCCAGGTCTTGAGGACCTTCTTCTCGCCCTTGTCATTCATGTCTGCGACCCGCTTCAGTAGCTCGGGGGCGCAAAACGGACCTTTCTTGACGCTTCTGCTCATTGTTTCACTGCCTCCTTACTTCGCATTACGACGCTTGACGATAAACTTATCAGTACGGTTTCTCGTCTTACGGGTCTTGTAGCCCAGAGTGGGCTTGCCCCAAGGGGTAACGGGGCCGGATCTGCCGATGGGGGACTTGCCCTCACCGCCGCCGTGGGGGTGGTCGTTGGGGTTCATGACGGAGCCACGGACGGTGGGTCTCCAGCCCATGTGACGCTTACGACCGGCCTTACCGATGGAGATGTTCTCGTGGTCGATGTTGCCCACCTGGCCGATGGTGGCCTTACACTCCAGACGCACCAGACGGACTTCGCCGGAGGGCATACGGATCTGGGCCATGGTCCCTTCCTTCGCCATCAGCTGGGCGGAGGTGCCGGCACTACGCACCAGCTGCGCGCCCTTACCGGGGTAGAGCTCGATGTTGTGGATCACGGTGCCGGTGGGGATGTTGGCCAGGGGCAGGCAGTTGCCGGGCTTAATGTCGGCGCTGGCGGAGGACTGAATCACATCGCCGGCCTTGAGGCCCACGGGAGCCACGATATATCTCTTCTCGCCGTCAGCGTACTCTAAGAGTGCGATGTTGGCGCTGCGGTTGGGATCGTACTCCAGGCGCAGGACGGTGGCAGTCATTTCCATCTTGTCCCGCTTGAAGTCGATGATGCGGTACTTGCGCTTGTTGCCGCCGCCGCGATGACGGACGGTGATGCGGCCATAGCTGTTGCGGCCTGCGTTCTTCTTGAGGACTTCGGTCAGGCTGCGCTCCGGCTTGGCCTTCTTATCAATGCCGTCAAACGCGGACACCGTCATGTGACGGCGCGAGGGCGTTGTGGGCTTATAGCTTTTAATCGCCATTGTGCATTACCTCCTTAAACCATTCCTTCGAAGAACTCGATGGGCTTGGAATCGGCGGACAGGGTGACCATTGCCTTCTTCCAGCTGGGGCGGCGGCCTGCGGGGTAACGGCCGGAGCGCTTCAGCTTGCCATCCATGTTCAGGGTGTTCACCTTGGTGACCTTCACGCCGAACGCCTCTTCCACGGCCTTGGCGATCTCGATCTTATTGGCATCCTTGGCCACTTCGAAGACGTAGCGCTTCATTTCGGTCTGGGCCATGGACTGTTCGGTGATGATGGGGCGCTTGATAATGTCGTAAGCGGTCTTCATGCGAACACCTCCTCGATGATTGCCAGCGCCTTCTGGTCAACGATCAGCTTTTCGGCGTGAACGATGTCGTAGACGCTGAGGATGGTGGCGGTGGTGGTAGAAACGCCGGGGATGTTTCTGGCAGACTTGTAAATGCTCTCACACACCTCGGGGGTGATGAGGATGGTCTTGCCTGCTTCCACCTTATTCAGGAACTCAACCATGGTCTTGGTCTTAATCTCAGCCAGGGAGAGGTTATCCACCACCAGGAGGTCACCTGCTGCGGCCTTGGCGGAGAGAGCGGACTTAAGAGCCAGTCTCTTCAGCTTGCGATTGAGTCTGTAGCTGTAGTCGCGGGGCTTGGGGGCAAAGGCCACACCGCCGTGGGTCCAGTGGGGCGCACGGGTGCTGCCCTGACGGGCACGGCCTGTGCCCTTCTGGCGCCAGGGCTTTCTGCCGCCGCCGGAAACCTCGGCGCGGGTCAGGGCGCTCTGGGTGCCCTGGCGGCAATTTGCCAGATGATTTTTCACAACCGCATGGACGGCAGACATGTTGGGCGCTACGCCGAACACTGCCTCGGAGAGTGTAACCTCACCGACCTGCTGGCCGGCCATGTTGTAAACCAATGCTTTAGGCATATCTTAACTCTCCTTTCTTTAGCGGCCTCTTGCGGAAGCCTTCTGGGGATTGGCACGAGCGGAAGCCTTCTGGGGATTGACGGAGGTTCCGGCGTCGCCGCGCTTTTCGCGGACTTTCTTGGCAGCGGACTTCACATACACCAGGCCGCCCTTGGGGCCGGGGATGGCGCCGCACACTGCGATGAGGTTAAACTCGGGGTCGATCTGCACGATGTCCAGGTTCTGCACGGTGACCTGCTCAGCGCCTAAGTGGCCTGCGCCGATCTTACCCTTGAAGATACGGGAGGGGTCTGTGCCCGAACCCATAGAACCTGCATGACGATGGACGGGGCCGCCGCCGTGGCTCATGGGGGTGCGGCCTGCGTTCCAGCGCTTAATAACGCCGGCGAAGCCCTTACCCTTGCTGACGCCGGTAACGTCTACCCGGTCGCCTGCCTGGAACACTTCGGCTGTGACGGTGTCGCCCACGTTCATGTCGGCGGCGCCCTTGAGCTTGAATTCCTTCAGGTGCTTTTTCATAGGAGCCTCTGCCTTTTTCAGGTGGCCCTGCTGGGGTTTGGTGAGCTTTCTCTCGGGGACATCCTCGAAGCCCAACTGTACGGCGTTGTAGCCGTCCTTCTCCTCGGTCTTCTTCTGGACTACGAAGCAGGGGCCTGCTTCGATGACAGTGACCGGGATGACCTTACCGGCTTCGTTAAAGATCTGCGACATGCCGACCTTTTTGCCGATGATGGCCTTTTCCATGGTGATTTCCTCCTTAAATAAGGTTATTGGTTGACAGCGAAGCGCGCAGGCCCTGGAGCAGCAGGCTAAGACATAAAGCGCCGGGACAACCCAAGAAAAACTGGTCTTTCTGTTTGTACCAGAGCGGTGTGGCTTAGAGCCGCGTCGCCCAAGGGCCGAAGCGTGAACTCACGCAAGGGCCTCGCTAGCCAACATGACCCTCCCCCTTCTGCTATTTCTACATTGAAATATAAAGCGGGAAACGGGTGCTAACATAGTAACGGCGTTTACAGCTTGATTTCGATCTCTACGCCGGCGGGCAGGTCCAGGCTCATCAGCGCTTCCATAGTCTTGGGAGTGGGCTTGTTGATGTCGATCAGACGCTTGTGGGTGCGGCGCTCAAACTGCTCACGGCTGTCCTTATACTTATGAACAGCGCGAAGGATGGTCACGATCTCCTTCTTGGTGGGCAGGGGAATGGGGCCGGAGACAGCGGCGCCGGTGCGCTTGGCGGTCTCAACGATTTTCTCTGCGCTCTGGTCGATAAGCTGATGGTCATAGGCCTTCAGTCTGATGCGGATCATTTCTTTCTGGGCTGCCATGTGTGTTTTCCTCCTTGTTTACATACGAAGTGATGTTGGTTCATCCTCTCTTCGTACGGTGAGAAATCCAATACACTCTTCCGTGCGTATCACTCCAAATCATGAAGAAAACCGGCGCAAAAAGCCGGCCAGTTCCTTCAAGTTGGCGATATACGCCAAGTGGGGAATCTCTCAGCCGCCCGATTCACGGACATACTCCGCAGAAGTTACCGGCAAGGCCGCAATCTCCTGCATCATCGCATAGTGCGCCCATAAGGGCACCTGACTAGTATGCCATACACCTTTCTTGTTGTCAAGGGCTTTTTCCTTGTTTTTTATAGAAAAAGTGAAAGGTTTTTCTAAGGCGGGGGGGCTTCTCCCCTTTTCGTGGATTTCGGTCCGCGCCCCGGCAGTCTTTTGGGAAAACTTAAATTATTTTCGAAATATCAATTGACAAACGGAGAATCATTGGGTATACTAAATTTCGCCTCTATTCTGTAGGGGCCCTTTCATGGCGGCATAGCTCAGTTGGCTAGAGCACTCGGTTCATACCCGGGGTGTCACTGGTTCAAATCCAGTTGCCGCTACCAAAGTAGGCCATGGCCTGCTTTCCGGCCCGTTGGTCAAGTGGTTAAGACACCGCCCTTTCACGGCGGTAACACGAGTTCGAGTCTCGTACGGGTCACCACAGGGAGGCATAGCTCAGCCGGTAGAGCGCTCGCCTCACACGCGAGAGGTCACAGATTCGAGTTCTGTTGTCTCCACCAAAAAAGGTTCCGAAATCACATGATTTCGGGACCTTTTTTATTATTTTTGCTATCATTTCCCCCGAAACGTCCCAAAATTTCCCCAAAAGTGTCCCAAAACTTCCCTAACATCTCTTCTCTCATCTTCCCTATTGTTCCTGTTCACTTCGCCTTTTTGGCTTTTTTTCATAGGCTGGAATATTGGCCATGATACTCTTCATATCATCCATATCCTGTTGAAGAAGATGTGAGTAAATATTTAATGTAGTGGTCACATCGCTATGGCCTAGCCACATTTGAATATCCTTTGCGTCCCTCCCTGCTCGCCGCAAAACATATGCTACACTATGCCTTAGATCATGAAATCTGATGTATGGTAATCCACTTTTCTTTAACATAAGGGCAAAGTGACGGCTTAAGTAGTTAGGGTGCAGCGGTCTGCCATCAGGCCATGTGATTAAGTACGGAGAGTCATAGTATTTACTCCTGAACAACGCCTTATTGTGCTCCTTTTGCTCAATCAGCCACAGGGCAAAGTCCTTGATTTTTGGGGTTAGTGGTAATGTCCCTACCCCCTATAATCACACCAGTATCAAGTAGAGACGAAACGTGGTAGAATAAAGAAAAGGAATGATGAAAATGCCACGAAAAACATATCAGCCGGAAGAAATAGTCGGGATTCTGCGCGATGCGGAAATTAAGCAGGCAAAAGGGCCCAGCATCACCGATATCTGCCGCGAAAAGGGGATCAGCGAGTCCATCTACTATCGGTGGAAGAAAGAATACGGCGGAATGCACCCGTCAGAAGCCCGTCGGCTCAAAGAACTGGAGAAAGAGAACAACCGCCTGAAGAAGCTTCTGGCGGAGGTCATGCTGGACAATCAAATATTGAAGGATATCAACTCGGGAAACTTCTAAGCCCGTCCAAGCGGAAAGCGGCAGTGCAAAACGTTGTCGCCAACTACGAAATCAGCGAAAGACGGGCGTG
>JAVBLH010000017.1:0-6206 GCA_031553635.1 Evtepia sp. | reverse complement strand
AACATAAGCGGAAAGCTCACAGATGAACGGTTCGCCCGGCTGGATAAGCAGTATACAGCAGAGCAAAGCGACATTGCGGAAAAGGTCAAGGCTTTGCAAGCAGAGCTTGATAAGCAAGAGACAAAAGCCATGACCGCCGATATGTTTATCTCAACAGTCCGCAAGTACACTCGCGCTAAGAAGCTCACAGAACGGATGTTGAACGAGCTTATAGCGCGTATCGAGGTGCATCAGTCCGAAAAGGTTGACGGCGTTCATGTCCAAAGACTCACGATACATTATAACTGCATCGGCGTGATTGAGATTCCAAACATCGTAGCACTCGCCACTCCCGAAGTTGAGCTTAACACGCGAAAAGGAGTATCGGTTAGATACTCAGCGTGACAAAATAAAAGTGGAGTGTTCTCACAACATCAAATGCTGTAAGAACACTCCGACTGGTTGCGGAGGCAGGACTTGAACCTACGACCTCCGGGTTATGAGCCCGACGAGCTACCAACTGCTCTACTCCGCGATATGGTGCCGGAGACCGGGGTCGAACCGGCACGGGATTGCTCCCACGGGATTTTAAGTCCCGGGCGTCTGCCAATTCCGCCACTCCGGCCCACTATCCAGGTTCCCCCAGGGAAGACCCAGGCCTTTTGCACTCTCTCTGCCGCCAAAAGCAACACCACAGTGCAAAAAGTATTCTATCCCTTTTCGGCGCGTTTGTCAATAGTTTTCCGCCAGGAATTTCAGTCGAATCTAATATTCTTTTGTCGAAAGGCAGAAATCTCCCACAAGCGCAGGATGTTTTCCATGGTCAGAGCCAGGTTTTCCCCGGCGTGGTGCCGCACCTCTTCAAAATCCTCGGGCCGGGGATTGATGCTGAAAATAGCGGAAACCCCCTCCTGATAAGCCCCTTCAAAGCCCTGGCCCATACATCCTACCACAGCGATCACTGGCACCCCTGCCTTCTTGGCCCTGCGGGAAACGCCTATCACCGCCTTGCCTCCCAGGCTCTGGCTGTCGATGCGTCCTTCCCCGGTGAAGACCACATCGGCCCCCTGCAAGGCCCCATCAAAACCCACAGCCTCCAGTACCACCTGGATGCCGGGGGTGAGGGCCGCCCCCAAAAAGGCCGCCATCCCCGCCCCCATTCCCCCAGCTGCACCGCCGCCGGGCAGGGTGGAGACATCTACCCCCAGATCGCGCCGGATGACCGCCGCCAAATGCCGCAGGCCTTCGTCCAATTCCCTCAGGCAGGCGTCGTCGGCCCCCTTTTGGGGTCCAAAGACAAAGGCCGCGCCGGTTTCGCCGTAAAGGGGATTTGTAATGTCGCACATCACGGTAAGGGAAACGCCCTGCAAAAGGGGCGTCAGTCCACCGGTATCGATTCGGGCAATGCGCCCTAAGGTGCCCCCCGTGGGGACAAAGGCCTCGCCCTTTTCATCAAAAAACGTGATACCCAAGGCTGCCGCCCCACCGCAGCCGCCGTCGTTGGTGGCGCTGCCACCCAGACCTAGATAAATTTCCGTTACACCCTGGTCTAAGGCCGCCAAAATCAGCTGGCCCACGCCGTAGGTGGTGGTGCGCCGAGGGTCCTTGCGCCCTTCCACCAGGGGCAGTCCGGCGCAGCAGGCCATTTCGATCACCGCCCTGCCTCCGCCGGGGAGCAGACCGTAAAAGCCCTGGATCTCCTCCCCAAGGGGGCCGCAAACAGGCACAAAAACCTTTTGGCCGCCCAGGGCGGTGAGAAAGGCGTCTACGCTGCCCTCACCGCCGTCGGCCACGGGGATGGAGAGGACCTCCGCCTGGGGAAACCGGGCGCCTATGGTTGCCTCCATCACGGCGCAGACCTCTTGGGAGGAGAGGGTGCCCTTAAAGGAATCAGGGATGAGTATCACTTTTTTCATGGCGCTGCCCCTCTCAAAATGACGTTCACCAAAGGTCATCCGGAAGTGAGGCCCTGAGAAAGGCCGCCGGGCAGGATAAAGTGCGCTCTCGTGCCCTCCCCCGGCTGGCTCTCCAGCCAGATGCGCCCCCCCTGGGCCTCTACGATGTACTTGCAGATGTAAAGCCCCAGGCCCGTGCCGGTTTCCAAGGCTGTGGGCGTCTCACCCTGACGGATCTTATGGCGGCTGTGGTACCGCTCGAAGAGATGAGGCATGCGCTCGGGCTCTATGCCCTCCCCCGTGTCGGACACAGTGATGAGGGCGCCTCCGGCCTCTTCCCGCAGGCTGACGGTGATCTCGCCGCCCCGGGTGTGGCGGGTGGCATTGGAGATGAGGTTCACCAGCACCTGGATGATGCGGGTGCGGTCGCAGAGAACGGGGGGAATATCCCCCTCTTTTCTCAGCACCAGGGTGTTGCGGTTCTTGGAAAACACGGGGTAGTAGGTGTCCATGGCAAACTGGACGATCTCCACCGCCGATTCCTGGCGCAGCTCCATCACCATGCGCCCCTCGTCGATGCGGCTTACGTCTAAGATTTGGGTTACCATGAGGGCCATGCGCTCCACCTCGCCGCCGATGAGCTTTAAGGTGTTTTCCATGTCCGCCATCTGGGGATTATCCTGCAAGTCCTGCCGCCCTAACTGCACGTGGCTGGAGACCACGGTGAGAGGGGTTTTCAGCTCGTGGGAAATGTTGGATAAAAACTCTGTTTTCTGCCGGTTGATGCGGTCTAGGATATCGTTGCGCTCGGCCAGGGCCTCCTGCTGCTTGCGAAAGAGCTGAAAGTGCAGGGACATGCAGATGCTCAGGGCGATGCTGACGGTGACAAAGCCGAAGACGCAGTCGGCCATGGCGGTGACGGCGGGAATAGCGTAACCCTCGGGAAAGAGGCGGAAGTAGGAAAAGATGCAGATAAAGGAATAGACCAAAAGCTCCAGGGCTGCGAAGAGAAAGGCATGAAACCCCTCCAGCATAAACACGGTAAACACCACGGCAAAGATGAAAAAGTAGGGCATGGCCCCGTGGAACCCGTTATTGATAAAGTAAAAGTAGGGAAAGCCCAGGAGGAAAATGGCCACGATGGTGATGCTGTAGCAGAGCTGATACCGCCTGCTGCGCCGGGCAAACTCCAGGAGGGCGAAGGCCAAAAGGGCAAAGAGGAGGTAGATCAGCGCGTGGGTATAGCTCTCCCCCAGCCCCAGGGACACCACAGCGGAAAAGATGCTTACCAAAATGCCTGCGATGGCCAGCACATTAAAGAGCTGTACTTGCAGGCCCAGCTCCCTGTCCAGATATTTATCGCGAAGCCGCCGGAAAAACTGCCGCATCATACCGCCGCCTTTCAAAAAACCCGGCGCAGACAAAGCCGCGCCGGGTTTTTATGGGGTGCTTTTTTATTCTTCCGCTAAGAGGAAGGAGATGAGAAGGTCTTCGTTCTGGACCCGGTCGCCGGGCTTCACATAAAGCTTATCCACGGTGCCGTTGACCTTGGAGACCACGGTGGTTTCCATCTTCATGGCTTCCACCACCATGAGGGGCATGTTCACCTTCACCTCGTCGCCCTCCTTCACCAGCACCTGCTCTACGGTGCCGGGGATGGTGGAGCCTAGGTGGCAGGGATTGGCCTTGTCGGCCTTCAGCTTACGGTCGGTGATGACCTCCAGCTTCTTGTCCAGGACGTTGAGCTCACGGAGCATGCCGTTCACTTCGAAGGTGAGGATGCGGTTGCCCATGGCGTCGGGGTCGGACATATCCAGGAACTTGATGATGAGGTCCTTGCCCTCGTTGATCTTCAGGGTGGTCTCCTCGCCCTTTCTAAGGCCGTGGAAGTACACATGGCTCTCCAGGCGGGTCACGTCGTTATAGGCCTGGAAGTGCTCACAGTAGTCCTCATAGACCTTGGGGTAGAGGGCATAGCTGACGGCCTTCTGCTGAATGGCGTCGGGGGTGAAGCCCGAAAGGTCGAACTTTTCGGTGAGGTGCTTTCGGATGGCCTCGAAGTCCACGTCGGGCAGCAGGGCGCCGGGGCGGACTGTGATGGGCTCGATATCCTTGAGGACGATTTTCTGCAGGGCCTCGGGGAAGCCGCCGTCGGGCTGGCCTATCATGCCCTTGAAGTAGTCCACCACGGAGTCGGGGTAGGAAAGGCCCACGCCTTCGGTGAGAATGTTGTCCATATTCAGGCCGTTTTTAATCATGAAGATGGCAAAGTCGCCTACCACCTTGGAGGTGGGAGTCACCTTCACGATGTTGCCCAGAAGGATGTTGGCCTGGCGGTAGAGCTCCTTGATTTCCTCAAAGCTGTCCTTAGAGCCCATTTCCGTCACCTGGGCTAAGAGGTTGGAGTACTGGCCGCCGGGGATCTCGTACTTATAGATCTGGGCGTTGGGGGCCACCATGCCGGATTCGAAGGAGTGATACACCTTGCGCACGTGCTCGTAGTAGCGGCTCAGCTTATCCAGGTCTTCAAAGTCCAGGCCGGTGTCGCGCTGGGTGCCCCGGAGGGACTCTACCACGGCGTTCATAGAGGGCTGGCTGGTGCAAGAGCTCATAGACTCGATGGCCAGGTCCACGATGTCTACCCCGGCCTCGGAGGCCTTCAGGACAGTGGAAACGCCGGCACCCGTGGTGTCGTGGGTGTGGAGGTGGACGGGGATCTTCAGCTCCTTCTTCAGGGCGGAGACCAGCTCGTAAGCGGCATAGGGCTTTAAGAGGCCTGCCATGTCCTTAATGGCGAAGATGTGAACTCCCAGAGCCTCCAATTCCTTGGCCTTTTTCAGATAGTAGTCCAGGGTATACTTGGTTTCGTTCTTGTTCTGGATATCCCCGGTGTAGCAAATGGCGCCCTCCACGATTTTGCCGGTTTTCAGGGCTTCGTCTATGGGCATCTTCATGTTTTCGATCCAGTTAAGGCTGTCGAAAATGCGGAACACGTCTATCCCCCGCTCCCCGGAGATGCGGATGAAATCCCGCACCACGTTATCAGGGTAGTTGCTGTAACCCACGGCGTTGGAGGCCCGCAGGAGCATCTGGAGCAGGGTGTTGGGCATACGCTCCGAGAGGATTTCAAGGCGCTTCCAGGGAGATTCCTTTAAGAAGCGGTAAGTAGTGTCGTAAGTGGCGCCGCCCCAGGCTTCTACGGAGAAGGCATTCTGGAAGAAGGCGTTGGAGGCGTGGGCCGCGCCGGCCAAGTCCTTGGTGCGCATACGGGTGGCCATGAGGGACTGCTGGGCGTCCCGCATGGTGGTGTCGGTAACGTAGAGCTTTTTCTCCCCCATGAGCTTCTGGGTAAAGCCTGTGGCCCCCAGCTTTAAGAATTCGTCTCTGGCGCCGTAAACGGGCTGGGAGCGGTCGAAGACGGGGAGGACCCGGTCCTCAAAATAGGGCTTGTTGCCCCCGGAGATGTTGACGATCTTGTTGCCTAAGAACTCCAAAATCTTGGTGGCTCTGTCTTGGCCCTGGCTCAGCATGAAGAGCTCGGGGGTCTCCTCGATAAAGGTGGTGTAGCAGGCGCCCTTCCGGAAGGTCTCGTTGTTGATGACGTTGATGAGGAAGGGGATGTTGGTCTTAATGCCGCGGATACGCATTTCCCGCATAGCCCGCAGGGACTTTTGGGCAGCGCCCTGGAAGGTTCTGTCGTGGGTGACCACCTTGACCAAAAGGCTGTCGTAGTAGGGCAGAATCTCCGCGCCGGCATAGACGTTGCCGCCGTCCAGACGCACGCCGTTACCCGAACCGGAGCGGTAAACGGCAATCTTACCCGTGTCGGGGATGAAGTTGTTGGAGGGGTCCTCCGAGGTGACGCGGGTCTGGATGGAGTAGCCGTTGACCTGGATGGACTCCTGGGAGGGAATGTCGATCTCCAGGGAGTTTAAGGGATAGCCCTGGGCGATCAAAATCTGGGACTGGACCAGGTCGATGCCCGTTACCATTTCCGTGACGGTGTGCTCCACCTGGATCCGGGGATTCATTTCAATAAAATAATGATTGCCGTCATTGTCCACCAAAAACTCCACGGTGCCTGCATTAACGTAGTTGACTTCCCGGGCGATTTTCAGGGCGTCCTCATACAGTCTCGCCCGCATTTTTTCCGGCAGGGAAAAGGCCGGCGTAAACTCAATGACTTTTTGGTATCGGCGCTGAACGGAGCAGTCACGCTCGTAGAGATGGACAATATTGCCGTATTGGTCGCCCAAAATCTGTACTTCGATGTGTTTTGGATTGACCAGGTATTTTTCCATAAAGACTTCGTCATTGCCGAAGGCTCTTCCA
>JAVBLH010000039.1:0-31135 GCA_031553635.1 Evtepia sp. | reverse complement strand
TTGGAATCTCAATCGCGCCGATGCAGTTATAATGAATCGTGAGCTTTTGAACATGAACGCCATCAACCTTTTCGGACTGATGCACCTCAATACGTGCAATAAGCTCGTTCAACATACGTTCTGTGAGCTTTTTCGCCCGTGTATACTTGCGGACAGTTGAGATAAACATATCGGCAGTCATGGCTTTTGTTTCTTGCTTATCAAGCTCCGCTTGCAAGGTCTTAACCTTTTCTGCAATCTCGCTTTGCTCCGCTGTGTACTGCTTATCCAGTCGCGCGAACCGTTCATCTGTGAGCTTTCCGCTTAGATTGTCCTCATAGCATCGGGAAAGATACTTATGGCTGACAAAAATTCCTTGCCAGAATTAATACACTTCTTGCCGGGACAATCCTTATATTATGTTATACTTGGCAACCGAGAGTTGCCGGATAGTTGGTGGATGCAGCCGCAAAAAAATGGTATACTTTTCTCGGAGGCGGTCTCTATGACATTAGGCGAAAGAATACAAGCACACAGAAAGCAATGTGCTTTTTCACAGGAGAAGTTAGCGGAGATAATGAATGTCAGCCGTCAGGCAGTGACGAAATGGGAAGGGGATCAGTCTGTTCCGAGCATGGAAAAATTAATAAAGCTGTCCGAAATATTCAAAATACCCTTGGATCAGCTTGCCAACGGAACTGTTGCCCAATACGAAGCAGAAACTAGTCAGCCTGCAACAAGCAAGGGGGATGATACCATTTTGATGGCAAATCTCACAATTTTGGCAACGATATTGATCGGCGGGTCAAGCAACGGCTTATATCAGTGGATGTACTTGGATCATGAAATGCCTGTGCTTGTTTGGATACTCACTGCCTTAATCGGCGGGATAATATTAATGCGAAGAGATCTGATTTACTATAGAAAATACCACAAACAGCTGATTGGCTATGATCTGCTATTTGCTTTGCCCGTCATCTATATTCCCATGATACCCATGCCGTATGGGATATCACTTGTGATTATGATCGTATACGCAGTGACGTTTATGATGGTATTCATACACAAGAAAATCCGACCTTGGAAATGGGGAAAGGGGAAATAATGGAGAAAACCGCAGTGCAAAGCAGGTGAAAAGGATCATGTTATGTGGAGGGGAGTAATTACAACTATCAAAATGGCTACATCCTGGTCAGGCTGATGAAAAACGGCCGGCTTGCCAATAGGGTGCCGTACAACCGGGGGGACATTTCTTTCGGCAGCCTGGCAGGTAAAAAACCTATGAAAATTCTATGAAAATGTTTTTTGCTCTTAAGGTTTTATTTTTTGAGGCGATATACTAATAAGCCCATTTTTGCCGCTTACTAGAAGGGCGGCAGGGAAGAGTATAAAAAATATGGGGTGAGCGTTTGAAAAACTGGAAGATAGGCGCCAAAATTGTCTTTGGCTTTGCCTGCCTGATGGTTCTGCTCCTGGCGATTTCCGTGGTTTCCGTCACGTCCTCCCTGCGCACGGGGAGCAATATCGGCCGGGTGGACCTATACAGCGGACTGGAGTCTAACGCCAACGAGCTGATGGAAATTCTCAATGAAACCCGCATCTCCTTTGCCGTGTTTTACAGCCACGGTGAGGAGAAAACCTATAACGATATTCAAAAACAGCTGATGTACTGCGACAAGCGGCTGGAAAAGCTTTATGAGTATATGGACGCCCATCCCGATTTGGCCGCCTACCGGAGCGAGATCCAGGCCTTTGAGGCCCTCTATGGCGACTGGTGCGAAACCCTTGACCAGATGGGAGCCGGGCGGGACTGGCAGCTGCCTTACGGCGGTAACGAGGAGTCCTTCCGCCAGCAGGCCGAAAAGGCCAGGGTGTCCAACCTCTTAGCCCACGAGCGCCTTTCCAACACCATTGCCAAGATCAGCGGCCTGGTGGTCTCCCAGTCCAAGGACACCATTTACTTTAATGAGATCGCCGTGGTGGTGGTCATCACCATCTCCGCCATCTCTGTGGTGCTCTCCCTAATCCTGGCAGTGGTGATCATCCGCTCCATCTCCCGGCCCATGGTGTATATGCGCGACGCTCTGATCCAGATCGGCGAAGCGGGGGACACGGGGATGGACCCCGCCACGCTGGCCAAGATGCGAAAGGTCTCTGCCGGGCGGGACGAGGTGGCCCAGTGTACCCGCGCCCTCATGGTGATGATAGACCACTTAAATTCCACGGGGGAGGCTCTGTCCCACGTGGCTGCCGGCGATCTCACCGTCAAGGCGGCCCTGCAATCGGAGCGGGATACCATCGGTCTCGCCGTGGACAAAATGCTCCACGACCTGAACCAAAAGTTCAGCACCATCGCCCGCTCCACCGGTCAGGTGAACGAAAAGGCCGCCGGGCTCTTCGAGGGATCCGGCCGCTTGGCCCAGGGTGCCAGAGCCCAGTCGGACTCCATAGGGAACCTTTCGAAAACCGTGGTGCTGGTGAATGAAGAGGCGGAAAACATCACCGCCCTGGCTAACCACGCCACCAAGCTGGTGGAGGGAATGCAGCACCACGCCGCCACAGGTACCGAGCAGATGGGCCACATGATAGCGGCGGCCAACGATATTAACCTCTCCAGCCAGGCCATAGGAAAGGTTATAAGGCTCATAGACGACATCGCCTTCCAGACCAATATCCTGGCTCTGAACGCGGCGGTGGAGGCAGCCAGAGCCGGTCAGCACGGCAAGGGCTTCGCCGTGGTGGCCGACGAGGTGCGCAGCCTGGCCACCAAGAGTGCCGAGGCCGCCCGGGACACCGGCATCCTCATTGAAGACACCATACGCAAGGCGGCATTGGGGGCCCGGGTGGCAGATATCACCGCCCAATCCCTCCAGCAGATCGCTGAGGGCATCGCCCAGAGCAATGAGATCATCGGGGACATGAGCAGCCTCTCCATGGAGCAGGCCGGCAATATCCGCCAGATTTTAGCCGCTGTGCGGCATATTGAAGAGATTGTCCAGCAGAACAGCTCCATCGCCGGAGAATCGGCCGATGCAGCCGGCGATATCTCCAACCAGTCCAACCTGCTGAAAGATTTGATCTCGCAGTTCCGGCTGCTGGAAACCGGCTCCGCAGCGCCCAGGCTGCGCCGATAGGGAGGGGAAGGGATGAAAATGATGAAAAATGCCAAGTGGATGCTCCTTTGTGTCACTCTGTGCTTCCTTCTAACCGCCTGCGGGGAAAAGCAGTATGTGGACGGGGTCTACTACGCCGAGGCCGCCGAGTTTGCCGCCAGCGGCTGGAAGGAGACCGTGGAGGTCACCATCGTAGACGGGGAGCTGAACCAAATCAATTGGGACGCCATCTATAAGGACGAGAGTATTCCCATCCACAAAAAGCAATACTCCAAGAGCGGGCTCTACGGTATGCTGGCCGGCGGGGCCGGAGAGGAATGGTACGACCAGGCCACCATCATGGAAAACTTCGTTTTGGAAAACGGGGTGGACTCCTTCTTTGTGGATGAGGAGGGCCATACCGATGCGGTAACAGGCTGCACCGTCCACGTCATCGAGTTCCAAAAGCTGCTGATGGAATGCCTGGAGCAGGCGAAGAAGTAGAGACCAAAAACCGATACAGACCAATCAAAAATCCCGTAGTCCAAAGAAAGACTACGGGATTTTTTTGTGTTCACTATGGGTAGGGTTTTACCGGATCATGCCTGTGCTCCCACCTCAGGGGCGGCATCGCTCTCCCCCTCAAAAAACCCCTCAAACTCCTCAGCCGACATGGTCTCATGGGCCAAGAGGTACGAGGCCACCAGCTCCAGCCTGGCCTTCTCCCGGGCCAGAATCTCCCGGCAGCGGGCGTAGGCCTCGCCGGTGATGCGCTTGATCTCCTCGTCGATGAGTCCCGCCACCTCTTCGGAGTAGCTGCGGGTCTGGCTCATGCTGCGGCCGATGAACACCTGGTTGCCCTCGTCAAAGGCCACGGTGCCCAGACGCTCGCTCATGCCGTAGCGGGTCACCATAGCTCTGGCGATGCCTGTGGCCCGCTGGAGGTCGTTGGAGGCCCCGGTGGAGATATCCCCCAAAATCAGCTCCTCGGCCACTCTGCCACCTAGGGCGGCGCAGATTCGCTCCTCCAGCTCCCTCTTGGACTGATAGGGCCTATCCTCCTGGGGCAGGGAGATGGTAAGACCGCCCGCCGCGCCGCGGGGGCTGATGGTGATGTGGTGCACAGGGTCGCAGGTGGGCAGATGGCGGATGACGATGGCGTGGCCCGCCTCGTGATAGGCGGTGAGGCGGCGGGCGTGGTCGGGGATCACCCGGCTGCGCTTTTCCGGCCCGGCGATGACCTTTAAGATGGCCTCCTCCAGGGTTTCCATGTTCACGGCCTTCTGCTCCCGGCGGGCGGCTAAGAGGGCGCCCTCGTTCATCAGGTTCTCCAAATCGGCCCCGGTAAAGCCGCTGGTGGCCCGGGCCAGGTTAGTAAGGCTCACGTCCTCCGCCAGCATCTTGTTCTTGGCGTGTATCTTCAAAATTTCTTCCCGCCCTTTGATATCCGGGAGTCCCACGAAGATCTGCCGGTCAAAGCGGCCGGGGCGCAACAGGGCCGGGTCTAAAATATCTGCCCGGTTGGTGGCGGCCATGACGATGACCCCCTCGTTTTCGGCAAAGCCGTCCATCTCCACCAGGAGCTGATTGAGGGTTTGCTCCCTCTCATCGTGGCCCCCGCCTAAGCCGGAGCCCCGCTGGCGGCCCACGGCGTCGATCTCATCGATGAAGACGATGGCGGGGGATTCCTTTTTCGCCTCGCCAAAGAGGTCGCGGACACGGGAAGCGCCCACGCCCACATAGAGCTCCACAAAATCTGAGCCGGAGATGGAGAGAAAGCGCACCTCGGCCTCCCCCACCACGGCTTTGGCTAAGAGGGTTTTACCTGTGCCCGGGGGGCCCACCAAGAGAATGCCCTTGGGAATACGAGCGCCCAGAGCCAAAAAGCGCTGGGGGTCACGGAGAAACTCCACCACCTCGGCCAGTTCTTCCTTCTCCTCGTCGGCCCCGGCCACGTCCTGGAAGGTGACCCGCTTACCGGAATCCACCAGGGTCTTGATCTTGGCTTTGCCAAACTGAACCCCGCGGCCCAGGTCGCCGCCTCCCGCGCCGCCTCCTTGGCGCATTTGCCGCATGACGTAGAGATACCAGAGGAACACCACCAGGACAACGACCCCCAATACCAGAAGGAGGATATCCATAATGGAGGTAGACTGGCCCCGGGGATAGTCGTAGCCCTCTAAGACCCCTGCCTCGGTCTGGGTGACGATGAGGTCGTTAAAATCCTCGTAGAAAAGTTCAAAGCTGTAAATGGGGTGGGTGACCACCGCCGCCTCCGCCGTGGGCTCTTTCAGTACTAGGCGCACGCTGTTGCTTTTGACAGACACGTAGGTAACCGCTTCCGCCTCTAAGAGGGCGCGGATATCGCTGTAAACCAGCTCCTTTTCCTGCCGTCCCTGCCAGATGTAGTTCACCGCCATGAAAAGCAGGCACACGGTGATAAGGATGAGAAAGGTATCCCGCAGTGTGGTCCGTTTCAAAAGGCCGTCACACCCTTTCTATGAAGTGAGAGTTGCCCGGTCTACTTGCTGTACACCGCGGGCTTTAAGATGCCCACATAGGGCAGATTTCGGTATTTCTGATCGTAGTCTAAGCCATAGCCCACCACGAAGGCATCGGGGATCTGAAAGCCGCAGTAGTCCACCGCCACTTCCCGCACCCGGCGCTCAGGCTTATCCAAAAGGACGCACAGGCGGATGGAGGCGGGATTCCTGGTCTCCAGCTCCTCCAAAAGGCGGCTGAGGGTGTTGCCGCTGTCTAAAATATCCTCCACCAGGATCAGGTCCCGGCCTTCGATCTCCTCGGCTAGATCTAGGCGGATGTTTACCTTGCCGGAGGTGGCTGTACCCCCACCGTAGGAGGAGACGGACATAAATTCCACCCGCAGGGGCAGGGTGATGGCGCGGACTAAATCCGCCATAAAGACGAAGGAACCCTGCAAAATCCCCACCACCAGGGGCTCACGCCCGGCGTAATCCCGGCTGATCTCTCCGGCCAAGCGGTTGACGCAGGCTTTTAGCTCCTCCTGGGTGAATAAAATACGCTCGATGTCCCGTTCCATAATAAAGCGTTCCTTTCTCTATGGTTTTTCCCAAAGGCGAATGGCCAGGGCCTCCTGGCCGGGGCTCGCCAATCTGTCTCTATGGGGGCCGAAGCCGCCCAGGGCCAAAACCCCCAAATCGTCCGCCAAAACCGGGATGCGCTCCCGAATGCGCCGGGGCACCTTTTCCTCTATCATCAGCTTCTTGATGGTCTTGCGGCTGCGGCCGGGCAGGGCGATCTGGTCACCGGTTTGCCGCGCCCGCAGCAGGATTTGCCCCGTAATCCCTTGGGCCTGGAGGTAGAAAACCCCCTCTTCAGCCACAGTGGGGCAAATCGCCCGTTCGCAGCGGGACTCCCAGTTGGTGCCCGTCACCAGGGTCACGCCCTCCAGATTCAAAGGAGCGGGCTCCAGAGGCGGCAGGGGCTCATTCTGGTAATCCCAGGCAATGAGCAGATCATTGTACACCCGCTGGACTAAAACGCCGCCGGGGAGATGCAAAGCGGCGGAGGGGTCGCTGCCCTGGGCGATGGCCAGGATGCCGTTGAGATGCACATGACCCGGCGCTGGGGCCTCGATCTCCTCCAAAATCCGCAAAAGGGCCCGCTTTGAAACGGCCCGGGGACTCATGGCGATGGCGCCGTTGGGGATTACCATACCGTCCTCGGCGGGATTCGCCTGCCGAAAGAGCTCCATGCCCCGGGCCTCCAGGTAGGAGAGGTCCTCCCGCAGGCTCCGGGAGGCGGCGGCGGCGGCCTGGGCGATCTGGGGATTCAACTCCCGCAAGATAGGAAGGACATCATGGCGCAGGCGGTTTCGGGCAAAGCGTGTATCCCCGTTGCTGCTGTCCTCCACAAAGGGGATGCCCATAGCCCCGACGTAGTCCATAATGGCCTGGCGGGAGGTGTATAAAAGGGGCCGGATGATGGGCCCGCGCACAGGCTGTATCCCCGAAAGGCCCCGAAGCCCCGCACCTCTGATGAGATGCAGCAGCATGGTTTCCATATTATCGTCGGCGTGGTGGGCGGTGGCGATGCGCATGGCCCCCGCCTGCCTGGCGGCGTCCTCCAAAAAGGCGTAGCGCAGGTTCCGGGCGGTCTCCTCTATGCCCAGGCCCTGGCTCTTGGCCGCCAGCTCCACGTCGCCCTCCCCTAAAATCAGGGGGATTTCCAGGGCGCGGCAGGTGTCGATGACGAAATCCTCGTCCCGCTGGGACTCCGCGCCCCGCAGCTTATGGTTATAGTGGGCGGCCCAGAGGGTAAAGCGCAGGGAGGCGCTCATGTCCTTCAATAGATGCAAAAGGGCCATGGAGTCGGCCCCGCCGGAGAGGGCGCAGAGAACGGTCTCTCCCGCCGGCAGCATGTGATACTCGGCGCAGAGGCTGTAAATAGGCGCTAGAAATTCAGTATTCTCCATCATGATGTCTCCGCTCTATGGATGAGAAGGTGGTGAAGTCCGGCAGCCACTGGAGCTGCACGGTTCTGGTTTCACCCCGGCGGTTTTTGGCGATGATGCACTCCGCCAGATTGGGGTTTTCGCTGTCCTTGTTGTAGTAATCGTCCCGGTAGAGGAACATCACCACGTCGGCGTCCTGCTCTATGGCCCCGGACTCACGCAAATCGGAAAGCATGGGCCGCTTGTCCGCACGGGACTCGTTGGCGCGGGAGAGCTGGGAGAGGCATAAAATAGGCACGTCCAGCTCCTTAGACATAATCTTCAGGGCCCGGCTGATGTCCGACACCACCTGCTGGCGGTTTTCCCCGCCGCCGCCCCGGCTGTTTCCAGCGGCCTGCATCAGCTGAAGGTAGTCAATGACCACCAGGCCCAGGTTATCCACCCGGCGGCACTTGGCGTTCATATCCGCCACGGATAGGGTGGGGTTATCGTCGATTAAAATGTTGGTCTTATTGAGGGAGGCCGAGGCGGCGCTGACCTTGTCCCAGTCGTCTTCCGTCAGCTTGCCCGTTACCAGCCGCTTGCCGTCCACAAAGGACTCGCTGGCAATGAGGCGCAGGCCCAATTGCTCTCTACTCATTTCCAGGGAGAAGAACACCACGGCCTTGCCCGAAAACTTCCCCGCGTGGAGGAGGATATTCAGAGCCAGAGAGGTTTTCCCCATGCCGGGCCGGGCGGCCAGGAGCACCAGCTCCGCCTTGTTGAGCCCCGTGAGAGCCATGTCCAGATCGGGAAGACCCGTGGAAAGGCCGGGAATCGCCGAATCGCTGGCAGCTAGGATATTCAGCTGGTCAAAGACCTTAAGAAGAACGCTGGAGATATGCTCTAGGCCCCGGGGGTCTTTTCCCTGGCGGATGGCGTAGATCCGCTGCTCCGCCACTTCTAAGACATCGTGGCCCGTGTCCCGGCCTTCCTGGACTAATCCCGAGAGCTCTCCCGCCGTGTCTCCAATGCGCCGCAGGAGGGACTTGTCCTTCACAATGGCCACGTATTCCATGACGTTAGAGGCGGTGGGAGTGATTTCTAAGAGCTGAAGGATGTAGCTGCGGGAGCGGGTCTCGTCGTAGACCCCGTTTTGCCGCATCCGCTCCAGCACCGTCACCGGGTCTATGGGCATGGAGAAGTTGAACATGCCGTAAATGGCCTCGTAGATCTCCCTGTTGGTCTGGAGGTAGAAATCGTCTGCCACCAGGGCCTCGATGACCTGGGGGATGCAGCGCAGGTCTAAGAGCATGGCCCCCAGGACAGACTGCTCCGCCTCCACGCTATGGGGCATTTGGCGCATAAAGAGGTCTTCGTTCACGTTCCTTCACCTGCCGTCCTGTGTCTTCGCCTGAAAGCCCAGGCGGGTTTCTCTAATCAGCCCTTTTCCTCGGAGACCACCACGAAAATGGTGCCCGTAACCTCGTGGCCCAGCTTGCACTTGAGTTCAAAGGAGCCAAAGCTCTTAATGGGCTCCTCCTGGATGATTTTTGCCTTGGCGATGACCATGCCGTGCTGCTTTTCCAGGGCCTCGGCAACTTCCTTGGAGGTAACGGCCCCAAAAAGACGGCCTCCTGTGCCTGCCTTGGCGGCGATTTTTACCACGCAACCGGGGAGCTTGGCGGCAACTTCCTGGGCCTCGGCCTTTTCCTGTTCCATCTGGGCCTTTTTGGCCTTGTCCTGCATAATCATCTTGTTCATATTGTCGGCGTTGGCGGCTACGGCCAGCTTCTTGGGGAAGAGGAAGTTTCTGGCATAACCGTCGGAAACCTCTACCATCTGGCCTCTTTTGCCCTGGCCCTTCACGTCCTGCTGTAAAATTACTTTCATGAGAATAGCCTCTCTTTCTGTGTTGTTGGATTATTTTTCGTCAAAATAGGCGTCGATAGCGGCCCGGAGGCGGTGGCCCGCTTCCTGGGGGCTAAGGCCCTGGAGCTTGGTGCCCGCCGCCGCCGCGTTTCCGCCGCCGCCCAAGCGCTCCACGATCATCTGCACGTTGATATTCCCTATGGACCGGGCAGAGATCATCACCTGGTTCTCCTCCAAGGGGAAGACCACGAAGGAGGCGCCTATGCCGGTGATGTTCAGCATCTCGTCGGCGGCCTTGGCCCCGGTGATGCGGTCTACGGGGGTTTCGGAAATGGCGATGCCGATCTCGCCCCGGTACAGGGTGGCCCCCTGGACGATGCCGAAGCGGGAGACCGCCATGCCAAAATCGCTTTGGAAGAGCTTGCGCACTTCGGCGGTGTCTGCCCCGGCGCGCCTTAGATAGGCCGAGGCCTCAAAAGTCCGGCTCCCTGTCCGCAGGGTAAAGCTCTTGGTGTCCAGCATGATGCCGGAGAGCAGTGCTTCGGCCTCCTGGCGCAAGAGCTGCCCCGGCTCTAAGATATACTGGCACAGCTCCGCCACCAGCTCGGAGACGGAGGAGGCATAGGGATCTTCAAAGCTTAAAATGGGGGTGTCGATATAGGTGGCGGCCCGTCTGTGATGGTCGATGACCACCACCCGCTTGGCCTTTTCCAATAGGGCGGGGTATTGCACCTGCTCGGGCCTGTTGGTGTCCACCACGATCACCAGGGTTTGGTCGTCCAGCTGCTCCAGGGCCGCCTCGCGGCTGAGAAACACCGAGGCATACTCCGAAAGCTGCAAAAGCTTTTCCGTCATCTCCCAGGCGGGGTTGTGCCCCTCCTCCCGCAGGATATAGACGGGGATCTTTCGGCTGCGGGCGATGGCGGCGATGCCTGCCGTGCCGCCGGACACATCCAGGTCGGGGTAGCTGTGGCCCATGACCATCACCTGGGAGGTATTGGCCAAAAGCTCCGTTAAGGCATTGGCCACCACCCGGCTTTTTACCTTGGTGCGCCTGTCCGACTCCTTCTGCTTGCCGCCGATAAACTGATAGCTCTCCCCGTTTTTCAAAACTGCCTGGTCGCCGCCCCGGGAAAGGGCCATCTCCATGGCCACCACCGCCCACTGAAACAGCTCCCGCAGGTTTTCGGCCCCGTAGCTGACCCCTAAGGACAGGGTGGCGGTGACCTCGCCCCGGTTGCGCACCTGGTGGACGGACTCCAGGATGTTAAAGCGGTTGCGCTGGAGCTCGGGAAGGTTCCCGGCCTCGAAGATCAGAAGGTAATGCTCCCTGTCGTAGCGGCAGAGGATGCCCTGGGTGGGGTCTGCCCAGTGGCTGATGCGCTTATTCAGCTCCCCTAAGAGAACGGCTCGCTCGCTCTCCTCCGTGCCCCGCATGAGGTCCTCGTAGTTGTCGATGCGCAGCACGGCGGCGGCGGGGCGGCTCTCTTTGAACTGGGCCTCCACCTGGGCATAATGGCTGATCTTGACCCAGTAGGTCATGGCCAGGCTGTGGCTGCCGTGGCCCGCGGAGAGGAGGTTGCCAAAGACCAGATACTGCTCCCCCCAAACCTCCACAGGCTCGGGGCTTTGGGTGTGACCCTCTAAGATCCAGCGGTATTGAAACTCGGGCAGCACCTGTGACAGGGTGGTGTCGTATAGATGCTCGGGGCTCCCCGTCAGCTCTAAAAACTGCTCGTTGGTCCAAAACAGCTCGTCTGTGTCCGGGTCGAAAATAGCCAGGGGCAGGGGCGCGTCCATGGTGCTGCCCCGGGTCACGGCGGTAAGGCCGCTGTCTCTGTGGGCCATGTAGGAGCGGATCTCCTTGTCACGGGTTAAGAGCACCCGCCGGATGATGAGAAACAGCACCAGGGCAGACAGCAGCTCGATGAGGGCCGCAATGGGGTGAAAATAGGCCGTGACCAAGGCAAATAGTATGGCAAGGACGAAAAACAGGCGGTAGCCGTTTTCCGTGGCGGGATGCCTTTTCCTTTTCATAGTGGTATGATACCCTTCCTTTTGTCGGACTGAAAAGAGGCGCGGCCTCTTTATCGTCGGGCGGAATTTTGCTATACCTTACAGCATAGCAGAAACGGAGGCGGATTACAAGAACCAAGGTGGTATTGCCACCATAGGGGGTAGCTTTGACGCGCCTTCCTACCGGGGGAACCACCCCGTCACTTCGTGCCACCCCTCCACGGAGGGGAATTGGACGGAGAAGGAGGGGCCTTTATGCCATTCTCCACCCAAATTCCCCTCTGTGGAGGGGTGCCCAACGGGCGGGGTGGTTTCTCCGCCTCTTCGCCCTGGGCGCTTCTGTGTCACGCGCCGCCCCTGCGCGCTTCTGTGTCACGCGCCGGGGGACTGCGCGACGGTCAATAAGTCTGCCCTCCAAGGCTGCCCAGAAAAAGTCTGCGACTTTTCCCGGTCACCCTCTGCGGACTGCCTTATTGACCTGCTCCGCCCCCTGCGCGCTTCTTCCGAGCCTCATACCACACACTGCTGATGATATTCCCCCCCAGGAGGATATTTCCGCAGAGGTAGAGCCACACCATCAGCACCACGATGGACATCAGGGAGCCGTAGACCATGGAGTAGCGGGTGGAGAGGCCGATGAACCAGGAAAACAGCGCCGAAGCCGCCACCAGGGCGCAGGCGGAGAGAATGCTGCCCACAATAATCGGCAGGTGGGGGGTGCCCCGGGGCAGGGCCGCCCGGGAGATCAGCAGCACGAAGAGCAAAAACACCAGAAACAGCAAAAGAAAGCGCAGATGATCCCAGAGGAAAAAATTGGGGTGCAGATTAAATTCTTCCACCACCCAGCCCACCAGCCAGTCTCCGGTGACGATGACGATAACAGAAAGGTAGATGGTAAGGAGCAGCGCCAGGGGGAAGAGGATGCTGAGGATAAAGCCCCGGAGGCCCGAGATCATTTTCGTCCCGTGGATATCCGCCATGGCCCGCATCAAGGTGCGAAAGGCGGCGGAGGCCGAGGTGAGAACCATCACCAGGCCCGCCCAGAGGATGGCGTCGGCATTTTGCCCCTGGATGTAGCCCAGGTAGCCCTTCAGCAGGTTCAGGCTGGCCTCGGGCATCATGGTCTCCAATAGGCCCAGCACCTGGTTGGGGTCCAGGTTCAGGGTACCCAAAAAGGCACTGACGCAGATCAGCAGGGGAAACACCGTCAGGAGCAGGAAGTAGGAGAGACCAGCGGACATGCGGGGCACGCCCTTGGAAAAATACAGGGTGCCGCAGGCGCGCAGATATCGGACTGCCTTCCACTCCCACGCCTTTCGGATAAAGGGCCCCAAGGGCCCCAAAATTTTTCGAGCAAACTGACGCAATAGAAACACTCCTTTCCACTGCCCTCCCAAAGAAAAGCGGCAGCAAACGGGCCGGGGGACAATCTTCCGCCCCGGGGCAGGCATAATCTCCAAAGGGCCCTCATAGAGATAGCCCATACAGGAGATGATGAACATGAAACAAGTAAGGACAACCACCCGGGCCCCCCGCATGCTCCGGCGCACCGCAGCCTGCACCCTTTTGGCCCTGGGCCTCTGGCTATTATCCCTCACGGCGGCAGACCCACCCGGCGCCGCCATTTTTAAGCGTTTGGGAGAGAGTCCCGGCCTCATCACCGCTGCCTTGGCCACCCACTTAGCGGGGCCGCCGGGGGAGGGGGCGCAGATGACGGCGGAAACCGGCATGGCCTGGCCCCAGGTGCTGCTCAGCGAGTCGCCCTTCCTGGCCGGCTGGAACCGGGGGGGCCTTTTGGAAGAAGCCCCGCCGCCGGAAGGGGAGGAGGAGCATGAAAACCTTTCCTCGGTGAACCCGGACAAAATCGTGGAGCGCTCCTTCCAGGCCACAGCGGCAGACGGCTATGCCGCCATGGGCGACGTGTACATCTTCAACCGCACCTCCAAGACCCTGGACATGGCGGCCCTTTCCGCGGTGCCCGTGACCATCACCCTGCCCACGGAGGAGGCACCCCAGATCCTCATCGTCCATACCCACGGCAGCGAGGCCTACGCCTGGGAGGAGGGCTACCAATATCGGGAAACCGATACGGCCCGGACAACTGATACCCAATATAATATCATAAAAGTGGGGGATGAAATAGAGCGAATTTTTACGGAGATGGGTCTGAGCGTTCTCCACGACAGGAATTTGTACGACTACCCCAGCTACAACGGCGCCTACGACAGGTCAAAAGCGGCGGTGGAGCAGCACCTCAAGGACCACCCAAGCATACAGCTGGTGCTGGATGTTCACCGAGACGCCCTGGTGGGAGAGGACGGGACTGTTTATAAGCCCGTGACGGAGATCGACGGGGTGAAAACCGCCCAGGTGCTGATGGTCATCGGCAGCGACGACTTAGGGCTGGACCACCCCCGCTGGCAGGAAAACCTGGCCCTGGCCATGCGGATTCAGCACAGGCTCAACACCCTCTGGCCCGGCCTCTCCCGGCCCATTACCCTCAATACCCACCGCTTTAACCAGCAGCTCTCCCCGGGGTCTATCCTGGTGGAAATCGGGGCCCACGGAAATACCCTCTCAGAAGCCATGGCAGGGGCACGGCTTTTTGCCAGATCGGCAGGGCAGGTGTTTTTAGAGCTGAAACAATAGAAGCGCGTAGGGGGCGGGGCAGGTCAACAAGGCAGTCCGCAGAGGGTGGGCAGAAAAAGTTACAAACTTTTGCTGCACAGCCGCGGAGGGCAGACTTATTGACCGTCGCGCAGTCCCCCGGAGCGTGACACCGCCCCATAGCAGCAAAAAAACTCCCACACCAATGCGGTGCGGGAGTTTTTTTGCCAGGAATGTTTAGTTCAAGTAATCGGCAGGGTCCACTGGCTCGCCGTCTAACTGGATCTCAAAGTGGCAGTGATTGCCTGTGGAGCGGCCTGTGGAACCCATTAGGGCCACCAACTCCCCCTGTTCCACCCCTTGGCCCTCGGCGACTAAAAGGTTTTCACAGTGGGCGTAATAGCTGCGCAATCCGTTTTGATGGTCCAGAATCACCAGATTACCGTAGGAGCCCTTATAGCCCACAAATTCCACTATGCCGCTGTCGGCGGCGTAGATGGGGGTCCCGCTGGCATTGGCGATGTCTATGCCTCTATGGAAGGAGGTGCCGCCAAAGATGTAACGATAGCCAAAGGGGGAGGTAATAGACCCCTGACAGGGCCAGGAAAAGGTGCCGCTGCCGTAATAGGCGGGCCTCTCCTTGGTGCCCACCAAAACCACCGTTTCCGTAGGCGCCTGGATCACCTCATAGCGGAGGATTTCCTCCTGGCGCAGCTGTCCGTTTAAGTAGGTCACCCTGGCCAGAACCTTGGCGCGGCCCTCCAGGCCCCAGGTGAGAACAGTCCGCTGGTCCCGGTAGCGTTCCGGGTCCGCCACCTCCCGCAGTGGGCTCTCCACGGGGCGCAGGCTCTCCTCCTGGTTCACGGTGCAGACAGTGAGGGCAGGGGCGGGGGCGACTATGGTAAGGAGCTGCCCCTGGACGAGACCCGCCTCCGGGGTCAGGCCGGGGTTCAGAGCCAGCAGGGCCTCCGGGGCGGTGAGATGGGCAGCGGCGATGGTTTCCAGAGTGTCCCCGGGGCGGACGGTGTAGAGGCTGCCCTCCTCCCGGCCCTGGGTTACGGTTTGGGCCAGTTCCTCCCCGCTGACAAAGGGGGCCTCGGCGGGAATCAGCTTCCGGGTGATGCGGGTGTCGTTGGCGAAATAGACCTCCTGGGTGTCCGCGTCTATGTAGCGGGTTTTCACCTTAGTGAGGGCGGCCTCCACCTCGGCCTGGTCGGAAGCGGCCCCCACGGGGTCACCGTCTACCGTAAGGACATAGGCCTCCTTCACCTCCGGGGCGGCCTCTAAAAGGGCGTCCCCCAGGCTGGCGGGGGCCAAAAGGGCCTCCTTAGGGGCCAGGATGGGGGCCACGTCTAGGGTGACCTGCAGGTCGTAGTCTGTTTTTCCCAGGGCCCGTTCGATCTGCCCCTCGGCCTGGGCCACGGCTTGGGAGACCACCGCCGCGTCCTTCACCGGGCCCAGGGAGACCCCCTCCACCCGCAGGGCATAGCAAGGGGTGTATAGGGCACACAAAACGGCTAGGGTGCCCGTTATGGCGCAGAGGGCCCAAAAGCTGAGGGCAGGCACCAAGGCCCGGCCTTTGCCAAAGGCGGCGCCCCAGGGGCGGGGCTGAGGCCGGGGGGATGCTTCTGCCGCGGCAGAGTGGCCGGGCGGCGGGCTAATCAGTAGGCGCATATTTCTGTTTCCTCCTTCTTGGGACAAGGGCAAAAGGAACACGCCCTTTGTCCACGAAGATTACAAATCGGTTACAAACACTGTGCTTTCTCATTTTACCCGCCCGGAGATGGGAAAAATGCCAAATTATGCCGACGGCAAATTCGTGCTTTGCGCCAAGAATCACAAAATTGTGACCTAAATTTTGTATACATTGTGCAGAGCTGTTTACAAATTGTAATTTTCTTGTTATAATAACGCGAAAAATGAAAACGTATTGTTAACAAATACGGTACAGCGGAGGTGTTCTCTTGAGCAGCAGCTTTTCCAGGTCACTTTCTTTTCTCAGGCAGGAGAAGAGTGTCAGCCAGCGAATCGCAGCCCAGGAACTGGGGGTTTCTCAAGCTCTTCTCTCCCATTATGAAAATGGCATCCGGGAACCGGGGCTGAATTTTGTCCTAAGGGCCTGCGATTATTATGGTGTTTCCGCCGATTTCCTCTTAGGCCGCACCCTATCGCGGGACGGCACGGTAATTTTGGACGCCGCCACCCTGTTAGCCGCCCAAGGCCAGGACAGAGACCCGGAAAACAGCACCACCCTGGCCGCCCTGTCGAAAAATCTTTTGGCGGGCTCCGGCGAGCTGCTCTTCGGCCTCCTGGCGGAAACAGGCCGGGAAGATGCCGTCCGGGCCGCCTGTAACTATCTCAGCACGGGGATTTATACCCTCTTCCGCCACCTCTACCAGGCGGAGGGAAAAAACAGCCAGGACATTTTTTCCGTCTCGGCCCAAAAGTTTGCCCTGGGCGCCGCCAAGGCTGACATGATCGCCTCGGAGATGGCCTATGTGGAGAGCCTTTCGGCTCATGTGAAGGAGAAGGGGGCTCTTCCCGATCTCTCCCACGAGGCCCTTACCCGCCAGCGCCCGGTTTTTTACCAGTCCCTCCTCCACATCATCCACATGACGGGGGCCCGGATCAACAAGGTCTTCGCCCCGGAGCGGGAGCCTGCGCTGAAATCCTGATGAAATGGAAGAAAGCCCTTTGCTTTTTCAGGCAGAGGGCTTTTTTTGTTTGGACAAGGGTGGAAAACTGTGATAGAATACATCCACTGATTTTACAGATACCCTGGAGGTATTATCTATGACAGACCAATCCAAAATTCGCAATTTTTCCATTATCGCCCACATCGACCACGGGAAATCCACTCTGGCGGACAGGCTTTTAGAGGTCTGTAACGCCGTTTCCGCCCGGGACATGGAGAGCCAGCTGCTGGACAACATGGACCTGGAAAAGGAGCGGGGCATTACCATCAAGGCCCGGGCGGTAAAGATCAAGTACAAGGCCCAGGATGGGGAGACCTATACCCTGAACCTCATCGACACCCCCGGCCACGTAGACTTTAACTACGAGGTGTCCCGCTCTCTGGCCGCCTGCGAGGGGGCCGTGCTGGTGGTAGACGCCTCCCAAGGGGTGGAGGCCCAGACCCTGGCCAACACCTACCTGGCCCTGGAGCACAACCTGGAGATCCGCCCGGTGGTGAATAAGATAGACCTGCCCGCCGCCGATCCCCAAAGGGTGAAAAAAGAGGTGGAGAACGTCATCGGCCTGGAGGCCATGGACGCCCCGGAGATCTCCGCCAAGCAGGGCATCAACATCCCCGCCGTTCTGGAAGACGTGGTGGCCCATATCCCGGCCCCCAAGGGCGACCCCAAGGCCCCCTTTAAGGCCCTGATCTTCGACAGCCAGTACGACGCTTACCAGGGCGTAATCGTCTACTTCCGCGTTATGGAGGGCACCATCACCCGGGACATGGAGGTGCGCATGATGGCCTCCGGGGCGGAGTATAAGGTTCTGGAATTGGGCTATCTCCTGCCCATAGGCCTAGAGCCCTGCCAGAGCATCTCCGCAGGGGAGGTGGGCTACTTTACCGCCTCCATCAAAAACGTGGCCGACACCCAGGTGGGCGACACCGTTACCGGGAAGCAAAACCCCGCCGCCGAGCCCCTGCCCGGCTATCGGCCCGCCCGCTCCATGGTCTACTGCGGCATCTATACCGAGGACGGCTCCAAATACCCCGACCTGCGGGAAGCCTTGGAAAAGCTGAAGCTCAACGACGCCTCCCTCACCTTCGAGCCCGAGTCCTCCATTGCCCTGGGCTTTGGCTTTCGCTGCGGCTTTTTGGGCATGCTCCATATGGAGATTATCCAGGAGCGCATCGAAAGAGAGTTTGACCTAGACCTTATCACCACCCTGCCCTCCGTGATCTACCGGGTCACCAAAACAGACGGGACGGAGGTCACCGTGGACAACCCCCACAACTACCCCGACCCCTCCCACATTCAGGAGGCCTACGAGCCCTTTGTAAAGGTATCCATCATCTCGCCGCCGGACTATGTGGGCAACATCATGCCCATGTGCCAGGAGCGAAGAGGCGAATTCCGTGACATGCAGTACCTGGACGCCAACCTGGTGGAGATCCACTACCACATGCCCTTAAACGAAATCGTTTACGACTTTTTCGACGCCTTAAAGGCCCACACCAGGGGCTACGCCTCCCTGGATTACGAGTTTTCCGATTACCGGCCCAGTGACCTGGTGAAGGTGGACATGCTCCTCAACGGCGACAAGGTAGACGCCCTCTCCTTCATCGTCCACCGAGACAAGGCCCAGGCCAGAGGGCGGCGCATCTGCGAAAAGCTGAAGGAAAACATCCCCCGGCAGATGTTCGAGGTGCCCGTTCAGGCGGCCATAGGCGGCAAGATCATCGCCCGGGAGACGGTGAAGGCCATGCGGAAAGACGTGCTGGCCAAGTGCTACGGCGGCGACATCACCCGAAAGAAGAAGCTCTTGGAAAAGCAGAAGGAAGGCAAGAAGAAGATGCGGACCTTAGGCACCGTGCAGCTTCCCACCGAGGCCTTCATGGCAGTTTTGAAGTTGGATGAATAAGAAACACTCCCTCTGAGCCTTTTAGGGCTCGGAGGGAGTTTCGTCGTTTCGGTAGTGCTCTTCATAAAGGATTTTGTCTTCGCAGTCCTGTTGGGCCTCTACCAGGGTGCGAATGGCCTGTTCCGTGGCGCGCATCAGGTCTAAATAGAGTTCTTTGTAGTCTGGCATGGAATACTTCCTCCTGCAATACATTTGCGTTTCACTCATTGTAAGCTTTTTGCAATACAATTGCAATACAAATATATTGCAAGGAGTGTTAGCGTGAAAGAGTTTAAGATTCCAAAAGTGCCGCCCACGAGCAATAAAAGTATTCGCTTTCCTAATGACCTTATTAAAGAAGTGGATCAGGCTATCGCCGGAAAGGAAACCACGTTTACGGCTTTCGTCGTTGCGGCGGTACGTTGGGCGTTGGAAGAGCTAAAAGAAAAAGAGGCAGAGGAGTAAACCTCTGTCTCTTTTCCTTTGTCTCGGATAAGAATCAGTTGGAGGGAGGCAAAATGGGCAAGATCTGCGTGTGCAGGAGAAGGTTATACAATAGCGCCGCGGCCTCTTCCCGGGAGGCCATGTCCTGGGGGTTGATCTCCCCTATGGGGTGATAGAGAAGGGACATGGGCTCGCCCACAATATTCACCTGGGAGGCATCCAGGAGCCAGACCCATTTTTGCGCCCAGGAGGAGAAGCCCTCCGCAGCGGGGTCCACCTGGGGGTCCCAGGTCTTGGCGCTTTCATAAAGCCCTGCGTTCAGCTTGACGCCTGCCCTGGCCAGCACGGTGATGAGCTGCTCCTCTGTCACGGTGCCCATAGGCTGGAATTGCCCGCCGCCGACGCCCTCCATGAGGCCCGCCGCCTGAACGGTCTTCACCTGGTTGGCATACCAGGCATCGGCAGGCACATCGGAAAAGCTCTGGCCGGCCTTGTTGGCGCGCAGGCCCATAGCCTGGACCAACAGGGCGCAAAACTCCGCCCGTGTCATGGAGTTGGTGGGGCTAAAGCTGCCGTCGCCCTGGCCCCGGAGGATGTCAAAGGTGGCCAGGGTTTGGATCTCCTGGCTCCAGGGGCTGCTTGCCACGTCCCCAAAGCCGCGGGACTGGTAGTCAGAAAGGCCCGCCGCCAGAGCCACAGAGGCTACGTCGGTGGAATTCCACTTACCCCCGGCGGTGCCCTGAAAGATTTCCGCGCTGGGGGGCAGGGCCTCCAGCAGCTCGGTGAAGTAGGGGCGGTTTTCTGCCGTGGTGGCCTTGGTAAGGTCTAAATACCAGCGCCAGGTGCCGATGTGCATGCGCAGATAGTTGCGGTAGTCCATGGTTTTGGGCATCTCACTGGTGAAGAGGAGGGCAATGTTTCCCGCGTCTGCCGCATCCACCAAGAGGTGGGGAATCACCCCCACCGTGTCCGCCGTGCTGAGGCTGGGGGTAAAATAGCGGTATCCGGTGATTTTCAGTGCGTCGCCATCGGGGAAGTAGCTGGCCACAAGCTCCTCGGGATAGTCCCCGGAGAGGAGAATCTGGGCCACGCCCTTGCCGTAGGTCTTTTCCCCCACCACCACGCCGGCGTCCAGATCGCGGATGACGCTGGCAAAGATCTCAGAGGCGCTGGCGGTCCAGGGGCTGGTGAGGACGATGACGGGGGAGAGGGTCTTCTTGTCCTGCTCCGAGACAAAAACGCCGTATTGGTCTTTTCCGTCTCGGACCCAGGCGGTGTTATGCTTGCCCAAAAAGACCCCCAGGGTTTGGCTGGCGTCCATCACCATGCCGCCGGGGTTGGTGCGCAGATCCACCACCCAAATCTTGGCTTGGGGATAGGTGTCCACGGCGTCTAAAAAGTGGCCCTTGGTCTGCTCCCCAAAGGTTTTGCAGTTGATATAGCCCACATGCCCGTCCACCAGGTCATAGGTGGTGGCGGGAATCACGATGATGGCTCTTGTCATGGTGTAGGTGCCAGTGGAGCCGTCGGGATGGAGCACCTGAACCGTAACAGGAACGCCCTCCTCACCCCGGAGCCATTGGGTGATGGCCTCGGGGCTTTTTCCCTGGGCGTCGTTCTCGTCCACCCGGGTGATGATGTCCCCTTCCTTCAGGCCGGCCTTTTCCGCCGGCGAGTCTTTATGTACCATGGCGATGAGGAGGCCCTTTTCGTTGCCTTCGGCATTGATGCCTATGCCGCAGATCTCCTCGTCCTTCATGCTGGCCAAAAAGGCCTGATACTCCTCGGCCGTGAAGTAGTCCGTATAGGGGTCTCCCAGGGCCTTGAGCACCGTTTCGATGCTGTCCTGGCTGAGGACGGCGTCGGTAACCTCGTCTAAGTAATAGTCCTTCAAAAGGGTCTTGAGCTGGTCCGCCGTCAGGGCGGAAACGGAAAGGGTAAAGGTGAATGCCAGGGCCAGGCCGCCAACCAGCAGCCGCTTTAGGACCTTGTGGGAAAAGGGCTTCATGAATCTCCTCCTGTTATGTATCATAGGTAAAAGGGCACGGGCCGCCGGCATTTCATCCGGCAGCCCGGTTAATTTTGGGGTCACTTGGTCTTTGGGGCTTACTTGTGGTTCAAATCGACCCAGCGCTCGGAAAGGCTCTTGAGCTGGGCAGCCATTTTTTTCAGGTCCTTGTTGGCCATGCCCTTCTTGCTGTGAATGCTGGCAAGAAGCTCCATGGCCGCGCTCTCCAGCTCCCAGTAGGCGGAGGAGACGTGCTCCATGGTCTTGGGGCGCTTGGGCTCCAGCTCCACGCCTGCCGCCAGCATACGGTTGGTGGCCAGGTCGTAGACCTCTTCGTAAAGGGGCGCATGGGCCGCGATGCCGCGCTTCCTAAGGGTTTCGGCAAAGATTTCCGTTACCTGGGTGTCGCCGTGGACCACAAAGACCTGCTTGGGCCTGGGCTGGACGTTTTCGATCCAGGCGATGAGGTGGTCCCGGTCGGCATGGGAGGAAAGGCCCTTAAAGTTATAGATCTTGGCGTGAACGGCAATGGTTTCGCCAAAGAGGCGCACGGTTTCGGCCCCTTCCAGCAGGTGGCGGCCCAAGGTTCCTTCCCCCTGGAAACCCACGAAAACGATGGAGGACTCCCCCCGCCAGAGGTTGTGCTTTAAGTGGTGGCGGATGCGGCCCGCGTCGCACATGCCCGAGGCGGAGATAATCACTTTGGGGCTGGGGTCCATGTTCAGCATGCGGGATTCCTCGCTGCTGCGGGTGAGGGAGAGGCCGGGGAAGGTGAAAAGAGCCTCCCCATGGCGCATGAGATCCAGGGCCTCTTCGTCCAGGTAGCCGGTGAGGTCCCCGGAGTAGATTTTTGTGGCCTCGTTGGCTAAGGGGGAGTCTACCACCACGGTAAAGTTGGGGTGGGTTTTCACCATGCCGGCTTCCTTCATCTCCCGCATGGCGTAAAGGAGCTCCTGGGTGCGGCCCACGGCAAAGGCGGGGATTACCACGTTGCCGCCCCTGGAGAAGGTTTCGTCTATGATTTTTGCCAGGTCTTCGGTATAGTCCTCGGGGGTCTCGTGGTTTCTGTCGCCATAGGTGCTTTCCATCACCACATAGTCCGCGTCGCTGACCACCATGGGGTTGCGGATCACGGCCTGGTCCACGTTGCCGATGTCCCCGGAGAAGAGGATTTTTTCCTCCTGCCCGTTCTCCCGCACCCAGAGCTCCACATAGGAGGAGCCCAGAAGGTGCCCGGCGTCGATAAAGCGGAAGCTGATGTTTTCGCAGAGGTCGATGCGCTGGTCATACTCAAAGGTGACGATCTTCTTCAGGGCCTCTTCGGCGTCCAGCAAGGTGTATAAAGGCTCGATGGGCTCCCGGCCCGCCCGCTTGCCCTTTTGGTTCTTCCACTGGGCGTCGCTCTCCTGAATATGGGCGGAGTCACGGAGCATGATGTTCAGCAGCTGGCCTGTGAGGCGGGTGGTGAAGATCTGGCCCTGGAAGCCCTGCTTCACCAGAAGGGGAATCCGGCCCGAGTGGTCGATATGGGCGTGGGTCACGATGACATAGTCGATATAGTTGGGCGAAAAGTCTAAAGAGCCGTTGTCGTGTTCGTCGCGGCCCTGCTGCAGTCCGCAGTCGATGAGCACTTTCTTTCCCGCCACTTCCACGCAGTGGCAGCTTCCGGTCACAGCCCTGGCCGCGCCGAAAAATGTTATTTTCATAATTTCATCCCCTTTGCTTTCTAGATCGCTTTTTTCAGTATACCCCTTTTTGCTGAAATTGGAAAGGTCAAATCACTTTTATTTTTTGCACAACAGAGAAACTGCCCCGGTAAACGGTGAGTTCCGTCTACCGGGGCAGCGATTATTTCTCGTGACAGTTGCCGTGGCAGCCCCCGCAGGAGCAGGTAAGGCAGCCGCTGCGCTTTTTATTGCGATACACGCTGCGCCCTGCGAAGAAGGCGGCGGCCACAACGGCCAGGCTGATGACAATGGTGCCTGCGTTTTCCAGGAGAAAGCTCATCAAGATCGTTCCTTTCGCAAATTTAGGCGGGGACGCCTGCCTGCTCCTTCAGCTTTTTTGCCGCCTTGTTTCGATCGGGGGCAAAAAGCAGGTAGAGGAGCCCCAAGAGCACCAGAATGGCGGCGGCGGTGCCAAGGGTAAAGCCTGCGCCTGTAAAGAAACTCCAGAACTGATAGGTGCAAAGGGCCAGGGCGTAGGCCAGGGCAGTTTGATAGCCGATGGCGAACCAGAACCACTTGGAACTGTTCATCTCCTGGCGAATGGCGCCGATAGCAGCGAAACAGGGGGCGCAGAGGAGGTTGAAGATCATAAAGGCCATAGCCGCCGCACTGGTAAAGGCGGCACCCAGGGCCGCATAACCTGCACCGCCGCTGATGTTGTAGAGAACGGACATGGTACTCACCACGCCCTCCTTAGCCACGAGGCCTAAAACCGTTGCCACAGCTGCCTGCCAATTGCCAAAGCCCAGGGGGGCGAAGATCCAGGCCACTGCCCCGCCGATGACAGCCAGAAGGCTTTCCTCCATCTGCCCCTCACCCAGCATGGTGAAGCCTCCGTCCACAAAGCCGAAGTTGGAGGTGAGCCAGATGAAGATGGAGGCCAAGAGGATGATGGTACCGGCCCTTTTGATAAAGTCCCAAGCTCTGTCCCACATGCTGCGCAGGACGTTTTTCACCATAGGCAGGTGGTAAAGGGGCAGTTCCATGACGAAGGGGGCCTCCTCCCCGGCAAACATCTTGGTCTTCTTCAGAATGGCCCCGGAGAGGAGCACGGCGCCGATGCCCAAGAAGTAGGTTCCCGGGGCCACCCACCACCAGGTGGGGAAGAAGGCTCCGGCGATGAGGGCGATGATGGGCAATTTCGCGCCGCAGGGCAGGAAGGTGGCGGTCATGATGGTCATGCGCCGCTCCCGGGGGCTCTCGATGGTGCGGCTGGCCATGACCCCGGGGACGCCGCAGCCCGTGGCAATGAGCATGGGGATGAAGGACTTGCCGGAAAGGCCGAAGCGGCGGAAGATCTTATCCAGGATAAAGGCAATACGGGCCATGTAACCGCAGGCCTCTAAGATGGCCAGGAAGAGGAAGAGCACCAGCATCTGGGGCACAAAGCCCAGAACCGCGCCCACACCGCCGACAATGCCGTCTAAGATCAGGCTCTCCAGCCAGGGGGCGGCGTTGGCGCTTTCCAAAGCCCCGCCAATGAGAACGGGAAGGCCGGGCACCCAAGTTCCGTAGGCTGTGGGATCGGGCTCTTCCAGCTGGGCAGCAGCCAGATAGTCGGTGACAGCCACAGGGCCTTCGTAGAAAATCTCGCCGTCGTCCCCCACCAGCTGAACATCGCCGGTGATGCTGGCGGCTTCCTGGAGGAATTGGGCCTGGGCAGTGGGATCAATCTCTTCGGCAGTGGCGGCCTCGGTGGAGACGCCTGCCTGGTCGCAGAGATTCAGGAAGGCATCTGCCTTGCTCTGGGCCACAGCGTATTCCTCAGAAACCTCGCCGTAAGCGCCGCTGGAGCCTAGGAAGAACCCATCGCCAAAGAGGCCGTCGTTGGCCCAATCGGTGACCATGGTGCCCACAGTGGTCACGGAGATGTAATACACCAGGAAGATCACTGCGGCGAAGATGGGCAGAGCCAAAAAGCGGTTTGTCACCACCTTGTCGATCTTCTGGGAGATGCCCAGGCCTTTTTTGGTTTTCCGGGTACAGCAGCCGTCCATCATGGTTTCGATATAGCGGTAGCGCTGGCCGATGATAATGGCCTCGGCGTCGTCGTCTAAGGTCTTTTCGCACAGGCGGATATCGCTTTCAATGTGGGCCCTGTCCTCAGGAGATAGCTTGAGGCTCTCCGCCACCTTGGGGTCCCGCTCAAAAAGCTTGATGGCGTAAAACCGCTGCTGGGTCTCCGAAAGGTCGTGGAGGAGCCGCTCCTCGATATGGGCCAGGGCGTGCTCCACGGCCCCGTCGAAGCAGGGCTTGGGCTGGGGCGGTGCCTTGGTCTTCGCCACCTCGATGACCTTCAAGGCGGCATCCTCCACGCCGGTGCCCCTCAGGGCGGACATGGGAACCACCGTGCAGCCCAGGCGCTGTTCCAGGGCGGCAAGGTCGATGACATCGCCCCGCTTTTCCACGGCGTCTATCATGTTGATGGCCACCACCATAGGAATGCCCAGCTCTAAAAGCTGGGTGGTGAGGTAGAGGTTGCGCTCCAGGTTTACCCCGTCCACGATGTTCAAAATCACGTCGGGTCTGTCACCTATTAAGTAGTTCCGGGTAATGATCTCCTCAGGGGAGTAGGGGGAGAGGGAATAGATCCCCGGCAGGTCCATGACAGAAACCTCTTTGTTCTGCCGCAGGGTACCCTCCTTGCGCTCCACGGTGACCCCGGGCCAGTTGCCTACGAACTGGTTGCTGCCGGTGAGGGCGTTAAAGAGTGTGGTTTTTCCCGCGTTGGGGTTACCCGCCAGGGCAATGCGTATGGTCATAGGTCTCTCCTTCTTTCTTCCAGTGGGATTCTCTTACCGCACTTCGATCATTTCCGCGTCGGCCTTGCGGATGCTCAGGGAGTAGCCCCGGACAATGACCTCGATGGGGTCTCCAAAGGGGGCCACCTTCATAACATAGATTTCCGCGTCCTTGGTGAGTCCCATGTCCATGATGCGGCGGCGCAGAGGCCCGTCGCCATGGACCTTTACCACATGGGCGGTCTTGCCCACGGGAACAGTTTTTAAAGTGTTCATATTATCTCTCCTTCACGGGAAGGTAGTTAGCTTAAACTAACGATGTTAGGATAGCATAACTTCCCCAGACTGTCAAGAGGGCTTGTCAAATAATTCTACTTTTTTAAGGGCCATTTTATGACGGCCTGTCCCGCTGATTTTTGCGCAAAAAAACTGCCTGCCAAAAAAGGCAGACAGCTTTTGGATTGAAGATGTCACGCGCCGGGGGACTGCGCGACGGTCAATAAGCCTGCCCTCCGCGACGAATGCAAAAAAGTCTGCGACTTTTCTGCATTCGCCTCTTCGGCCTGCCTTCTTGACCTGCTCCGCCCCCTGTGCGCTTCGGGCTTAATGGCCCAAATAAGCCCGCTTCACATTCTCATCCTTGAGGAGTTCCTTCCCCGGGCCGGTGAGGGTGATGTGACCTGTCTCCAGCACGTAGCCGATATCGGCTACGTGGAGGGCCATATTGGCGTTTTGCTCAATGAGGAGAATGGTCATGCCCTGCTTGTTGATCTCCCGGATGATGGAGAAGATATCCCGGACGATGAGGGGGGCCAGACCCAGGCTGGGTTCGTCCATCATCAGGACCTTGGGGCGGCTCATGAGGGCTCTGCCCACGGCCAGCATCTGCTGCTCGCCGCCGGATAGCGTCCCCGCCATCTGCCAGTTTCTCTCCTCCAAACGGGGGAAGAGAGAGTAGATCCACTTAATATCCTCGGCGATCGCCTTCTTGTCCTTGCGCAGATAGGCGCCGATCTTCAGGTTCTCCAGGACGGACATATCGGGGAAGACCCGGCGCCCCTCGGGCACCATGACGATGCCTTCCTCGATGATCTTGTTGATGGGCATACCCAAAAGGGGCTTGTCGTTATAGGTGATGGAGCCCTCTGTGGCCCGCACCAGGCCGGAGATAGTCCGCAGGGTGGTGGATTTCCCCGCCCCGTTGGCCCCGATGAGGGTAACGATCTTCCCCTCGGGCACCTCTAAGCTAATGCCCCGCAGGGCCTTGATGCCGCCGTAGGCCACGTTGAGATTTTCAATTTTCAGCATCTTCTTCCACCCCCAGATAAGCGGCGATTACGTCGGGATTGTTCTGCACCTCGGCGGGCTTGCCGCTGGCAATGAGGCGGCCGAAGTCTAAGACGTAGATCCGGTCGGAGATATCCATCACCAGGTCCATGTGGTGCTCTATCATGAGAATGGTCATGCCAAACTCCGAGCGGATGCGCCCGATGAATTCTGTGAGTTCCTTGGTCTCCTGGGGGTTCATGCCCGCGGCGGGTTCGTCCAGGAGGATGAGCTGGGGATTGGTGGCCATGGCCCGGGCGATCTCCAGCCGGCGCTGCTGGCCGTAGGGAAGGCTGGTACACAGCTCGTTGCGCACACTCTGGAGGCCCAGAATGTCCAAGAGCTTATCCGCATCCTCCTTCATCTGCCGCTCCTCCTTGTAGTTTACGTGGAAGGTAGCGGTGAAGAGGTTACTTTTGCGGCGCAGATGCTTGGCGATGAGCACGTTTTCAAACACCGTTTGGCTCTTCCAGAGACGGATGTTTTGGAAGGTGCGGGCGACGCCCAATTTGGTACTATGGTCCGGGGTGGGGGCCTTCACCCCGTGGTAAAGGTCGCCGTTTTGCCCCTTGTAGGAGGCGCGCATCTTCCCCTGGGGGTGGTTTTCAATGATTTTTTCATCCATGAAGTACACCGCGCCGTTGGTGGGGGCATAGACCCCGGTGATCACGTTAAAGTTGGTGGTTTTGCCTGCGCCGTTGGGGCCGATGAGGGAGACGATTTCGTGCTCGTTCACCTCGAAGGAGACGTTATCCACGGCCACCACGCCGCCAAACTGCATGGTCACGTTTTCTACCCGCAGGACGGATTTTGCGTTGGGATTGGTTTCACCCACGGTGCTCGCCTCCTTTCTCTTGGGCTGCTATAACGGGGGCAGGCGCCTTGGGCGCTTCCAGCATTCCGGCAAACTTTGCCCAGAAGCCTTGGGGCTTGCCCAGCTTTTTTGCCACCCAATAGAGGAAGCGGGCTAAGAGATTCAAAAGGCCGCGGATCACATCGGGCAGCTCTCTGGTACCCATAAGGCCTTGGCTGAAGAAGAGCACCACGATCATGATGACCACGGAGAAGACCACCAGCCGGAAGCCAAAACGCAGGAAGGGCATCTGAAGCCCGCCCATGAACTGGAAGTACAGCACCCAGCCCACTAAGAGCACATCCACCACGGCCAGCATGGTGTACATCCGCTTCTTCTTCTTAGGGGCCGACTTGCGGTGCCGCAGGAAGACCAGAAGGGAGAAGAGAGCCACCACCACTAAGAAGCCACCCACAAACTGGAGCTTGGAGGCGGGGGTGAGGGTCATGGGGGTATCCAAAAATCGCAGCCACCACTCGGAGCAGGCCACGAAGAGAAAGGCGCTGACGATACTGCCTGTGATGGAGCCTATACCGCCGATGACCACGATCAGGAGGATCTCATAGGTCATGGAGACGTTGAAGCTTTTGGCGGCGATAGAGTTGGCGAACATGGCCAGCATGGCCCCGCCCACACCGGCAAAGGCTGAGCTGATGATGAAGGACTGCATCTTGTGCTTTGCCAGGTTAATGCCCATGGCCTCGGCGGAAACCTCGTCGTCACGGATGGCCTTAAAGGCTCTTCCGTAGGTGGAGTGCACCAAAAGGACGATGATGGCGATGCAGACACCGGCGATGGCAAAGGCGGTGAGAGAGGAGAAGTTCAGAAGGACCTTATTGGTTACCGGATCCCTATACTTAAAGCTGCTGAAGCTGGGGTAGAAGCTTAAAAGGTTGGAGCCGTTGGTGATGGGGCCCAGCACGTTCCACTGCATGATGGCCCGGATGATCTCCGCAAAGCCTAAGGTGGCGATGGCTAAGTAGTCGCTCTTCAGGCGCAGGACGGGCAGCCCGATGAAAAAGGCGAAGAAGGCAGCGGCGATCCCGGCGAAGATCAGGGCGATCACCACGGGCACGGTGCCGCTGATGATACCCCCGTCGAAATACTGGTACACCATTTCCCGCTTATCCATGGGGATGGTAAAGATACAATAGGTATAGGCGCCGATGAGCATGAAGCCCGCCTGGCCCAGGGAAAATAGGCCCGTAAAGCCGTTTAAAAGGTTCATAGACACGGCCACCAGGGCATAGGTGGCGCCCTTTTTCAGCACGGTGAACATCATGTGGGTGGGGTCCACGGTCTGCTCTAAGATGAAGACCACAAGGTAGACCGCCACAATGATGAGGGCGGTGATGATGAGGGGCAGCCGGTCGACAGGCTGGCGCTTTACCGCCTCCTGGAGGAGAGGAGTTTTCTTATTCATAGTGCCGCCCTCCTTAAACCTTGTCGGTGACTTTCGCCCCGAAGATGCCTGTGGGCTTTACCACCAGGATCACAATGAGAAGGGCGAAGGTAAACGCGTCGGAGAAGGTGGCAAGGCCCACGCCCTGCTTTAAGATGCCGAAGTGGACTAAGATGGTGTCCAGGCCCTTGATAAGGCTCTCGCAGATGCCGATGATAAAGGCGCCGATCACCGCGCCCGGCACAGAGCCTATGCCGCCAAAGACCGCCGCCACAAAGGCCTTGAGCCCCGGCATGGCGCCGGAGAGGGGCACCACGGTGGTGTAGTTGGAGAAGTAGAGCATGGAGCCTACCCCCGCCAGAAGGGAGCCGATGATGAAGGTGAGGCTGATGACGGAGTTGATCTTAATGCCCATGAGCTGGGAGGTTTCAAAGTCCGTGGCCACAGAGCGCATGGCCATACCCACCTTGGTGTGGTTGATGAGAAGCACCAAAAGCACCACTAAGATCACCGTAAGGAAGGGGGTGATGAGGGTGACCTGCTTGGTGTTGGCCCCCAAAAACTCCACGGGCTTGGCAAAGAGGGGAATTTCAGGATAGATCCGGTTCATGCCGCCGGTGACATAGAGGGCCAGGTTCTGCAAAAGGTAGGAAACCCCGATGGCGGAGATCATGATGGACATACGGGGGGCGCTGCGCAGGGGGCTGTAAGCGGCCCGCTCGATGATGTAGCCTATGGTCACGGTAATGGCCAGGGTAAAGGGAATGGATAAGTAAAGGGGAAGGGAGCTGGAGAGATAGACCATCACCAGGCCCGAAGCCATGAAAACGTCGCCATGGGCAAAGTTGATGAGGCGCAGGATGCCGTAGACCATGGTGTAGCCGATGGCGATGAGGGCATATTGGCCGCCAACGGAGATGCCGGAGAGCAGAAAGGGGAATATGGTGTCCATGGGTTGCCTCCTTCTATTAGGGATTTCATTTTTACTGTCTTGAAAAGGGAGAGAGAAGGCTTCCCTTTCAAGGCAGCAAAAAGAGGGGAAAGAGCGAAATTTGGCGAAAACAGTACCCGAAAGGGCCGGTTTTTTCCAATTTCCATAAAAGCCGCAAATTACGGCGGGGGCAAAACGCCCCCGCCAGTAATTCGGTCAGGTGAATGATTAGTCGACGCTCTGTTCCTTCTCGAAGGTCCAGGTGTTGTTGGCGGTATCCACGCTCTTGATATAAGCGGTGTTGCGGATGGCGTCGCCGATCTCGTCGAAAGCGATGGCGCCGGACACGCCCTCATAGGTGGTGGCCCAGAGAGCCTCGTTGATGGCAACGGGGTCCACGGAGCCGGCGTTCTTCATGGCTTCCAGAGCCACATAGTAAGCGTCGAAACCCATGACGGACACAGCGGAGATCATGTCGTTGTCGCCGTTGTTGGCCAGGTTCACGGGGTCAGCGTTGAGCCAATCCTTAAAGCCTGCGTCGAACTCGGGGTTAGCGCCTTCCTGATAGAAGGTGGAAACGAAGACCTGAACAGCCTTACCCTGGGCAGCTTCCACAACCTTGTTGCTGTCCCAGGTGTCGCCGGCGATGAGGGGCATTTCGACGCCCTGGGCGGAAGCCTGGTCAATGATCTGGGTGGCGTAAGCGATGGAGCAGGGGGCAAAGATAACCTGGGCGTTCTGTGCCTTGGCGGTGTTCAGGTAGGAGCTGAAGTCTGCGGTGCCGTTGGGGAAGGTTTCGCTGATGACGGTGCCGCCTGCTGCTTCAAAAGCTTCGGTGAAGTAGTTCACCAGGCCCACGTCGTAGTCGTTGCCCAGCTCAGCAAGGCAGTAAGCGGTGGTGGCGCCGAACTTTTCCATGGCAAACTTAGCCTGGACAGTGCCCTGGAAGGGATCCAGGAAGCAGACGCGGAAGTAGTGGGTGTTGCCCTGGGTAACCTGGGGGTTGGTGCAGGTGACGCCGATGGCGGGGAGGCCGGCCTCGGCAAAGATGGGGGAGCCGGCCTTGGACACGCTGGAGCCATAGGAGCCCAGCACCACGGCCACGCCCTTAGACACCAGCTCGGAAGCGGCGGAGGGAGCCTTGT
>JAVBLH010000008.1:0-51633 GCA_031553635.1 Evtepia sp. | reverse complement strand
AAAAAATAGCAGCCCCCGGAAGGGGGCCGCCTGTAAACACAATGCGGTTGGCAAATCTTTCAGTAAGCCTTTAGGCTTAGCTAGAAAATAGCCTTTCAGGCTTTGTGCATGCCACCCCTTAGAGGGGTGGTCATGACTTTTTCAACTTACTCCTCGATATAGGAAAGGCCGAAGCAGCCGCGCCCGCCGTAGGTGCCGATCACGGCCCCAACTTCACAATGGAGCCAGGACTTTACATGAATATGTGTCTTCAGATAGGTCTTCACCTGTTCCATGCGCTCCGGCGCGCCCCCGTGGCCAATTGCGACTGCATGACGAAAGTCCGGCACATGCTTTAAGGCCTCCTGGGTGAGAAACTTTACCGCGCCGCTGATGCCGCGCCCTTTGCCGCAGGGAATGATGGTGCCCTCCGCGTCGAAGGTGACGATGGGCTTCACCCCCAAAATCTCCCCCACCACAGCAGCGGTGGCGGAAACCCGGCCGCCCTTGCGCAGATACTTGAGGGTATCTACCACGGCGTAAAAGCGGATGCGTCGAATCAGATCTTTCATGGTATCCACCATGTCATGGATGGAAACGCCCAAATCCCGCAGCTTCGCTGCCTCAGTGACCAGAAGGCCCAGGCCCACGGAGGCTACTTTGGAATCTAAGATAAAGATTTTTCCTTCCGGAAAGGCATCTCTGGCGATACAGGCTGCGTGATACGTTCCGCTGATCTCGCTGGAGATAAAGATGCCCACAACGATGTCGCCCCGCTCCACATGGGGGGCGAAGGCGTCGATAAAGGCCTGGGGCGGAACCATGGCCGTGGTGGGCAAATCCTCCACCACATCAAGCTTTTGGTAGAACGCCTCCCCCGCCAGCTCTATACCGTCCAGGTAGCTTTCCTCTCCAAAATGCACGGTAAGGGGCATAACCTCGATGCCTAGTCGGGAGTGATCTTCCAAGGGAAGATCGCAGGTGCTGTCTGTAAAGATTCGAATGGCGATGACGTCCACCTCAATTTTCAAAATATTGTTTAAATTATGGCACAGTTCGACCGGGATTGCAAGAAATGATTCTCTTATAATAGAGTAAACTTTGTTGTTTTTTGTCTTTTTTGCCCCAATTCAGCTAGTTTTTCCTTCTTTTCTCGGGAAAACTTTTTTCAAAAACACCTTGCATCCCTTTACTATATGTGGTATAGTATAACACAGTAAGTAGATTGTATGAACTGAGAGTGGGGCCTGCCCCGCTCTTTCTTTTATGCACTGGCAGTTTCGGTCACCGCCGCAAACTGAACGTGAGGCATCGCGCCAGTGGATTTTTTTGAGAAAGGGGCTTTCCATGTCCAAGATCACCGACCTTACCGCAAGCCTCGCCGCCCCCCTAGTGAGCTCCCTGGGCCTTTCCCTCTGGGATGTGGAGTATGTGAAGGAGGCCGGCAGCTTTTACCTGCGGGTTTACATCGACAAGCCCGGCGGCATTGCCATAGACGACTGCGAGGCTGTGAGCCGCGCCCTCTCCGACCTCTTAGACGAGGCGGACCCTATCAGCGAGGCCTATATCTTTGAGGTGTCCTCCCCCGGCGCCGACCGGATTTTAAGAACCCCCCAGCACTTTGCCCAATATTTAGGCCAAGCAGTTGACCTTCGCTTTTACAAGGCCAGAGACGGCGCAAAAAGCCTCACCGGCACTTTGGCAGCCTATCAGGACGGAAACGTGACCCTGACCGTAGCGGGCGAATCCCTGGAGATACCCAAGCAAGATGTGGCGCAGGTTCGGCTGCATGTGAGCTTTTAAGAAAGAGGAGTTATAAGTCATGGCGAAACGAGCTGCAAAGACAACCAAGACAAATGAACTGGACGGAAGAGAATTTTTCGCCGCCATTTCCATGATTGAGAAGGAAAAGGGCATCCCCAAGTCCTACATGTTGGATAAGATCACCCAGGCCCTGGTCTCCGCCTATAAGCGTGACCACGAGGGCATTAGTGACAACCTCTTTGTGGAGACCGACGAGGAAAAAGGCGAAGTGCGCATGTTCATGAAAAAAGAAGTGGTGGAAACCGTGGACACCCCCCAGACGGAGCTCTCCTTAGAGGAAGCCCGCATCACCCTTCCCACCGCCCAGATCGGCGACGTGGTGCGCATCGAGATCAAGCCCCGCAACTTTGGACGCATCGCCGCCCAAACCGCCCGCCAGGTGATTATCCAGGGCATGCGTGAGGCGGAACACAGCATGGTATACGACGAGTTCACCTCTAAAGAACACGAGATGATGATGGGCACCGTCACCCGCATCGACCCCAGAAGCGGCGCCGTTTCCGTCCGCATCGGCAGCGGCTCCGAGGTCATCGACGCCTACCTCTCCACCTCGGAGCAGGTACGGGGCGAGGTGATACGGGACGGGGACAGACTGAAGGTCTACGTGGTGGAGGTCCGCCGGACCAACCGCGGGCCTCAGATCCTCATCTCCCGCACACACCCGGGCCTTGTAAAGCGCCTGTTCGAGCTGGAGGTGCCGGAAATCTACGACGGTACCGTGGAAATCCGCTCCATCGCCCGTGAGGCAGGCAGCCGCTCTAAGCTGGCGGTTTGGTCCTCCGATGAAAACGTGGACCCCATCGGCGCCTGCGTAGGCCCCAAGGGCTCCCGGGTGAATCATGTGGTGGATGAGCTTTATAACGAAAAGGTGGACATCATCAAATACAGCGATGACCCCGTGGAGTACGTGGCCGCCGCTCTGGCCCCGGCCGATGTGATCTCCGTAACCACTGTGGAGGGGGAAAAGAGCTGCCAGGTGGTGGTGCCGGACAACCAGCTTTCTCTGGCCATAGGCAAGGAAGGGCAAAACGCCCGCCTGGCCGCCAAGCTCACCGGCTATAAGATCGACATCAAGCCTGAGAGCGCCTTCTACGACCAGCCGGAGGATGAGGCAGAGGAGGACGAGGAAGTCCTGGACGCCCAGCTCCCTGTGGAGGAAGCTGAAGAGGAAGCCCTTTAAGTATCCCCCATTTTCTGAAAGAGAGGTGGCATCGTGCCAAAAAAGATTCCCCTGCGTCAGTGTCTTGGCTGCCGGGAAATGAAGGCAAAAAAAGAGCTGATTCGGGTGGTGCGCTCCCCCGAGGGCGAAGTATCCCTGGACTTCCACGGGAAAAAGCCCGGGCGCGGCGCTTACCTCTGCCCTGACCCCTTGTGCCTGAAGAAAATCCGCAAATCAAAAGCTTTGGAGCGGGCCTTCACACTCCCGGTTCCCCCTGAGGTTTACGACGCATTAGAAAAAGAGATGGAAGGAGGCGGGGCCCCATGAATGCCATCGCGACCCTGTTGGGTCTTTGCAAAAAGGCGGGCCGCATCGCCATAGGAGAAGAGCCTGTGGGGGCCGCCTGCCGAGGACGAGAGGCCGCCCTGGTGATCATCGCCTCAGACACGGCGGAAAATTCCCACCGCCGGGCAGCCCACTTTGCCGAGGCCGGTAGAGTTCCCGCCCTGACTATCCCCCTGGATAAGGGCGAACTGGGCCGGGCTGTGGGAAGATCCTCCTGCGCCATGGCCGCCATTACAGATGCGGGCTTTGCCGCCGCCCTGGTGAAAAAGCTGGCGGCGGAAGACCCGGCCCAGTATGAAGAGGCCCACGCCCAATTAGAGGTGAAGGCCACGCGGATCTTGGCCCGGCAAAAGGAAAAGCGCGCCCATGAGAAAAATCTTCTACGGAAGAAAAAACGGTACTACCCCAAGGGGAAGCCGAAGACATAAATCGTTCGGAATGGAAAGAAGCAGCCGGGAGGGTATCTCCCCTGGCTATCGTTATTACGGAGGTGGCCTATTTGAGTTTAGTGAAATATCGTGTCCATGAAGTTGCCAAGGATTTAGGGCTTTCTACCAAGGAAATCACCCAGATCCTCACCACATATGCCCAGACCCCCAAGAACCACATGCAGGTCTTGGAGGATAAGGAGCTTTCTATCATTTTTGAAGTGGCAACCCGGAAGAACCAGGTGGAGAGCTTAGAGTCTGTCTTTGCCGAGGCCAAGAAGGCTGCGCCCCCCGCCCCTGTGGTGGTGCCCGATCCCGCTCCCGAGGCTCCTGCTGCTGCCCCTGCGCAGCCTGAGGTGAAGAAGCCCGCGCAGCCTGCCCCCTTCCAAAAGGGTCAGCCCCTTCGCCCCAATACCAACACAGTGCCCAACCGCCCCGGCCAGCCCCAGCAGCAGGCGGCTCCTCAGGGCGCACGTCCTGCCGCACCCGCCCAGGGCGCTGGGAACAATGCCACTTCCCGTGTGCCGGAGAAGAAGGTGGTGGACACCCGTAAGGCCGGTAACGTGAACTTAGAGCGCTATGACGAGCGGCTGGAAACCCTGGCCCCCGACAGAGCCAACAAGATGCAGACGGGCAAGCAGAAGATCCAGAATAAGAACACCCAGCGCAAGCAGCCCACCTTTGGCAACAAGCGCCGCCAGGAAGAGCAGGAGAAGATGAGACGGCTCCAGCTGGAGCTGGCGAAGAAGACCCCTCTCACCGTAAAAATCCCCGACGAGATCGCCGTAGGTGAACTGGCCTCCCGGATGAAGAAGACCGGGGCCGACGTGGTGAAGCAGCTGATGAAGATGGGCATCATGGCCTCCCTGCCGGAATTCATCGACCACGACACCGCCGCCCTGGTGGCCCTGGAAATGGGCTGCAAGGTGGAGCGCGAGGTGGTGGTGACCATCGAAGAGCGCCTCATTGACACCGCCGAGGATAAGGAAGAAGACCTGATCCCCCGTGCCCCCATTGTGGTGGTCATGGGCCACGTTGACCACGGCAAGACCTCCCTTTTAGACTGCATCCGTAACGCCAGCGTGGTCACAGGCGAGGCCGGCGGCATCACCCAGCACATCGGCGCTTACCAGGCCGAGGCCAAGGATTCTGTCATCACCTTCCTGGACACCCCCGGCCATGAGGCCTTTACCGCCATGCGCGCCCGCGGCGCCATGGTCACCGATATCGCCATCCTGGTGGTGGCGGCGGACGACGGCATCATGCCCCAGACCATAGAGTCCATCAACCACGCCAGAGCCGCCGATATTCCCATCATCGTAGCCATCAACAAAATGGATAAGCCCTCGGCCAACCCCGAGCGCATCAAGCAGCAGCTGACAGAGTATAACCTGGTTTCTGAAGAGTGGGGCGGCGAGACCATTATCTGCCCCATCTCCGCCAAGACAGGCGAAGGCATCGACAACCTCCTGGACATGGTGGTCCTCACCGCCGAGATGCAGGAGCTTCGCGCCAACCCCAACCGCTCTGCCCATGGTGTGGTCATCGAGGCCCGCTTGGACAAGGGCCGCGGCCCCGTGGCTACCCTCTTGGTCCAGAACGGTACCCTCAACCAGGGCGATGTCATCATCGCAGGCACTGCCGTGGGCCGTGTCCGCGCCATGACAGACGCCCGCGGTCATAAGATCCTCCACGCCGGCCCCTCCGTTCCCGTGGAGATCATCGGCATGAGCGAGGTGCCAGGCGCCGGTGACGACTTCCACGCCGTGGCCGACGAGCGCATGGCAAGAGAGCTGGCCGACCAGAGAAAGCACGAGAACAAGATGGCCTCCGGCGCTTCCAGCCAGAAGGTCACCCTGGAGGATCTCTTTAGCCAGATCCAGCTGGGCGAGCTGAAGGACTTAAACCTCATCGTGAAGGCCGACGTTCAGGGCTCCGCCGAGGCTGTTCGCGCCTCCTTGGAAAAGCTCACCAACGAGGACGTTCGCGTGCGCGTCATTCACTGCGCCGTGGGCGCCATCAACGAATCCGACGTGATGCTGGCCTCCACCTCCAACGCTATCATCGTGGGCTTTAACGTGCGGCCGGACACCAGCGCCAGAGATTCCGCCATCCGCATGAGCGTGGATATGCGCATGTACCGCATAATCTACGAATGCATCGACGAGATCGAAGCGGCGATGAAGGGCATGCTCTCTCCCAAGTTTAAGGAAGTGGCCCTGGGTCGGGTTGAAGTCCGCGAGGTTTACAAGATCACCGGCGCGGGCATCATCGCCGGCTGCTACGTCACCGAGGGCAAGGTCTCCCGAGGGGCTTCCCTGCGGCTGGTGCGCGACGGCATTGTGGTTCACGAAGGCGCCATCGGCTCCTTGCGCCGCTTTAAGGACGATGTGAAGGAAGTGGCCCACGGCTACGAATGCGGTATCTCCATCGAGAAGTACAGCGACCTGAAAACAGGCGACGTGATTGAAGCCTATATCATGGAGCAGATTAACGCTTAAAGTATCGTGCCTTTACAGGAGGTTTTATGTCTAACAATAGACTTGGACGCATCAACGAAGAAATTCAGCGGGAGCTCTCCTCCCTCTTTCGCACCCTGAAGGACCCAAGGGTGTCCTCCGGCCTGGTTTCCATCACTGCGGTGGAGACCACGCCGGACCTCCGCTTTGCCAAGGTGTATGTCAGCGTTTTGGACAAGGGGGACATCGACACGGTATTGAAGGGCCTCAAGTCCTCCGGCGGTTACCTGCGCCGGGAATTGGGCCGGGCCCTCTCCCTACGCTACACCCCGGAATTAACCTTTGCCCGGGACGATTCCATCGACAAGGGCGCGCATATTTTGAAGCTTCTGCGAGACCTGGATCGTGAATAAGGAGGTGGCCTGATGGATTATCGCGCCGCCGCCGCCCTTTTGCGCAGCAAGGACCAGGTCCTCATCCTCACCCACCACAGGCCGGATGGAGACACCATAGGCTGCGCCGGGGCTCTCTCTTTGGGCCTGCGGCTTTTGGGAAAAACCAGCTACGTGCTGCCCAACCCGGAAGCTCATGGCCTTTACAGCCCCTATATTGAAAGGCTTCTGCCGCCGGATGATTTTACCCCTTCCTTTGTGGTTGCAGTGGATATGGCCTCTGAAGAAATGCTTCCTGACAACGCAAAGCGCTTTACAGGCTCTATTGACCTCTGTATCGACCACCACGGCTCTAACACGGGCTACGCAAAAGAGACCTGCCTCTCCCCAGGCCACGCAGCCTGTGGTGAGCTGTTATACCTGATCCTCAAGGAGCTGGGCACCCTCGATTCCGAGATTGCCCTGCTTCTCTATGTGGCCATCTCCACCGATACCGGCTGCTATATGTTCTCCAACACCACGGCAGAGACCCATCGCATCACCGCCGAGCTCTTCGAGATCGGCTTTGACTATGCCGCGGCCAACAAGCGGCATTTTCGCACCAAATCCCTGGCAAGGCTGAAGCTGGAGGGGATGCTGGTGGCGGGAATGACCCTTTTGGATGAGGGCCGCACCGTCTTCTCTCTCTTGACCCTGGAGATGATCGCCTCGGTTTCGGCCAACGAGGAGGACTTGGAAAACATCGCCGCCTTTATCGAGCAGGTGCAGGGGGCGGAAAACGCCGCCATCATCCGGGAGCTGCGCCCCGGGGAGTATAAGATTTCCCTGCGCACCGGGGCTAACCTCCATGCCTCCCGGGTTTGCGCCCATCTGGGCGGCGGGGGCCATCCGGCCGCAGCGGGGGCCACGGTGCTGGGCACCCAGGAAGAGGCCCGGGCCGCGCTGATTAGGGCCATTGCCGCTGTGCGGGCCGAAGACGCCAAGAGGTGACCCCATTGCCAAACGGAATTATGATTGTGGACAAGCCCCAGGGCTGGACCTCCCACGATGTGGTGGCCAAGCTGCGCTCCTGCCTGAAGGAGAAGCGCATTGGCCACGCGGGGACTTTAGACCCCATGGCCACCGGGGTCCTGCCCGTTTTTGTGGGCAGGGCCACCCGGGCTGTGGAATTTGCTGCGGAGCGGGAGAAGGAATACCTGGCCACCCTGCGCTTAGGGCTCGTCACCGACACCCAGGACATAACGGGTACGATTTTACAAGAAACCCCCGCGCAGTTTGCCCGGGAACAGGTAGAGGCTGTTCTGCCCCCTTTTCGAGGGGAAATCATGCAGCTGCCCCCCATGTACTCCGCCATTAAGAAGAACGGCAAAAAGCTCTACGAATTGGCCCGAGCCGGGATGGAAGTGGAGCGAGAGCCGCGCCCTGTGACCATCTACGAGCTGGAGCTTTTAGAGGCCCTCTCCCCTTTCGAGTTTTCCCTGCGGGTTTTGTGCTCTAAGGGGACTTACATCCGTACTCTATGCCACGACATCGGCGGGGCCTTAGCAGTAGGCGGCTGCCTTTCTTCCCTGCGGCGGACAAAATCCGCGGGCTTTACCCTTTCCGATGCCCATAGCCTGGAGGAGATTCTGGCCCATCCCGCCCCCGGCTCCCTGCTGCTGCCTGTGGACAGCTACTTTCCGGACCCGGCCCTTACCGTGTCCCGGGAGGCGGAGTGGAAGATTCGAAACGGCGTTTCAACCCTCACCCAGGCGGAGGACGGCAGCTATCGTGTCTACGGGGAGGACGGCGCTTTTCTGATGTTAGGAATGGCCCGGGACGGAACCCTTACCACCATCAAAAGTTTTTTCGAGGTGCAATGATTTGGAACAGACGAAACGCGTCATCGCTTTGGGCTTTTTCGACGGGGTGCACAGAGGTCACGGCGCTCTTTTGCAGCGTGCCAAGGAGCGGGCCCTGGAGCTGCATGCCATCTCTTCGGCCTATACCTTCGACCCCCATCCCCAGAGCATTATTTTCAATAAGCCCATCTGCCTTCTCACCGCCCCCGACGACAGGGCCGAGCTGATGCGCCGCTATTACGGCATTGAAGACGTCATCGTGGCCCCCTTTACCCCTGAGCGGATGAAGCAGTCCTGGCAGTCTTTTGTGCAGGATACCTTAGTGGGGGAGCTGGGGGCCATCCATCTGGTGGCGGGCCATGACTACCACTTTGGCTATAAGGGCGAGGGGAACCCCTCCCGCCTGTCTGCCCTTTGCGCAGAGCTTGGCGTGGGTCTCGACATCATTGAAAAGGTGGAGGAAGACGGCATTACCATCTCCTCCACTTACATTCGGACTCTTATCGCCCAAGGCGAGGTGGCCCGGGCCCGGGAGTTTTTGGGCCACCCTCATACCATCAGCGATAAGGTCTCCCACGGGAAGAAGCTGGGCTCCTCCCTGGGCTTTCCCACGGTGAATCTCAAGCTGAAGCCCTATGTTCTGCCCCCGGCCAAAGGGGTGTATGCCACCAGGGTCTGGCTGGAAAACGGCGATTCTCACATCGCGGTCACCAATGTGGGCATCCGGCCCACGGTGGACGACGGCAACGTTCTCACCGTGGAGGGCTTCATCCTGGACTACTCCGGCGACCTTTACGGCCAGGAGATCCGCATGGAGTTTTACGAGTTTCTGCGTCCCGAGCGCAAGTTCCCCTCCCTAGAGGCCCTGCGGGAGGAGATCATGAAAAACGCCCAGGAGACCAGAGATTACTTTGCCGAGACCAGCCTTTGATGTAGAGGAAAACGCGCTGCTTCTTAGTAGGCGGTGCGTTTTTTCTTTCGAAAAAGACACGACGTCCCTTTTATTGGGACGTCGTGTTTTTAGTATTCTCCAGTGATGGCAAAGGCGTGATTCAGGGGCCCTACCCCGTGACCCAGCTGAAGCTTCGCGCCCAGGGCGGCAGAAAGGTAGCGCTTTGCCCCGGCCACCGCCTCCTCTAGGCTTTGGCCCTTTGCCAGATTGGCGGCCATGGCGCTGGAGAGGGTGCAGCCTGTTCCATGGGTATTTTTGGTGTCAATCCGCTGCCCATAGAACCAGTGGAAGCTGCCCTTGTGGTAAAGGAGGTCGTTGGCGTCGCTGATTTGATGGCCACCCTTACAGAGTACGGCGCAGCCATAGGTCTCTCCCAGCTCCCTGGCGGCCTCCTCCATCTCCTTGGGCCCGTGGATTTTCCGGCCTGTCAGGGCCTGGGCCTCGGGAATATTGGGGGTGATGACCTCCGCCAAGGGAAAGAGCAGGGTTTTAAGGCCCTCCGCAGCGCCGCCCCCTATGAGCATGGCCCCGGTGGAGGCCACCATGACAGGGTCCAGCACAATGTGGGGCGCTTCATATTGCCGCAGCTTTTGGGCAATCACCTGGGCCAGCTCTCCGGAGGCCACCATGCCGATTTTCACCGCCTGGGGCTTTATATCCTGAAAAATGCTGTCCAGCTGGCGCGCTAAAAAATCCGGTGGCACGGGAAATATCCCCTGCACCCCCAGGGTGTTCTGGGCGGTGAGGGCTGTGAGGGCGCTCATGGCAAAAACCCCGTGGGCGGTCATGGTTTTGATGTCCGCCTGTATGCCTGCGCCGCCACCGGAATCGCTGCCGGCTATGGTCAGGGCTGTGTGCATAGGCCCCCTCCTTCCCTGTTTTTCTCGTCACACATGCCTTGGGCAAAGGGATAAAACTGGTCGAAATCGGTTAAATCCTGGAGATACAGGTGGGACGAGGCCATGATGCGCCCCTTCACCCCTTCGCTGATGGCGTCGTGAACACCCACTACCCGAAAACCTGCCCGAAAGGCCGTTTCCACGCCGTGGAGGGCATCTTCAAAAACCCATGTGGCCTCAGGGGGCGTTCCCATAAAGTCCTTAGCGGCCAAGTAGATGTCCGGCTGCTCCTTGCCCCGGCCCACTCGGCCACAGGTGAACACCTCACCGAAATAGTCACGGATGCCCGTCCGGGCCAGTACCTCGCAGATCACCTCATACTCCGTGGCGGTGGCCATGGTCATGGGGATGTCCAGGGCCTTCAGCCTTTCCAAAAAGGGCACCACGCCGGGCTTGAGGGTCACTTCCTCCAAATAGAAGCGGCGCACCACCTCATTGGCCCCTTGAATGATCTCCGGCACGCTTTTGGTGATGCCGAAGCGCCGCTGGAAAAGAAGGGCCACCTCCCCAGGGGTCAGGGGGAAGAGCTCACGACCCAGGTCCGGCGGGACCACGATGCCCTGGGTCTCCAGGTAACGGGCGCCGGCCTGAATCCACATGGCAGTGGAGTCTAAAAGGGTGCCGTCGGCATCAAAGATTACCCCTTTTATCACGGGAAAACCCCTCCTCACAACTTGCTTTCAATCTCTCTGTTGCCTCTAGGATGTGCTCTTGGGCGAAGATGGCGCTCACCAGGGCTACCCCCGCGATGCCGCTTTCTCGTAGGGCATGAAGGTTTTCTGCCGTAATCCCCCCTATGGCCACCACGGGAATGGAAACGGCCTTGCAGATGGCTTTTAGAGTCTCCAGGGGCACCTCTGCTGCGTCCTTCTTCGTCTCGGTTGGAAACACGGCCCCCACACCCAGGTAGTCCGCCCCGGCCGTCTGGGCCTTTTGGGCTTCCTCCACAGTTTGGACAGAAACCCCCAGAATCATACCGGGGCCGATGCGCTCTCTCACCGCCCCTGCCTCCATGTCTTCCTGGCCCACGTGGACCCCGTCGGCCCCGGCCTCTATGGCAAGAGCTACCCTGTCGTTCACCACGAAGGGGACTTTATAGCGGCGGCAGAGGGCCCGAAGCTTGGCGGCCTCCTCTAAAAAAGCAGGGTCCCCCAGGCTTTTATCCCGGTACTGTAGAAAGGTCACGCCACCTTCCAGGGCCATCTCCACTTGGGTTGATAGGGCCTTTCCTCCCAGCCAGGCGGTATCTGTCACGGCGTAAAGCAGCAGGGCTTTCCTATCGAATTTCATAGCGGGCCATGGCCTCCATTCTTGCGCCGTCCAGGTGGAAGAGGGCGTCAATCATATGGTCGCGGTAGGCTGCGTTTCCTTCGTGGTGCAACAGATGGTAGTGGCCCATCTCCCCGGCTATACCCATGGTACAAACTGCGGCGGCGGCGGCCAAGAGGGGCTCTTGAGGGTTGGCTGCCACAAAGGCGGTGAGGATGGCGGAGAGCTGGCAGCCCGTTCCCGTCACCCGGCCCATTTCCGGCCTGCCGTTGCGGATCACGAAGCAGCGGTTTGCGTCTGCCACCAGGTCTATGGCCCCGGTGATGACCACCAGGCTGCCCGTTTCCTGGGAAAGGCCTTTGGCAAAATCAACGGCTTCCTCCAGGGTTTTATCCGTCACGGCGTCGGCGATGTCGGCGTCAACGCCCTTGGTGGTGCCGGTACCCTTTGCCAGGGTCTTGATCTCCGAGATGTTGCCCCGGAGGATCTGGGGCTTTACAGTTTGCAGGATATCCAGGGCCGTTTGGGTGCGCAGGCTGCTGGCGCCCGCGCCCACAGGATCCAGCAAAACAGAATGTCCCAGGCTTTTGGCTTTTTCTCCCGCTAAAAACATGGCGGGTATGGTTTGGCTGTTCAGGGTGCCGATGTTCAGGTAAAGGCCGCTACAGATGGCGGTAATCTCCTGAACCTCCTTCACATCGTCGGCCATGATGGGGCTGGCGCCTATGGCAAGAAGTGCGTTTGCTACGTCGTTTGCTGTGACGTAGTTTGTGATGCAGTGGATGAGGGGGGGATTTTTCCGCAGATTTTTTAGGCAGTGTTTCATGGGTTCTCCTTTCCGAGGCCAGGAGCAGGGTACAAAAAAAGCAGCGATACCAAGGTATCTCCGCAATATGATTGTGGTGTTTCCCTACGTTGGCATTATCCAAATCAGGTGATGGGTCAAAGCACATTAGCTTACTCTCAGCCTGCTTTTTGCAAGCTCCCCGGTACTATTCAATTGTCCTTTCTGATTATAGCAGAGGTTTTTCCCGTTTGCAAGGGGAAGAAGCTGTGGTACACTATAGAAAACCGCAAAGAAGGTGTCCTCATGTCCAAAGCCAGCTGTTTTCTCTTCGCAGCCGGTTCCTATTACGGCCTTTCCCGCAGGCCCGGGCCGGAAGATACTATCATCGCCGCCGACGGTGGGTATCGCCACTGTCTTGCCGCAGGCCTTACCCCCCATCTGCTGGTGGGTGATTTCGACTCGCTGGACTGCCCCCTCCCTCCTCATATTCCCGCAATCACCTTCCCCAAGGAGAAGGACGACACGGACACCATGCTGGCCATAAGGGAAGGGCTCCGTCGGGGTTATCGCAGCTTTCACCTTTACGGCTGCACGGGCGGGAGGCCAGATCATAGCCTGGCGAACCTCCAGGCCCTCCACTTTCTAGCCCAGGAAGGGGCGCGGGGCTTTCTTTACCATGAAATCGGGGTTTTTACCGTGATCAAAAACGGCAGACTGGACTTTCCCCCGGGGCTTAGGGGTATGTTCTCCCTCTTCGCCATGGGCGGCGCTGCCTCGGGAGTCGCCATTCGCGGCGGTCGCTATTCCCTGGAGGGGGGCACCCTCCTCCCCACCCATCCCCTGGGGGTCAGTAACGAGTTTTTTGGGGCGCCTGTCTCCATCTGGGTGGAGGATGGGGCGCTGCTGGTTTATTGGGAGGGCTTCTCCCTGCCCACAGGGTAATTCCACATACAAAAAGCCGCTCACATCGGTTAGACGTGAGCGGCGGTTTTTTATATTACATCAGGCGTGAGGTGAAGTACACCGCCATGACAAAGAGCCAAACTACGATGGCGAGAATGGCATAATGGGCGATGACTGCCGCACCGGCTATCAGGGGCAGAACAAGGGCCAAGGCCACCAGCCCGCAGGTGACCCAAACGGCCTTGTAGCTGGCATCGGGCATGAAGATCATCATCAGCTGACCACCCAGCTTTACCGTACCGTCGTTCTTCTTGAGGGGGAACATCAGGCCGGCGGACAGGAGGGTGAAGATAAGGCCCAGGGCCAGATAGGTATAAAGCAGGGTTTGATGCTGCCCTGCGGCAAGCTTGCTGATCCAAAGGCCCAAAATTCCCACGCCGGAGAGAAAGGCAACCAGGAAAAACTCGCGCTGATAGAGGTAGTAGACCATGATGAGGCCACCGAAGGAGGGGATGGCCACCAGCAGAACGGAAACACTGGCTGCGCCCACATGGAGGAAGAGGATGGCGATCACCGAAATCGCCGCAAACACAGCGCCTAATATCATGCGAAATACGCCGCGCTTTGGGTCCTTGCGCATAGCGATGACAGCCCAAATGATGGATGCGCCCGCCAGGATAAAGCCCAAAAACTGCATTACGTTCAGCACATTAAAAAGACCGTACATGGTGCCGATTTCTGAGGCGCGGTAGTGAAAGAAAAACCGATTTACCAAAAGCACCAGGGCTTCGAGAACAACGGCAGCCCCCAACCAAAACAAAACTCGCCGCAGTATTTCAGATTCCTGCTGATCCCGCAGCGCGCGAAGTTCTTTTTCTATTTTTTTCATAGGCCAAAACGCTCCTAAACATCTCCGAGCCACAGTTTTCCTGATTTTTCCATAGGCTCACGTCTATTTATTTTAACAGAAAACTACTGCCTTTGCAACTATAAAATCGCAGGGCCAAGGAGGGCAATTTCTTTTTTCTTTATTGTGGCCAAGACTGAATAAATTATTTTTCATTTTTTGTCGAAAATAGAAATCACCTGTGCTATAATTATAATGTATTTGTTTTTAGACCTTCAAAAAAAGTGCGAAGCTGCCATGTTATTTTAGGATAGGGGTGTTTATATGCCGCGGTTTACCAAAGGCGCATTGGTTTTAATCCTGCTGCTACTCTCGATCTTCTTCCTTTCTGCCTGCCAGAAGGATGATCCTGCCGGCGAGGAGGGTACGGAGGGCAACTCCTCCGTGGTGCAGGACCCGGTTCAGGAGGAAGACCCGGAGCCACCCGCCCCCCCTGTGAACCTGGTGCCCTATAACGGCGTGGTGGAGCATATTTTCTTCCACCCCGTAGTGGCCTATCCGGAGCTGGCCTTTGACGGGGATAACCAGGCCAACGGCATCGACGACTGGATGGTCACCGCCGGAGAGTATGTCAAGATCCTCACCGCCCTCTACAATAACGGCTATGTGCTGGTGGACATCAACTCCGTTTGGTCCGAGCAGCCCAACGAGGCCGGTGAGATGCGCATGGTGAAGAATACTCTTATGCTTCCCGAGGGTAAAAAGCCCCTCATCGTCTCCTACGACGATGTAAACTATTACCCCTACATGCAGGAAAACGGCTTTACCTATAAGCTCATCCTGGGGGACGACGGTGAGCTGTGGAGCTGGGGCCTTGACCCCGCCGGGAACGAAGTGATCTCCCAGGATTTAGACGCCATCACCCTAATGGAAAAATTCGTCAGGGAGCATCCTGACTTTTCCTTCGAGGGCGCCATGGGCTGCATAGGCCTCACGGGCTTTGAGGGCATTTTAGGCTACCGCACCCAGACGGACAGAGACGACCTCAGTCAGGCCTATGAGGCCAACCGCCAGAAAGAGATCAAGCAGGCTAAGCCCATTGTGGCGAAGCTGAAGGAAAACGGCTGGACCTTCTCCTCCCACAGCTGGGGCCACATTCGCTACGCGGACAAGGGCCTCTCCGCCATCCAGGACGATACCGACCGCTGGCTCAACGAGGTGGGAAGCCTGGTAGGCCCCACCCAGGTGCTCCTCTACCCCTTTGGCTCCCGGCCCGACGGCCAGGACGTGACCCAAACCGGCGAGGCGCTGCTCTTCCTTCAAAGCAAGGGCTTTCGCATCTTCGCCTCGGTGGGGGTGGAGTCCTTCTCCCGGGTGAAGAGCGATATCTCCGCCGTGGTCTGCGACAGACTGCACCCCGACGGCACCACCCTGCGCTGGAGCCGCAACCGTTACCTCCACCTCTACGACGCTTGGGAGATTATCGACCTGGAAAATCGCCCCAACCGGCCCTATGACCGCAATCCCTGAGTGATTTTACCATGATAAAACCCGAGGCGGCTTTGATACCGTCTCGGGTTTTTGATTGGTTCTTTTAGCCCGCGGCCTCGATCTCTTTCATGGCGGTAAGGGTCTTGTCCAGGAGGGCATCCAGTTCCCAGCCCAGCATTTCCGCACCCTTTTGGATCACGTCCCGGGAGCAGCCCGCTGCGAAGCCCTTGTCCTTGAATTTTTTCTTGAGAGACTTCAGCTCCATGTCGGACACACTCTTGGAGGGGCGCATGAGGGCGGCGGCGCCAACCAGGCCGGTGAGCTCATCCACAGCGAAGAGCACCTTTTCCATATGGTGCTCCGGGGCCACGTCGGAGCAGAGGCCGTAGCCGTGGCTCATGGCAGCGTGGATGATGGGCTCCTCCACCCCGCGCTCCCGCATGATCTCCCCTGTTTTCGTACAGTGCTGGTCGGGGAACTGTTCAAAATCCAGGTCGTGGAGAAGGCCCACCACTTCCCAAAAATCTGCCTCCTGGCCGTAGCCCTGGTCTATTGCAAACCATCTGAGGACGGCCCCCACGGTTTGAGCGTGTTGGAGGTGGAAGTTTTCCTTGTTATATTCCGTTAGAAGCGCCCAGGCTTTTTCTCTGTCCATGGCCTCTAGTCCCCTTCCTTCTTAAAGCTGTCTTTTAAGGTCACAGAGCGGTTAAACACCAGCTTACCCGGCCCTGCGTCCTTGGGGTCTAGGCTAAAATAGCCCATGCGCATAAACTGGAAGGCCTCGCCTATCTTCGCCTCCCCCAGGCTCTTTTCCACCTTGCAGCCGGTGAGCACTTTTAGGGAGTCGGGATTCAAAGCGTCGATAAAGTTCTTGTCTCCGGCGTCGGGGGCGGGGTCGGTAAATAGATTGTCGTAAAGGCGCAGCTCCGCCTCCAGGCAGGTGCTTTCGTCCACCCAGTGGATGGTGCCCTTGATCTTGCGCCCGTCGGCAGGGTTGCCGCCCCGGGAGTCGGGGTCGTACTCCGCCAGAACCTCGATGACATTTCCCGCCTCGTCCTTCACGCAGCCGGTGCATTTCACCACGTAGGCGCCCTTGAGGCGGACTTCATTGCCGGGGAAAAGGCGGAAATACTTCTTGGCAGGCTCCTCCATAAAGTCCTCCGCCTCGATGTAGAGATTCCGGGAGAAGGTGACTTCCCGCTCGCCGTCCTCGGGACGGTTGGGGTTATTTTCCACCATAAAGGTCTCGCTGCGGCCCTCGGGGTAGTTGGTAATGGTGAGCTTCACAGGCCGCAGCACCGCCATCACCCGGGCGGCGGAGAGGTTCAAATCCTCCCGCAGGCAGTGCTCCAAAAAGCCGTATTCCACCGTGGAAGCAGCCTTAGCAACGCCAATGCGCTCGGCAAAGTTACGCACAGAGGCAGGGGTATAGCCCCGGCGGCGCAGACCGCAGAGGGTGGGCATTCTGGGGTCGTCCCAGCCGGACACGTGGCCCTCTTCCACCAATTGCCGCAGCTTTCTCTTAGACATCACCGTATAAGTCATATTCAGCCGGGCAAACTCGATCTGACGGGGATTACCCTTAACGGAAACGTTGTCCCGCACCCACTCGTAAAGGGGTCTGTGATCCTCAAACTCCAAGGAGCAGAGGGAGTGGGTGATATTTTCGATGGCGTCTTCCAAGGGGTGGGCGTAGTCGTACATGGGATAGATGCACCATTTATCCCCGGAACGGTGGTGGTGCATGTGGCTGATACGGTAGATCACAGGGTCGCGCATGTTAAAGTTGCCCGAGGCTAAGTCGATCTTCCCCCGCAGGGTCATGGCCCCGTCGGGAAACTCACCGGCTCTCATCCGGCGGAAGAGGTCCAGGCTCTCCTCTATGGGTCTGTCGCGATAGGGGCTCTGGGCGGGCTTCCCCACGTCGCCCCGGTTGGCCTTCATCTCCTCGGGGGTCAGCTGGCAGACATAGGCCAGGCCCTTTCCGATCAGCTCCTCGGCGTAGCCATACATCTCCTCAAAGTAGTCAGAGGCGAAGTAAAAGCGGTCTTCCCAATCAAAGCCCAGCCACTTGATATCCTCCTGGATGGCCTCCACGTAGGTGACGTCTTCCTTGGTGGGGTTGGTGTCGTCCATCCGCAGGTTACACAGGCCACCGTATTTTTCCGCCGTGCCGAAGTCCACATAGATGGCCTTGGCGTGGCCGATGTGGAGGTAGCCGTTTGGCTCAGGCGGAAAACGGGTGTGAACCCGCATTCCTGCACAGCGGCCGCCGGGGGCCAACTCCTCGTCGATAAAATCATGGATAAAATTCTGGCTCATTTCAGCCATATGCCTCACTCCTAATCAAGACGCAAAATTCAATAGTAAACACCATTATACACTGGAATAAAAATAAATTGCAACTGTTCTCTTGACGAAAGGGCGCAACTCTTCTACAATTAGCTTTAACTGACAGATTCCCATCCCACCAAGAGAAAGGATGACCCACATGGCTTTAGTCCCAATGAACAGCGACGAATTTGAGGCGGCGGTGGCCTCCGGCGCCATCGTTTTGGCCTATTTTTGGACAGACTGGCACGAGGCCTGCCGGGAAGTGACCCCCATTTTGGAAGAGGTGCTGCCCAAATACGCAGAAACCGTGGTGGCCTGCAGCATCAACGCTGACCAGGAGGGCTTTCTGGCCCTGGAGATTGGCGTCCACGCCACGCCCCTGGTGATCCTCTACCAGGACGGCGAGGAATTAGACCGCATCCCCGGCATCCAGCTCCCCCGGCTTTACGACCAGCTTTTGGACGATTTAGTAAACCCCAAGGAGGTCAACCCTTACGATCTGATCCAATCCATGGGCTACCTCAACTGATCCCAGCCCGGCTCCTATAATGGGGGCCGGGTTTTTCATTTGCCGCCCAACACAGCCTCGGCCACACGGATTCCGTCCACGGCGGCGGAGACGATGCCCCCCGCATAGCCTGCCCCTTCCCCGCAGGGATATAGGCCCTTCACCGCAGATTCCAGGGTGCGGCTGTCCCGCAAGATGCGCAAGGGCGAGGAAGAGCGGGTCTCCACCCCGGTGAGAAGGGCGTGGGGATGGTCAAAGCCCTTCACCTTCCGTCCGAAGATGGGCAGGGCCTCCCGCAGGGTGCTGGTTACATAGTCCGGCAGGCAGGCGTCTAAATTCGTCCAGGTGACCCCTGGTTTGTAAGTGGGCTGTATGCTTCCCGGGCCTTGGGAGGGGACTCCCGCCAGGAAATCCCCCACCAGCTGGGCCGGGGCGCGGAAATTGCGCCCGCCCAATTCCCAGGCGGCTTTTTCCCAAATCTCCTGAAAACGCACGCCGGCTAAGGGGTCGTCGCCCGGGTAGTCCTCCGGGCCGACGCCCACCAAAAAGCCGCCGTTAATATTCTCCCCGTCTCTTTTCCTATGGCTCATGCCGTTGGTCACCAGCATCCCCTCCGCCGAGGCAGCCGCCACCACTTCCCCGCCGGGACAGACGCAGAAGGTGAAGGCGGAGCGGCCGCTGGGGAGATGGCAGGAGAGCTTATAGTCCGAGGGGGGGATCTTATCCGCCGCCTGGCCAAACTGGGCGCGGCTGATCTCCTCCTGTTTGTGTTCAATGCGCAAGCCAATGGCAAAGGGCTTTTGCTCCATGGGGATTCCCATACGGTGGAGCATGGCGAAGGTGTCCCGCGCCGAGTGGCCGGGGGCCAAAATCAGAGCCTCGCAGTCTAAGGAATACGCACCCTCGGGCCCTTCGGCTTCGATTCCCGTAAGAACCCCGGCTTCGATGCCCAGGCCGGTGAGCTGATGGGAAAAGCGCACCCGGGCCCCTAAGGACAGCAGCTCTTCCCGAATGCTCTTCACCACCAGACGCAGAATATCCGTTCCGATGTGGGGCTTATGGGCGTAGAGGATGTCAGAAGGCGCGCCGTGGTCTGCCAAGAGCTCCATGACAGCACGGGCGCGCTTGTCCTTGATGCCTGTGGTGAGCTTGCCGTCGGAGAAGGTGCCCGCCCCGCCTTCGCCGAATTGGACGTTAGACTGGGTGTTCAGTTTTCCCGTTTTCCAAAAGTTTTCCACATCTCGGCCTCTCTCTTCCACAGGGCGGCCCCGCTCTAAGAGGATGGGTTTTAGTCCTGCCCGGGCCAGGAGTAAGGCCGCGAAGAGTCCCCCCGGCCCCATGCCCACCACCACGGGAGGGTAGGAGTAGACGCGGGTCGGGGCGGGCAGGACGTAAGGCTCCTGGGGCTGCGCCAGGGTGATATTGGAATTGGCTGCCCTTTTCACCAGTCGCTCTTCCGCCGCCGCCTTCACTTCCACGGTGTAGACGTAGCGGATCTGGTCCTTTTTTCTGGCGTCAATGGACTGGCGGGTGATGGCAAGGCCCTTGATCTCCTCCTGGGGTACGCCCAGAAGCTGCGCCGCCTTTTTAAGAAGGCCGATCTCCGCCTCGCCGGGGCTGAGGGTGAGGCCCTGTATGCGTATCATGGCTTTCCTCCTTTGCAGAAAACGGGGAAAAATGGCAGACACCCAAGGGCGCCTGCCATTTTAACTATGGTTTTATCAGGGCTTAGATCTTATCTCTCACCAGTCTGGCGGTGTCCAGGGCGATCATCAGCTCTTCGTTGGTGGGCACCACGAAGATGTAGCCGGGGGAATCGTCACGGGAGACAATGGCCTCGTCACGGGTCTGGTTCTTCACGGGATCGATGAAGAGGCCTAAGAAGCCCAGGTCTTCCATGATCTGCGCACGGATGGAGGCGGAGTTTTCGCCTACGCCTGCGGTGAAGATCACACCGTCGATGCCGCCCATGGAGGCTGCGCCGGAGCCGATGCGCTTGGTTACCTTGTAGCAGAAGATGTCGATGGCCAGCTGGGCGCGGTCATTGCCTTCCTTAGCGGCCTTTTCCAGGTCGCGGAAGTCGGAAGAGACGCCGGAGAGGCCCAGCATGCCGGATTCCTTATTGAGGATGTTCTCCACGCGCTCGGGGCTGTAGCCGCGGACACGGGCGATATACTCGGTGATGGAGGGGTCAATGGCGCCGGAACGGGTGCCCATGGGCAGACCGTCGGTGGGGGTGAAGCCCATGGAGGTGTCAATGGACTTGCCGTACTTGATGGCGCAGGTGGAGGCGCCGTTACCCAGGTGGCAGGAGACTAAGCGCAGCTCCTCGATGGGCTTGCCACAAAGCTCGGCAGCGCGGTGGGAAACATAGTCGTGAGAGGTGCCGTGGAAGCCGTAGCGGCGCACCTTATTCTCGGTGTAGAAGCGGTAAGGCACGGCATACATATAGCCCTTGGGGGGAATGGTCTGGTGGAAGGCGGTGTCGAACACGGCCACCATGGGCTTACCGGGCATCACGTCCTGGCAGGCACGAATGCCGGTGATGTTGGCGGGGTTGTGGAGGGGGGCTAAGGGGATGCACTCCTCAATGCCCTTGATGACCTTACGGTCGATGATCATGGAGTGGGTAAAGTCTTCGCCGCCGTGGACCACACGGTGGCCGATGGCGTCGATCTCGTTGATGTCCTTGATAACGCCGTAGTGGTTGTGGGTCAGAAGAGCCAGAACCTGCTGGATGGCTTCGTCGTGATCGGGCAGATCTATGTCGGCGTCAAACACGTCCTTACCGGTGGGGGTGTGCTTTAAGTGGCCGTCGATGCCGATTCTCTCGCAAAGGCCCTTAGCCAGCACGTCGCGGGTATCGGGGTCCATGAGCTGATACTTGAGGGAAGAGCTTCCCGCATTGATAACTAATACTTTCATCGTAGCTATACACTCCTTATTTTATCAACATTCAACCCTTGCCAGTTTTTCTTCTAAGGATTAAAATAGATTCATGCTTATTTTAGACCAAATTATTGGAAAGAACAACTATTTTTTTAGCTTTTTCTATTTTTTCTCGTGAAGGAGCCCTAATTATGGAGACTATTGGCATCGTGGCGGAATATAATCCCCTCCACAGCGGTCACCGCTACCAGATCCAAGAATCCCGGCGCACCTTTGGCCGGGACTGCCCTGTCATTGCCGTCATGAGCGGCAACTGGGTGCAAAGAGGCGAGGCGGCCATTACAGATAAGTGGCGCAGAGCCGCCATGGCCCTCTCCGGCGGGGCAGACTTGGTTTTAGAGCTGCCCACACCCTGGGCCATCTCCTCGGCAGAGGGCTTTGCCACGGGGGCGGTTTCTATCCTAAACTCCGCAGGGGTGGTAACGCGCCTGGTGTTTGGCAGTGAGTTGGGAGAGGTGGCCCCCCTGAAGCAGGTTTCTGATTTTCTTCTCTCCCCGGACTACCCGCCCCTTTTGGCGCGGTATTTAGAGGATGGGGTCTCCTTCGCCGCCGCCCGGCAAAGCGCCGTGAAGGACGCCTTGGGAGAACTTTCGGGCGTGCTGGAGGGTCCAAACAATAACCTGGGGGTGGAGTATCTCTCTGCCCTCACCCGATTGGGCAGCAATATTTTACCCCACACCATCAAGCGACAGGGCGTCTTGCATGACAGTAAGGATCGTGGGCCGGACTATGCCTCCGCCTCGTACCTGCGAGAGAGGCTTCTCTCCGGGGACTGTGAGAGCCTACTTCCCTATTTGCGCCCTGAGGACTTGAAGATGTTAGCGGAAGGCGGGCTTTACTCCCTGGAATTCGGACACCGCGGGGTCTTCGCCCGGCTGTATGCCCTGACGGCAGAGGATTTTCGCGCCCTGCCCGACTGCGGCGAGGGCTTGGAGCACAGGTTACTCTCCGCCCTTTCAGAAAGCCGCAGCTTAGATGAGCTTTACGCCAGGGCCAAGTCCCGCCGCTATGCCCACGCCAGGATACGGCGGCTGGTGTTGTGGGCCTTTTTGGGCCTTTCCGCAGGGGACAGACCAGCTGCGCCCCCCTATCTGCGGGTTTTGGGGATGACGCAGATGGGACAAAAGCTGCTGAAGGAGATGAAGGAGAAGGCGACCGCGCCCATCCTCACCAAGGCGGCCCATGTGAAGGATCTCTCCCAGGATGCCCAGGGGCTGTTTCAGCTGGAGGATAGGGCCACGCGCCTATATTCCCTCTGCCGCCGGGAGGAGGGGGCCCCTCCCCTTTCGGAGTTCACCATGGGGCCGGTGATACAAAAGTAGCTCTCTTTCCAGGACATAAAAAGACCGAAGAGGGATGTTCCTCTCCGGTCTTTTATTCTGCGCTAAGGCTTACTGAGCGAGGGCCTCGGGGGGAACTTCAAAGTCGGCGGCCTTGTCGAAGTTTGCAAACTCCACGGCAACAAAGGCCTTGCCCACAGTCATGGAGAAGCCTGCCTGGGCCCCGCCCAGCTGGGCAAAGAGGGCCTCGAACATCTTGTTCATCATGTCAGCCATGTCCATCTCGTAACGAACGGGGTATCCCTCGGCATCGATCCAGATGCTGATGGGCATGTCGGCCATATCAGAGAACAGGGCGGCAAGGTCTAAGCCCTCTGTGCCGCCAAGGGAGCCCAGCTGGTTCATCATACCGGAGGCGTTCATCACCTCTTCAAAGCTTTCACCAGTGATGACGCCGTTGTATCTGGTGGCCTTCACCCCTGCCACAGTCTCTTCCCCGGCGGCCACGAAGGACTCGCCGTTCTTAAGGTAAATGTCCGTGCTGGCCTGGAGGTTCATGTTCATGGTCTGGGAGAGATCCATGGTCTGGGTGGTCCAGCCGTAGCCGGGCACGTTGGTATACACGGTCATGGTGCCGTCTTCCGCACCCACCACATAGCTCTCGCTGGCGGTAACGGGGATCTGGGTGCCTGCGCTGGTGCCGGACACTTCCATCACAGCCTTCATCTTCATGGGCTCGGTAAACTGGACGATGGTGCCTGTGGTCTGCATGGCGCTGACGGCAGACTGGCCCCCGGCTTCGGTGGTCATTTCCATATCCATGGTCATGGTGCCCTCGACGCTCTTCACAGCGGCCATCTTCTCATTGGCGGCGGCGATGACCTCAGTGGGATCCCCGGTGGCGGCGGAATTGTTGTTGCCGCCGCAGGCGGCCAGGGCCAAGACCATGGCCAGAGCGCAAAGAAGTGCGCTCAGCTTTTTTAGGTTGTTCATGGGATACTTCCTTTCTTCATTTCACTTTGCCTTCTATGGAGGGCAAATACCTTCCAGTCTGCCCTCCCTGCCATATCCTTTACATGCTGGCTACTCATGCAAGCAATACCTGGCAAGTATACCACAGTCTGCCAGCAGATTGCAACGGAAAACGAAGATAATTCCAATTTTGTAGGCTTTTCGGCATGGCCATCGGTGCCTAGAAAAGGCTCAACTGGCTGGTCTCCGGTAGGCCCCGCATGGCCCCGCTCTCCCGCAGCTGCTCCACGTGGGTTTTGGACACCTTGGGGCAGGCGGAGATGAACTCCTCCTGGGAGATAAAGTCGCGGCCCTTACGGTTTTCTACGATGGAAAGAGCCGCCGTTTCCCCTAAGCCGGGTACGGAGACGAAGGGCGGGGTGAGCCTTCCCCTTTCCCCGTCCATGAGAAAGCGGGTGGCATCGGAGTTGTAAATATCCAGGGAGGCGAACTCGAAGCCCCGGAGGTAGAATTCATAGCAGACCTCCATGGTCACCAGAGACTCCTCTTCCACGGCGGTGGCGTCCTTCTCCTTGGCTAAGATCTCTCTGCGGCGGCGGAGAAGCACATCCTTGCCCCGGCACATCACCGTGGCGTCGAAGGCCTTGGCTCTCACCGTAAAGTAGGCCGCGTAAAAGGCCAGGGGTCTGTGGACCTTAAACCAGGCGATGCGAAAGGCCATCATCACATAAGCCACGGCGTGGGCCTTGGGGAAGAGATAGGCAATCTTTTTGCAGGACTCAATGTACCAAGAGGGCACCCCCAGCTTTTCCATCTCCTCCTCGGAGCCCGGCGGCAGGCCCCTGCCCTTACGCACGGCCTCCATCACCTTAAAGGCACGCTTGTCCTCCATGCCCCGGCGGATGAGGTAGAGCATAATATCGTCCCGGCAGCCTATGGCCTGGTCGACGGTGGCGGTGCCCGAGAGGATTAGATCCCGGGCGTTCCCCAACCACACGTCCGTCCCGTGGGAGAAGCCCGAGAGCCGCACCAGGGTGTCGAACTGGTCGGGGCAGGTGTCCACCAGCATTCCCCGGACAAAACCCGTGCCGAATTCCGGTATGGCCACCGCGCCGGTGGGGCCCAAAATATCGTCGTCCACAAAGCCCAGCTTTTCCGAGGTGGTAAAAAGGCTCATGGTGTCCGGGTCGTCCAGGGGAATCTCCCTGGCATTCACCCCGGTGAGATCCTCCAGCATACGGATCATAGAGGGATCGTCGTGGCCTAAAAGGTCCAGCTTGAGAAGGTTGTCCTCCATGGAGTGGTAGTCGAAGTGGGTGGTGATGATGTCTGTGCCCGTGTCGTCCGCCGGGCGCTGAACGGGGCAGAAGTCATAAATCTCCTTATCCTGGGGAATGACAATCATGCCCCCGGGGTGCTGGCCTGTGGTGCGCTTCACCCCGGTGACACCTTGGGCCAGGCGGTTTTCCTCGGCCTTGGGCACCCGCATCCCCCGGGCCTCCAAGTACTTTTTCACATAACCGTAGGCGGTTTTTTCCGCCACGCCGCTGATGGTTCCGGAGCGGAACACGTGGTTCTGCCCAAAGAGGGAGAAGGTGTATTTATGGGCGCTGGCCTGATATTCACCGGAAAAGTTCAGGTCGATATCCGGAACCTTATCGCCGCCGAAGCCTAAGAAGGTCTCAAAGGGGATCTGGAAGCCGTCCTTTTTATAAGCCGTGCCGCAGAGGGGGCAGGCCTCGTCGGGCATGTCCGCGCCGCAGCCAAAGTCGCGCCCTGTTTCAAAGTCAGAGTGCTGGCAGTTGGGGCAGTAATAGTGGGGCGGCAGGGAGTTTACCTCGGTGATGCCTGAGAGGAAGGCCACAATGGAGGAGCCTACGGAGCCTCGGGAGCCTACCAAATAGCCGTGCTCCAAGGAGTCCTGCACCAGCTTTTGGGCGGACATGTAGATCACGTCATATTTGCAGCCTATGATATCCCGCAGCTCTGTTTCCACCCTCTGGGTGACGATCTCCGGTGGATTTTCCCCATAGAGCTCTCTTGCCTTGCCCCAGACCAGATCCTGGAGCTCCTGGGCCGAGTTTTCCAGGGTGGGGGTAAAGAGGCCGTCGGGGAGAGGCTTTACCGCCTCGCACCAGGAGGCCACCAGGTTGGTATTCTCCACCACCACCCGAAAGGCATCCTCGGCCCCTAAGTAGGAAAACTCCTCCAGCATCTCCTCCGTGGTGCGGAAGTAGAGGGGGTTGGGGGAATCGGCGTCGTCAAAGCCCTTGGTGTCTAAAAGAATGCGTCTGTAGATCTCCTCCTGGGGGTCTAAAAAGTGGACATCCCCCGTGGCGCAAACGGGCTTACCCAAATGGTCGCCCAGGCGCAGGATGGTGCGGTTCCATTCGCGGATCTGCTCGGGGCTGTGGGCGATGGCCTTCCCGCTTTTGTCGGGCCGCAGCATAAAGGCGTTATTGCTCTGGGGCTGTATCTCCAAAAAGTCGTACCAGGAGGCGATGCGGCAGAGCTCCTCCCAGCTTTTGCCCCGGATCACCGCCTGATAAAGCTCTCCCGCCTCGCAGGCAGAGCCTATGATGAGGCCTTCCCTGTTTTCATTCAATAGGCTTTTGGGTATCATGGGCACCCGCTTAAAATACTCCAGGTGGGACAGGGAGATGAGCTTATAAAGGTTGCGCAGGCCCACCTTGTTTTTCACCAGAAGCATCAGGTGCCGGGGCATGCGCTTACCCTTTCCTATGGTGTTCATATTGGCCATGGCGGCGTTGATCTGGCCCAGGCGCGTTACCCCATAGCCCTCCAGCATCTGGAAGAAGGGTTTTAGCATATAGGCCACGGTAAGGGCGTCGTCCACGGCCCTGTGGTGCTGAAAATCGGGGAGGTTCAGGTGCCGGGCCACCAGATTTAGCCGGTAGCGGCCCAAGTCCGGCAGCAGATTTTGGGCCAGGGCCAAAGTATCGATAGCCCCGCTGTGAAAGGGGATGCCATAGCGGCGGCAACCCTCTTTCATAAAGCCCATGTCGAAATCCGCGTTGTGGGCGGCTAGGGGCCTTCCACCGGCAAAGTCTAAAAAGGCGCGGATGGCCTCCTCCTGGCTGGGGGCGTCCTGTACCATGTCGTCGGTGATGCCCGTCAGGCGGGTGATCTCAAAGGGGATGGGCCCCTCGGGGTTTACAAAGGTTTGAAAACGCTCGGTGATTTCCCCGTTTTCCAGAATCACCGCGCCGATCTCCGTGAGCCTGTCGTTTCTCCTATCCAGCCCGGTGGTCTCGATATCGAAGGCCACGATGGGCGCGGTGAGGGGGCCTTCCACCTGCCCGGTAACGGCCAGTCTGTCGTCCACGTTGTTGATAAAGTAGGCCTCTACCCCTAAGAGCACCTTCACCTTTCCCTTGGCGGCGTTCCAGGCATCGGGGAAGGCGTGGACAACGCCGTGATCGGTGATAGCCACGGCGGGGTGGCCCCAGTCTATGGCCCGCTGGACGGCGGCCTTCACGTCAGTCAGGGCGTCCATGTTAGACATTTTGGTATGTAGGTGGAGCTCCACCCGCTTTTGGGGTGCGTCGTCCGTTTTCTTTTCCTTAGAGACCTCCTGGATCAGTTGGGGCTCCAGCACCAGGTCGTTATCAAAGCGGTTGATGGTCAGCTGGCCTTGGATGAGAAGGCGCTGGCCCTTTTTCACCTTTTCCACAATGGGGTTCCCCTCTTCCCGGGGCATGAATTTGGTCACCCGGATGGAGCCGGTGTAGTCGGTAACGTCGAAGGAAATCACCCAGGCGTTGCGCTTTTTCAGGTCGCGATGCTCTACAAAAAACACCTCGCCCTCCACAGCCACCGTTGCCATATCCAGCTCTAAGCTGCCCATGGGAACGGGCTTTTTCTTAATGGCTCTGGTGCCGAAAATCTGCCTGGCTTTCCCGCCCTGCTCCTCCTTGGGTCTTGCCGCCGCCACGGATTTTAAGGCCTCCCGGCGCAGGCGTTCGGTTTTTTGAAAGGCGTCTTCCTCCGGTTCATCCTTTGGCTGGGCTTCTTCCATTGGCGGCTCCTGGGGGTCAGGCTCGTCTAAAGATGCGCAGCACTCCTCCGGAACAGGTTCCTCCTGGGGCTCCATGACTTCCATGGGATAGGAGGGCTCCTGCTCCTCCCCTTCCCAAAGGTACTCCAGCGTCACGCGGCCTACCTGATAGGTGGCGGCGATCTCCTCCTCCAGGGCACCCAGAAGGGCGGCGTCGGGCGGGGTGCTGCCCTCCACCTGGGCGGAAATGGTCCGGGTGGAAGGGTCTATACAGGCGCCCAAGACCAAAAACCCCGCCGCCCGCGCTTCCAGGTCAGGCGGGAGGGTCAGGGCGGAGAACATCTCTAAAAACGGTAGATTTTGCATGGTCTTTCCTCTTTCGTTGGTGTTTTCCTTGGGGGCATGCCTAATCCAGGGTGTCGATCAGGGCGAAGAGTTCCTCCAGCAGCGCGGCCTCGGGCACTCTTTTCACGATCTCGCCCTTAGAGAACAGAAGGCCCACCCCGTCTCCCGCAGCAATGCCCACATCGGCGGCCGAGGCCTCGCCCGGGCCGTTGACGGCGCAGCCCATCACTGCCACGGTGATGGGTTTGGAAAGGGTTTTAAGCCGCGCCTCCACGGCCTCGGCCAGGGGGATCAGGTCTATCTTAGTCCGGGCGCAGGTGGGACAGGCGATGAGCTCTGGCCCCTCTTTTCGCAGGCCCGCGGCCTTTAGAATATCCCGGGCCACGTAAATCTCCTCCACGGGGTCGGCGGTGAGGGTAACGCGGATGGTGTCGCCTATCCCCAGGGCCAAAAGGCCACCTATGCCCACTGCGGATTTCAGCGTTCCCATATGGCGAGTGCCCGCCTCGGTGACCCCTAGGTGGAGGGGATAGTCAGAGCGTTCGCTCATTTTTCGATAGGCTGCCATAGTGAGGGGTACGCTGGAAGATTTTAAGGAGAGGCAGATATCGTCGAAATCGTAGCGATTAAGTAGTGCAATGTGGGAAAAGGCCGATTCCACCATAGCCTCGGGGGTCACGCCGCCGTGTTTTGCCAAAATCTCCTTCTCCAAAGAACCGCCGTTGACCCCGATGCGGATGGGGATATTTTTCTCCAGGCAGGCTTTCGAAACGGCCTTGACCTTTTCCCCGCCGCCTATATTGCCCGGGTTGATGCGGATTTTATGGGCACCAGCCGCCGCCGCTTCCAGGGCCAGGCGGTAGTCGAAGTGGATATCCGCCACGATGGGGATGGACACCTGCTCCCGAATCTTCCCTACGGCCTTGGCGGAAACCATATCAGGCACCGCTACCCGGACAATTTCACAGCCGGCGGCGGAAAGGCGACGGATCTGCTCTACCGTCGCCTCGATATCCTCCGTTTTGGTGTTGGTCATAGACTGGATGCTCACAGGGGCGCCGCCGCCTATGGGGACGCCGCCCACCCAGATTTTCTTTGTCATTTATCTCACCAGCTTAATTACGTCGTGGAAGGTCACTAACAGCATCAGGCCTATGAGGAGCATAAAGCCCACGCCATGGATATAGGCCTCATACTTTTGGGGAATGCGCCTTTTGGTGACGAAAAATACCGCACTGTTCAGCAGAATCAGGAAGATACGTCCCCCGTCCAGGGCAGGCAGAGGCAGCATATTCACCACCGCTAAGTTCACGGCAATGAGGGCCACCAGGGAGCAGACCGCACTTAATGCCACGCCTAATCCCTTTTCGCTCTCCGCCGCCGTGCCCGTTTCACCTATCATAGACACGATGCCCACAGGCCCGGCCAGATCGTTCATCCCGGCGTCGCCGCTCACCAGCATGCCCAGGCCCACCCAAACGGAGCGGGCGTAGAAGAGGGTGTCTTCCCAGCCCTGCTGGATTAAATTCCCGGCGGTGGGCGGAAGGGCGGTGAAATCCAGGCCGTAGCGCAGCTCCATCTCGCCTTTTTCATTGGGATATTCTTTGGGTACGATGGTAAAGTCGTCGAGGGCCACCATCTGTCCGCCTCGCTCCAAAGCAAAGTCTATGGGCGCGCCCTTGGCAAGAGAGAGATACATCTTGACATCGTTCACCCCATAAACCCGCCGCCCGTCCATGGAGACGATTCTGTCATGTAAAAGAAAGCCCTGCTGCCCTTCATAGGGGAATCCCTCTGGAAAACTGCCGATGACAGGCTCTGTTGGGGTACCGCTTTGAATGGTCAGGGCCAAAACCAGCAAAAACCCCGCCACAAAGTTGAGAAAAGACCCGGCGGTTAGGATCACGATCTTCTTCCAGGCAGGTTTTTTCAGGAAGGATTCCGGGCTGTCGGTGTCCTCGTCCTCCCCCTCCATGGCGCAAAAGCCGCCCATGGGCACGGCCCGCAGGGAGTAAAGGGTCTCCCCCATTTGCTTTTTCAGGATGGCGGGGCCCATGCCTATGGCAAACTCATTGACCCGCACACCCAAAAGCTTGGCAGCGGCAAAGTGCCCCAGCTCGTGGATGGCGATAATGAGCCCAAAGGCCAAGATGGCAAGTATGATGTAAAACAGCAAATCAGTCACCTCATAAAACGTGCTGGTTCTAGGGAAGCTACCTTTCGCGCCTGGGCGTCGGCCTCAAAAACATTTTCCAGACTCACTTCCCTCTGCACCTCTACCCGATTCAGGGTGCGCTCCACCAGCCGGGGTATGTCTAGAAAGCCGATCTCGCCCCCTAAGAAGCGGGAAACGGCGATCTCGTTGGCCCCGTTTAAGATGGCCGGCATGGTCCCGCCCACCCGAGCCGCCTCCATGGCCAGGGCCAGGCAGGGAAAGGCCTCTACATCGGGCTTTGCGAAGGTCAGGGGCTTTGCCGTCAGAAGGTCTAAGGCTTCGGCGGGGCCCTCCATCCGCTGGGGCCAGGTGAGGGCGTATTGGATGGGGTGGCGCATATCGGGGCTGCCCAGCTGGGCCAGAACCGCATTATCACAGTATTCCACCAGGGAGTGAACTATACTCTCCCTGTGGACGAAAACACTAATTTTTTCCGGGGACATGCCGAAAAGAGCCATGGCCTCTAAGAATTCCAGGCCCTTATTCATCAGGGTGGCAGAGTCTATGGTCACCTTTGCCCCCATGGTCCAGTTTGGGTGCTTTAAGGCCTGTTCCAGGGTCACCTTCTCCAGCATTTCACGGGTATAGCCAAAGAAGGGCCCACCGGACGCCGTGAGAATAAGGCGCTTCACCTCTCCCCTGTCCCGGTTGCCCTGGAGGCACTGGAAAATGGCGGAATGCTCGGAATCCACGGGGAGAATATCGACGTTTTTTGCCCGCGCAGCCGCCATCACCAGGGGCCCGGCGCAGACTAAAGTCTCCTTATTGGCCAGGGCGATTCTGGCCCCCGCCTCTATGGCAGCAAGGGTCGGCCGCAGCCCCGCGATGCCCACCATGGCAGTTACCACAGTGTCCGCGCCGGATTGGCCTGCCACCTCCATGACACCCTCGGGGCCGGAGGCGACCCGGATATCGGTGTCGGAAAGGCGCAGCTTCAAATCAGCGGCGGCGGTGAGGTCCGCCGCCGCTACAAGTTTGGGTTTGAATTTTCGCGCCTGCTGCTCTAAGAGGGCTGCGTTCTTTGAGGCAGCCAGAGCCAGAACAGGCAGGCCGCAGGCTTCCGCCACCTCCAGGGTTTGGGTGCCGATGGAGCCGGTGGAGCCTAAGATGGCGATACTGGGTTTCATAACTAGTCTCCGTTATAACGGCCTGAAGGCCGGAATGACCATAATTAAAATTTCAATGAAGGGCGCGCAGAAGATCACGCTGTCAAAGCGGTCCAGCACGCCGCCGTGCCCGGGAAACACAGTGCCGAAATCCTTCACCCCGTTCTGCCGCTTCACATAGGAGAAGGACAGATCGCCAATCTGGGACACGGCGCTGCCAAAGAGGCCGTAGACCAGCAGATAGAGGTAGTTGGCCTCCACAGGCATGAGCCGGCTCACGATAAATCCGTAGAGCAATACCCCTAACGTGCCGCCCAAAAGACCGCCCAGGGAGCCCTCCCGGGTCTTTTTCGGCGAGATCTCCGGGGCCAGCTTGTGCTTGCCAAAAAGCATTCCGGCAAACATGGCAACGGCGTCGGAGAGGAAGGGGATTACCAGGGGTACCAGGATATAGGCATGGCCTAAAGGGTTCTGCCCGATGCGCACCAGGGAGGACAAAAAGTAAGGCACAAAGGCGGAGAAGAAAAAGACGCCGCCTATCACGCTTATCTTAACGGAATAATGGCTGGGAAGGGCCTCCAGAAACAGGAGGGCCACGTAGAGGAGCATACCGCAAAGGGCGGGCAGCTGCTGTTCGCCGTAATAAACCCAAAAGGGCACCCCCGCCGCCAGGACCATGGAGTAGATCTGGATGCGCAGATGGGTCACGCCCATGGCCCGGCTGGTTTCAAAGGAGGCGACGATGCCCAGGGCTGCAATCAGCACCGGGGTATAGATGATGGGCAGATAGAGCAGCACAAGGAGAAGGAGCGGTATGCCCACCGCGGATACGATCAGTCGATTTCGCAAAGTCAAACGCCTCCAAATCTACGCTCCCTGTTTTGATACTCCACCAGGATGCGCCGGAGCTCTGCCTCGTCAAAATCGGGCCAGAGGACATCCGTAAAATAGTATTCCGCATAGGCCGACTGCCACAAAAGAAAGTTGGAAATCCGCACTTCCCCGCTGGGGCGGATCACCAAATCCGGGTCGGGCACACCATGGGAATCCATGTATCGCTCCAGGTCCTTTCCCGAAAAGGTATCCGGGTCCAGTTTCCCCAGCATACAATCGGTGGCGGCAGCCCTGGCAGCTCTGAGTATCTCGTCTCGTCCGCCATAGTTCAGGCAGATGTTCACCTGGATTTGGGCCTCATAGCCCTGGGATATCTTTCGGGTCTTATCGTAAAGGGCCAAAAGCTCGGGGGATAAGGGGCTTAAATCCCCCCAGAAGCACAGCCTGATCTGATCCTTAGCCATCTCGGAGATGGCCTCTAGGAGATACTTTTCCAAAAGCCGCATGATGGCCCCCACCTCCTCCTCCGGTCGTTTCCAGTTCTCGGTGGAAAAGGCGTACACCGTGAGGTAGGGGATGCCCAGATTCTTACAGGCGGTGGCTATGGTGCGAAAGGTCTCGGCCCCGGCGGCGTGCCCGGCTGTTCGGGGCAGGCCGCGCTTTTTTGCCCAGCGCCCGTTGCCGTCCATAATGATGGCAATATGCTGGGGAAGCCGCGCCAGATCCGGCGCACCGGAGGACGCGGCTTTTTTTCTGTTCCAGAACGCCATGGGCTTACACAGCCATGAGCTCGGCTTCTTTTTTCGCTGTCAGATCGTCCAGCTCTTTGCAGCGCTTATCGGTCATTTCCTGAAGATCGCGCTCGCATTCCTTCAGGTCGTCCTCGGTGATCTCAGACTTCTTCTTCATGGCCTTAAACTTTTCCACTGCGTCGCGTCTGATGTTGCGAATGGCCACCTTGCCACCCTCGCCGTATTTGCGCACCTGCTTGGTGAGCTCCTTGCGGCGCTCCTCCGTAAGTTGGGGGAAGCCCAAACGGATGACCTTACCGTCGTTCTGGGGGTTGATGCCCAGATCGGAGGTTTGGATGGCCTTTTCAATGGCCTTTAAGAGGGCTGCGTCCCAGGGCTGGATGATGAGGGTTCTGGGGTCGGGAGAGGAGATGCTGGCCACCTGCTGGATGGGAGACTCCACACCATAATACTCCACAGAGAGCTTATCCAAAACAGCGGGGTTGGCGCGGCCTGCCCGAACGGCGGCAAAGTCGCTCATGACCACTTCGACGGTCTTTTGCATTTTATACTCGTATTCCTGGTACATTTCCTTCATCATTTTATTTCCTCCTTCACTATGGTGCCGATTTGTTCCCCCATCACAGCCCGCAGGATGTTTTGGGGGTCTTTGAGGGCAAAGAGCATCACGGGAATTTTATTATCCATGGAGAGGGATGTGGCTGTGGAGTCCATCACCTGGAGATGCTGAACCAAGACATCGTCGTAGGTAATGCTGTCATACTTCACGGCGTTGGGGTCCAGTTTGGGGTCGGCGCTGTAAACGCCATCTATGTTTTTCGCCAAAAGGATCATTTCGGCCCCGATCTCCGCCGCCCGGAGAACGGCTGCCGTATCGGTGGAAAAGTAGGGGTTGCCGGTGCCTGCACCGAAGATGACCACGCGATTTTTTTCCAAATGCCGCAGAGCCTTGGAGCGGATATAGGGCTCTGCCACAGAACGCATTTCAATGGCGGTCTGCACCCGCACTTCTACACCCTTTTGCTCCAGCACGTCGGCCATGGCCAGGCAGTTGATCACCGTGGCCAGCATGCCCATGTGGTCGGCGCGGCTGCGCTCCATTTGGTCGCCGCCGTCCTTCAGGCCGCGCCAAAAGTTTCCACCGCCCACCACCACGCCAACCTGGACGCCTATGTCCACGCACTTGCGGATGGCATCGCAAACGTCGCCGATGACGCTAAAATCCAGCCCGCGGGACGCATCGCCCGCTAAAGCCTCGCCGCTGATTTTCAGCAGCACTCTTTTATATTTTGGCTGTTCCATACACCTAACCCTCCTGAAAGCTTCCTAATCATATATTCTAATATAAATTTGGATATTTGCAAAGAGGGTTTCCAAACTTTTTTCACGCCTTTTCCTCCTGCTGGAAAAAACACTGGTTTTTCGGGGGGATTTGTACTATAATCATTCGGAAGGGCACAGCCCCTATCATCATACGAAATTGGGTGTGTTATCATGGCGATCATCATCACAGCCGACAGCAGCTGTGACCTGCCAAAGGACTTTTTGGGAGAACTCCACTTTGAATTATTCCCTCTCACCATCATTCAAAATGGACTGGAATATAAAGACGGGGTGGAAATCACCCCGGAGATCATCTATCAGCGGGTGGACGCGGGGGTCGATGTGCCCACCACCAGTGCCGTGAATATTGTGGACTATGCAAAGCGGTTCACCCAGCTTTCCGCCCTCTACGAGGCGGTGATCCATATCAGCATCAGCAGCAAGCTCTCCTCCTGCTACCAAAACGCCTGCTTGGCTGCCGAGGCCTTTGACAATGTTTACATCGTGGATTCCCTTAACATCTCCTGCGGCCAGGCCATTTTGGTGCTGGAGGCAGCCCGCATGGCCAAGGAGGGTCTGCCTCCAGCCCAGATCGCGGCGCGCCTGACCGAGCTGCGTGAGCGGGTGGAGTTCACCTTTATCCTGGACCAGGTGACCTATCTCCATAAAGGCGGGCGCTGTTCGGGTATCGCCGCTTTGGGGGCCAATCTCCTGCGGCTAAAGCCCGTCATCGCCACCGTAAACGGTCAGCTGGAAATGGTGCGTAAGTACCAGGGCAGCTTTGAAAAGGTGCTGCCCATGTTTTTCCGCAACCTTTTGAAGGACAGAGGGGACCTAGACCACGAGAAGACCATGCTCATCACCACCCACTGCCCCTCCCACTGGGTGGAGCTGGCCAAGAGCGAGATCGCCCTTTGCGCCGGGCGGCAGCTGGAAGAGGTCTTTACCGCAGGCTGCACCATTTGCAGCCACTCGGGGCCCAAGGCTTTGGGCATCGCAGTACTGCGGCGGGGATAAGAAATACAACCAGACTAACTAAGGCGCAGGGTTTGCCTCGGCAATCCCGCGCGCTGCCTTGTAACCCAGTCCCCTTGAATGGAGGATTTATGAAAAGAGGCATTACCCGTCCCGTTATCATTTCCCTAGCTGCCATCCTCCTTTTGGGGGCCTTGGTGTTCGCCTATTGGAAGTGGCCCAGGCCCCTCTCCTACTATCTGGAGCTCCCCGCCGCGCCCGATTATGGCACCTTAATTCTGCATCGAAGCCCGGGAAGCTCTGATCAGGTGGACCTGGAGGAAAAAGAGGACATCGCTGCCCTTTGGGCCGTTATAGAAGACACCACAGTGGTGCATACAGGCTTTACCGACTTCATCGACTACACCGATTCCCAGCTATACGACCTTCGTTTTCAGGTTTATGAGGACGACCTTTTCCTAAAGGATGCCGCCTTTTCCTATGTCAGCGACGGGAGCATCCATATCGGTAAGGCTGTGTTTCGGGTTCAAGACGATGCGGCGCTGCGCTCCCTTTTGGAGTCATTATTTCCCGAAGCTGATTCTGCTCCAGCCGGCGCCTAGGCGCTGAGGCTCCCTTCGTCTGTCGTCCTCTTGGCTTCCAAAGCCCACGTTCTTTTTGTTCAATCAAAAGCCCGTAGCCATTAAGACTACGGGCTTTTTCTTTTTGCTTTTCCGGGCATGTTTTTTCTTTGATTCTCGGAACTCGGCCGCGGCCCTTTGCCAACGGAGAAGAGGCAAGAACCTAACCCCTGGGCCGTGCCGCCTCTTTTGTTCGCGGTGGGAGCTGCTTCACCTTGGGGATCCACTGCTCCAGCACATCGTTCAGGGCAAATAAGTCAATGGGCTTGGATAGATAGTCGTTAAAGCCGTTGCCCAGGAGCATCTCCTTGGTGCCGGTAATGGCGTTGGCGGTGAGGGCAACGATGGGCACATACTTATAATAGGGGTCTGAAAATCCCATGGCTCTGATGTTTCTGACAACCTCGATCCCGTCCATCTCCGGCATCATATGATCCATGAAGATCATGTCATATTTTTTGTCCCGGGCGATGAGGAGCAGTGCCTCCCGTCCGCTTAGGGCCGTATCTATGGACATTCCGTAAAAGGACATCAGCTTTTTGGCCACGTAAAGGTTGGTTTCGGCGTCGTCCACCACCAGGACCCTTGCTTCGGGCATATACTTTCGTAAAATGGCCTTTTTGGCGTCTTTGGGCCCGCTTTCCCTATGGAGCCGCCTCAGGCTTTCCGCTAAGTCTCGGCCCAGAACTCCGCTGCCTACATCATACTGGGGCAGACGCATGGTACAAACCGTGCCAACGCCGGGCTTACTCTCGATGGTGAGGCTGCCGTGCATCATCTCGATGAGGTGCTGGGTAATCCGCATGCCCAAGCCTGTCCCCTCGATTTTGGCGTTTACCACCAGATTAAAGCGGGAGTATTCCTCAAACATACTTTGCAGCTGCTCCTGGGTCATGCCCTGGCCTGTATCCTTCACCTGGAAGATCATGGTGACATTGGTGTCTTCCACGGTGTTGCCGTGCTCCATGCTGACAGTAAGGTTTACCCTTCCCTTTTCGGTATACTTAAAGGCATTGGACAAAAGGTTAGACAACACCTGCTTGATCCGCAGCTCGTCTCCCACCAAGACCGCCGGAGCAGCCTCGTCCACCTGGACAACAAACTCTATGGGCTTGCTGTTGATGCGCATGATATTCAGCTGCGCCGCGTCATGGATCAGCTCGCCCAGCTTATATTCCGCCGGAAGGATATCCAGCCTGCCCGCTTCGATCCGCGAAAGGTCCAGAATGTCATTAATAATATGCAGCAAGGTGTTGGAGGAGCTGTAGATCCGGTTAAAGGCCTCTCTGGTATCCGGGTTCAGGCTCTCGTCCTGGAGCTGGATCTCTGTAATGCCCATCACGGCGTTCATGGGGGTTCTGATCTCATGGCTCATGGTGGCCAGGAATTTACTTTTTGCCCGGTTGCTCTCCTCGGCGATCTCAGCCCGGGTCATTTCCCGGAGCATGGCTTTGAATTCCCGCAAATCTCTCGTGAAGCTTACCACAATGAAATCGTCCATATATTTGACGCGAACCAGGGTGATCTCACAGGGGATCTGCTCACCGTCCGGCAGCTGATGCATCCACTCAAAGCGGCAGCTGGCCGCTTCGAAGGCCTCGTCTATCTTTTCCCTGACCATTTCCCGGGAGCGCTTTCCGCAGGGCTGACACTCCGGAGACAGCTCAAAATATCCGCTGATATATTCCGTTTTATCCGATAGCTTGAAGAGCCTGACCGCCTCTAAATTGCAGTCAATGGGCTGGTACTCCCGGTTCCAAAAGGTTGCGCCAAGGGGCGTGGCATCCAGCATAACTTGGGCGCGCTCCTCTGCTGCGGCCACCCGCTTGTCTGCCAGAACGGAAACAAGGAGGGCGCAAATGGCCTGTATGGTCTCCGCGTCGCTGTGGCCAAGGCGCAGCAGGAAGGGCGCCGCCTCCATCACTCTTCCGGCTATGAGGATCGCCGAGATCTCGTTAAAAATAACGATGGGAAAGGAAATAAAGTAAGGAAGGCCGATCAGCGCTCGAAACTCGCCGAACCGCTCCTGGGAGTCAGCGCCCGTTACCATCACGGGCTTATCGGTATCCAACAATTCCTGCGGCAGGTTGAAAACCTGCCCTGAAAGCGCCCCCTGCTCCTGGGTCGTATAACCCTGGAAAACCCGGGGAGTAAATCCGCCGCCACTGGGGACCAGCACCAGAGTGCGCTGCATATTGAGGGCCGCGTTGATGCGCCTTGTTACTGAGGAGAAGATTTCGGTATGGTTTTCGTTTTTACGCAGGGAAACCGCCAATTCAGAAAGCAGGCTAAAGCCCCGGCGTTTCAGCTCCAGCTCGAAGCTGAGCTTTTTCAAGTGGGTGTCCAGGGCAAAGGCCTTTGCCATGTTTTGCTGGCTCATACGGGCCAGGGCCTCCATGGATGCCCTTTTGTCTGCGGGTTCCGCCTGGCCCTCGCCCCAAACGGAGCGGCTGTCGGGCGCTTTTTTCTCCACGCTCCCGTCCTTACTCTTAGAGAAAAGGCAAAAAACGCCTGTCCAGTCCAGTCCCCGGGGACGGCCGCCAATAGAGGCAATTTCCACCCCGGTGTAAAGGCCCAAAAGGGGCACACGTCCGGCAACGGCCTCCTGAACAAAGACCGCGTCCTCCGCGCCCATCCCCTCGTACCCGGCGCAGCGCCCGGCACAGTCGATGTAAAGGGCAAAGACCGGCTCCCTGTCCCCCAGGCGATCAAAGGCCCTGTCGATCTTTGGTTTGATATAGTCCATCTCAACGGAGCGGAACATCACCTGAAACTGCGTTCCCTCCACCATGTCCGGCTCGAACATGACAATGCCGCCGCTGCCTTCGTCTATCCCCAGGCAGAGCCTGCTGGCGTAGTGGTCCTCGTCATATTCGCCCCAGGGCTCGCCGTGGTTCACGCCGAAAATTAGGAAGAAGGGAAACTCCTCCGGCGGAACCGAGCCGCCCAGCAGCTTATCTATAAATGGAATGGCAGGCTCGCCGTTAATCTCCAGGATCACAGGGCCCGAGGCCTTAGTCACGGTGTAGTACTGGGAGGCGGGATGGCAGCCGTGCATGATCTCGCTGTCTATGCGGATATCACCGGAAAAGACGTGGGCCATCACGTGAAACTCCCCTATCCCCTCCCCGGTCCACTGCTTGGTGGGGGTGCAGATATGGTCGCCCATAAAACCCGCCCCTGTCATGTCGGGGAAAAAGCCCAAGCCCTTTTGAATGCCCTCCAAAAGCCAGGTGGCCATGAGAAGGCGCACGCCGTTAGACGCCTCGATGGCGTCATAAAACATCAGCACAGGGGAATCTTCACAAACGCCCAGCTGGGCCAGGCCCTTGCCCAGGCGCACCCCGGCTTCTTCCTCGCCCTTGTCCAAATCGTCCACTACCACCGTGTCGCAGCGACCGCCCTCAAACCACATGCAGGCGCAGGCCACCTGGTCGCCGGCATAACCAAAGTAGTCGTTGGTGATGACCCCTGCCGCACCGCCGCCATAGACAGGGACCCCCTCACCCACAACAGAGGCCACTGCCTTACGAAGAGAAACGGGGTCGTGCCGCGCTGTGGAAAAAAGAAAAATCATGTCGCAGGAATCCGTCCTGCCACCCTGGCTCAAGGCCATCTTTACAGCTTGTACACCAGCGATGATGGATTCCGGGTTATCACTATACCCTATACCGACCTTCATTCGATTGTTCACCCCATCAATTTCTGCCCGTATCCGCCTGAATATTCTGGTAATAATAGCATAGTTTTCCCTATAATACAAGCAAAGTCTACTACATTAGCCAAATTTCGCGCTATTTTTTGACTATGTAATACAAATAATCATGTATTGTATTAATGTTTCATATACATATTGTATTTTTCATCAATAATTGGAATGAAATGACAACATTTGTGCCGAGAGAACGCGAGTCCAATGAAAAAAGACGGCCTGACACCGGTCTCAGATCGGCGTCAGGCTGTCTTTCATTTTGAAGGTTCGGGGCGCTCCTCTGTCTGATGGAAATGCCTTTCGGGAGCGGCTGCGACTAGGTCATTTCAGAACGATATCCCTCAGATTCAGCAGGATCTGGGCGATCTCCGCACGGGTGGCAGCGCCCTTGGGGTTCAGGTTGCCGTCTTCGTTTCCCTTGAGGAGTCCGCAGCCCACAGCCCATTCCATGGCGTCGACAGCCCAGCCCGAGGTATCCTCCCCATCGGCAAACTCGGCCAGGTCTTCCCGCTCCTGCGCATGCAGCCCGATATATCCGGCGTATTTGTAAAGCATCAGGGCGGTTTGCTCCCGGGTGATCTGATCCTCCGGCCCGAATTGCCCGTTCCCGTAACCCCCGGCTATGCTGTGTTCCGTGGCCCAGGTCACTGCATCGGAAAACCAGCTGCCGGGGTTAACATCTGCAAAGGAATCACTGGAGGCGGCGGGTCTTTCCTCCATGTTAAACAGGATCTGAACCAGCATACCTCTGGTCATGGTGCTGTCGGGGGAAAACAGGCCGTCGCCCATTCCGTTCATGATTTCCGTGGCGCTGACAAAGGCGGCCGCCTCCTCATACCAGGCATCCTGGGCAATGTCGCGAAAGCTTTTGCTGTTATCCACAAAGGTAATAACCGCGCTGTCACTCAGCAGCAGCTTAACACCCTCGTCAGTCACCAGGGCAAACTTGATGATCTGGCTGCTTCCGTCGGGATAAGTCGCCACCGCAACCGCGCCCTTTGCGGCACTGGTGCAGGGAACCGCAACAACCGCTCGCTTTTCTTGCGCCTTTAGTTCCACCTTAACGGCTTCCGTGCCGTCTGGGCCTTTCACCACCGTGATGTCTGCCGCCTTGTTGTCCTTTGCCTCTTCTCCCTTCCCCGCAGTCTCGGTTTTATTGCTGGTGTCTCGGGTGCCGGACAAACCGCCGCCGCGCCCATTGGTTACGCTGATGGTATACTTGGCAGAAACCCCTCTATAGTTGGCGGTCTCTTCGCTTACTGCCGTGATGATCGCTCTGCCCACTGCTGCGATGGTGACGGTTCCGTCCGGCTCCACCGTGGCCACATCGGGATCGCTGCTGGTGTAAGTAACGGCAGCCCCTTCCATAATGCCGGACAAGGGGTTTACAAAAGATGGGCTTTCCGGATTGCAGCTCATATAAGCTGCGCCAAAGCTAAGGCTGGGGGCGGCTTTCTCAATAGTAATGGAAGCAGTTCCGCCCACCGTGGTGTACCCGGTTTTTGTCACCGTGTAATAGACGGTCACATGGCCGGCATTCACTCGGCTGACGGTATCGGAACTGTAGGTACTGCCGTCCACGCTGAACCGGATCTCGGCACCTGCAGGGGCAGTGACCGAAATACCATGGGCCCCTCCGTCGAATAAGCCGCTGTAGTTTTCCACCTTTACCTCCATGGCGCTCTCGTCTATGGCAAAGGTTTTGGTTACCGCACCGGAATAGTTACCCTTGAAGGTAATGGTTATGGAGCCTGCCTCTGGGCCGATGTTTGTATTGTGGCCGTAAGTGAGGGTGAAATCCGTGTCTTTCCCCAGGGTGGTGTTGCCCCAGGCCACTGAAACCAGTGGGGTGATGGCGTCGCCGGTATACTTATACACATTGTTGTACCCTGCAACCGTGACAGTCTCTGGCGAGAGGGCCTTGGGATTCACCAAAATATCCCCGCTGGTGTAGAAGGGCGCCCCCCTCCAGGAAAGGGTCATCTTCCCTGTTTCAGCCTTTGTATAGGTCAACACACCGGAGGCGGAAAGCTCGCCCGGGCCCATAGCCGAGAGAGCGGCCGGTTTCGCCGCGCCCACTGTACCCGGAACCACCAGGGCCGCGGTATCTCCAAAGGTTTTGGCACCGGAGCACACCGTGGGATCGATGGCATAAACGCCCTCCTCATTGACAGTGGAGATGGCGGCATTAAGGGTTCCATACTTCACAAAGGCGCAATCCGCAAAGCTAAGCTTCGACACTGTGACGCTGCCCAAAAGGCCGCCGCCTCTGGTGGGGGTGGTGGAGAAGGGGATCAGATTGGCAGCCGCGGCGCAATTTTCAATTTCCGCTTTTCCGTTTGGCGAATTGATATTGCCCACCAGCCCACCGATATGTGAAGCGGCATCTGCGCCCTTTATGGTGATATCCTGCCCCAGTACCGCGTCTTCGATGGAGATGATTCCGCTGGTGACAATGTCGCCAACGAGTCCGCCGGCGCCTTTTGCCGTTACATGAAAGGCGCCCTTGATCTCCACGTCGTCGATTACCACCGTCAAATAGTCCGCGGGATGGCTCACGGTGGTCTGATAGCCCTGTAAAATGCCGCAGCTTGTGGTGGAGCCCGAGGGCTCTAAGCTGATATCATGGCCGGTTGAATTGACGACGGAGGAGCCGGTAAAGTTGTTGGGCCCGGAGGAGTAGCCCACGATGCCACCCATTCTCGTATTGGCGCAGGAGCTGGTTTTCATCCCCTCTCCGCCGATGAATTCCACCTTGCCGCCGTGGTTGGCGCTTGCGCCGGAGAGGCCGCCTATATAGACCCCGGACATGCCGCTGACCTGCATGGTGCAGTTGATTTTGGTGGCCACGCTGTCACCCAAATCGTTAAACATCGTGCCCGCCAGGCCGCCGCAATGTACCAAGCTTGTTGTGCCCGTTCCATTTTGGTTGATCTCCATTTGATCCACGATTACCGTCAGATTTTCAAAGGACGGACCGACGAGGCTTCCACAAAGCCCGCCCACCTGCACGGTATAGCTGGTTGGGGGAAGACACAGCTTGATATTGCTTCGCACCCTCAGGTTTTTCACCGTCACCGTCTCTTCAAACAGGGGCTTAATCACGCCGAAGAGACCGTAATGCTTCATTTCGCTGATGCTTTCAGGGCTGTAATCCATCTTCAGGGTCAGGGTATGCCCCTTTCCGTCCAATCTTCCGCCAAAGTAGTTTGCATCTGTGCCTATGCCGCTAAAGCCCTGGCTGTCGACGGTCACATCGTTTTCCAGGGTATAGTAAGCGCCACGCAGGGTGATGCGGGCAGTTTCCAAATCTGTGACGCTCTCGTCGTAAACCAGCCCGCCCAGGCCATAAAGGGCGCTGATGGCGGCGGGGTCCGCCTCGTTGATGGCCTTTTGCAGTGCCAGAAAATCCTCGGAGGTGGATAGGGGGATCGCCCTGTCCCAGGTTTCAAAAGGCAGGGTTCCCTCTGCGGCATCCGCTGTGTTTAGCTGGGCGGTAAAATGCTTTTTGTTAAAGGAGAACCAGAACATTTTACCGCCCCCGGCCAGGGTAAAGCTCCCCTCTATGTTAAAGGAGCAGTTCTTTTTAACCCCATCTTTGTAGCAAGCCGGCAGCGCGAAGACCACCGCGCCGCTTTGGGGTATTACCTTTGTCTCCCCTGTTGCCGTACAGGTGATGCGCTCTCCCACCTTGCCGGTTACTGTAATGCGAAGCTGATTGCCCTCGGCCTCCGTGGTGCTCTCCTGCATGCCGCCGAAAATAACGGCGTCTGTCTTGGTGCCGTGGACGCTGCCGCCGGAGACGCAATTTAAGTAGACCACGTTGCCCGAAGCGATCAAGTCGCCCACCTGGCTGGCTACAGTGCCCTGGGCGGTAATGGTACCTGCATTTTCGCAGCTTCGGATCACCGTGCCGGGATAGGCGTGACCCACCAGACCGGCAAGGCGGCTGGAGTTACCCGCTGTGTTCAAAAAGTTTACCGTTAAATCTCCGTGATTGACACAGTTTTCAATGGCAAGACCTTCCGTTCCCAACACACCGCCGGTATTGGATCGCCCGACTATGGCGGCGATGTAAGTGGTATAGGTTGATAAGGTATCCAAAGTAATATTGATGTTCGCATGATTGACGATGTTTTTGATGGTGCCTATTTTTTTGGCGGTGTAATTCGTTCCGCCGCAGAGAAGACCCAGGTCCGTCAGGCTGGGGCCTAACACGAGCTCGCCGGTCATTTGGCCCGCCAGGGTGAGATCCTTCACGCTGGCGCCATTATTTAGGTTCGCAAACACGCCGCCAATGGCCGCAAGGCCCACATAGTAGTCGCATTTGAGATCTAGGGTCACCGTTTTATGGTTCCCGTCGAAGCTGCCACCAAAGTTGGGGATGCCATAGTATCCGTTCCAAACCTCAAGGCCGTTTTTTTCCGTGTAGTTTTGAACGGCAATGTCGTTTTGGAGCTGATAGTGGGCCCCCTTCAAATAGGTCAGCTCGTCTGCCACGCCCTCGGGATAGTTGAAGTACCGGATGAGACCCACCGTGTCGCTTCCGCCCAGCACATTGGCCACGCGGTATAGATCCGTGGCGGAGCAAATGCGATAAGGATCTGCGGCTGTACCTGTTCCGCCTATGTCCCCGGCGGACACAACTGGGCTTTCATCCTGGAAAAAGCGCACCAGGCCGCTGATTTCAGCGTTGGCCGCAAGTTTTGTGTATCCATACTGTCCTGCTGCGGATGTTTCGTTGAAATGAATTCCAATATCACCCTGGGTTTGGGAAATAAGCTGCGGAGGAAGTGGGGTTCCCGTACCGGCGGCCAGCCCTTTTCCGCTGGCATACATGGCTTTTATCAGGGCGTCTTTGATGTAAAGAGCGGTATCTCCCTTGACCGAAGCAGTCTGGGTATGATAGCCCACTGCTGTGATGCCGACGGCACCATAGTCGGCTGCCCTTGCCCCTTCTCCGCCGCCTGCATAGAGGGTGGTGATATCCGCGCCGCCGTCAAGGGTAATGGCTATGTCGCCCTCCACGCTGCTATAAGCGCCGCCGCCATAGACATTGGCAAACTTGCCGCCGCCCAGAAGAGTCAGGGCGACGTCTCCCGCCACGTTTCCATACAGTCCTCCGCCGAACACATTCAGGGTCTTTCCCTTGCTTTGCAGATTGTCTATGGTCATTTCCACACCATGGGTCACAGGCCGGATAAATCCACCCCAGGCGTAGGCATCGTTTGCCGCGCTTGATGATGTCGATTTATAAGCGGCATTATAAACATTGCCCTTTGCGCCGCCGTATATGTTAATATTTGCAGCGGAGAGGGTGCAGTCTTCTATCCTGACCGTTGTTTTTCGGGACACCTCGCCATATTCCCCGCTGCCGCCGATCTCCCCGTTTAGGGTGGAGTTTCGTATGGTCAGATCCACGCTTTTTACCGTGGGAATGATAGGCTGGGCCAGGACCACGGTCCAGTTTGTGGTGGCGCTGCATGCCAAGGCAGCATTGGAACCGGCGCTGCCGCCAAATACGGCAGCAAGGGTGCAGTCCTCGATAAGCAGGGTAACTCCACCCTTAATTTCCGGCGCTAAATAGTTGGTATACGCGCCGGGAGAGGTTGCGCTGGGGGAGGTTTTTACACCGACGCCGCCACCACCGTATATGGGGCGGGTGGTGGTGGTGTTTTTCACCGTCAGGGACACATCGCCGCCTACTTCCCCGCTTGTGCAGCCGCCATATATGGCACCTGATGTTCTGTTGTCCCTCATGCCGTCAATGGTTGTATTGATATCTCCGTCAACTGCCCCCGTATTTCCGCCGCCGAAGATATTTCCTTTCACTGTGGCCGCGCCGATTTCCAAGTAAACATCTCCGGTCACACTGCCGCTGTTTCCGCCGCCGTAGATATTCGCGATCTCTCCGCCGGAGATTTCTACGTAGCTGCTGGCTGTCGTGGCGGTGGCTGCATTTCCGCCGCCGTACACAGTCGTGATGATGCCGGATGTAATCGTCATATTCGTGTCCCCGGAAACCGGAGCCGCATTTCCGCCGCCGTAGATATTTGTAACGGTTCCGCCTGAGACTTCCACATAGCTATTGCCGCCTACCCTGGCGGTGGCGGTGTTCCCGCCGCCGTAAACTGTCGCAATGGTCCCGCCGGTTATGGTGAGATTGGCATCTCCGGTCACTGTGCCGTTTATGCCGGTGCCACCGCCATATACAGTGCCAAAGGTACCGCTTGCGATGAACATTTCGGTGTTGCCGGTAAGGGCCGCGTTATTCTTGCCGCCAAAAAGATTCAGCGCATATGTTCCGCCCTTGACCACACCCTCACCAAAGGAGAGAGGAAAACCCGCCGCATAAATATTTCTTGCCGCTGTTGGCGTAATGGTAATGTGTTCAAAGCTCATGTGCGCCGCCAGGGTAAAGTCTGCGCTCAGCGTCATGACGGCCTGGGGATAGCTGTCCTCCCCGTAACGGCTGGTGAAGGTCACGGGGATTCCGGGCACATTCGCCGCCGCAAAGGTTATGTTATTGCAAATCACCACGATGCCGCCCTCTGGGCCCAGGGCCTGATAGGCATCTGCAAAGGTGCTGCAGGGGTACTCTTTGGTGCCGTCGCCACCTGAGGGCGCGGCGCTGTTCAGAAACGCAGCCTTTACTTCCGGAAGGGCCAGGAGCAGGGTCATTGCTTCCACTACCTGTTCTTCTGGCTCTTCTAAAAATTCCTCTGCCAGTGCGGCATCACTGCCGGGGGCGAAGGCGCCATCTTCGGCGTCCTCGTGTTCATTATCCCGGTGGTCCAAACTTTCGCCCTCTGTGGTTTTATCGCCGTTATTTTTGTCGTCTGCGTTTTCACCACCGATGTTCCCGTCCGTGCCGGTCTCGTCCCGGCTGCCGCTTTGGGAATCAATCCCATCCACCATCCCGCTTCCTCCGTGATCCGAGGGGGGCCTGACGATTTCTTCCGCAAAAACATGGGTTGGGAGCATGGAAAAAAGAAGACAAATGGTCAATATCATTGACAGCAGTTTTTTGTAACTGTTCATAAATGTTACCCCCGATAAATAAAAAAAGCAGCCTTAATACAAAGCTACTTTGGTAATGCAACTGGCTGGCATTTTACTCAATACGAGTAAGTAAGCCCCTATAGCTTTGCGTCACAATCTTTCGATCGCTTTGCCAAATATGTAATTATTTGATTGGATCATATAACACATCAAACAAAATTGCAAGCCTATTCCGCAAATTACTTTGTTTCATTTTCCTTGCAGTACAATCCGCCAACTAACCGTTTCCAACTATGCTTATTTACTCAAGTAAAGGCCACTGAAGCCTAGGAAAAGCGGCTTTCCCCTCTTCTCATATCCATATTCAGCTGCATTGTCGGATAATTGCTTGACGTTGATCGGAATATTCCGTATTCTGGTGAAAGGACGTGAAACACACGCTTTTTGAAAGGCGGTGACCCTGTGGCATATAACGAGCTCATCAAAAACTTCGCCGGTACCCGCAGCTATATGCGCCAGTTCTTCGTCTACGGCTTTCGCAGCCGGGATGAATTTGACGCAAAAAGTGCCCGAAGCTATGACAATGAAAAGCGGCGCGTGGAAAGCTGGCTCTCTGATTATATGCTCTTCAGGCAGGATTCCAGCGGCAAGGCCGTCTTTCTCTCGGTAGACAGCCGCCACATATCCCATAATCCCCTGTACAAGGCTTGGAAGGCGTCTTCCTTTACGAAAAATGACGTGAGTCTGCACTTTTTATTGCTGGATATCTTAGGGGATGACCTGGCCTTGGGGATTCCGGACATACTCCACCGCATTGACAGCACGTATCTCCCCGCCTTTTCCCATGCCGAGCCCATAGATGAATCCACTCTGAGAAAAAAGCTGAAGGAATATGTGGCGCTGGGTTTGCTGGCCGCCGAAAAACGGGGCAGACAGCTTGTCTATCATCTGTCGGAATCCGACGTAAATCTTGCAAAATGGCACGACGCCGTCGCCTTTTTCTCCGAAGACAACCCCCTGGGCGTCATCGGCAGCTTTCTCTTAGACAAATATGAGGCTGCGCCCCCCTACTTTTCTTTCAAGCATCGTTACCTCTTGTTTGCGCTGGACAGTGATATTTTGCTGGAGCTGCTCACGGCCATCCGGGAGGACAGAGCGGTCCGGCTGGAGCACCAAAGGGGAAGAAACGGCAGCGCCCGGTTTAGCACGGTCATTCCTCTTAAAATCTACGCCAGTGTACAGGGCGGCAGGCAATATCTCGCAGCTTACGATCCCGGGAAAGAGAATCTGTTCTTTTTTCGGCTGGACATGATTCAAGGGGTGAAACCGCTGGAAGCTGCCGAGAATGCAGCCGTCTATCAAGAGCGCCTTTTGAATGAGCGGAACAAGATCTGGGGCGTTTCCATGGGACAGCGCACCCTGGAGCGCCTTGAAATGACCTTGGAAATTCCACCAGAAGATATCCATATCGCCCGCCGATTAGAGCGGGAAAAGCGCGGTGGCACTGTAAGGCAGCTGAGTGAAACCACCTGGAAATTTACAGCCGCGGTATACGATGCCTGGGAGCTGCTGCCTTGGTTTCGCACCTTTATTGGTAGAATTGCCACACTGACTTGTTCAAATCCCGTGGTTGAGCGGCAGTTTTGGCGGGATTTGGCTGCCCTTGCAGCGCTGTACGGAGGTGGCGACGATGCTGTTTAGCGAGGTCTATTCCGCCTATTTCAACACCATCGCCCTGATGGTAAAAGAAGCCCAAGAGGGCGTACTCACGGAAAAGAGAATCTTGGCGATCATCGTGAAACATGCTTTTTCAGAGAGTATGCTGTCCATCCTGCCGGCCATAAAAAGCGAAGAGTGGTTGGTCATCAACAAGGATTTCCACACGCCCATCAAGCGGCCGCCCCAGATGCCCCTGACCTTATTACAAAAGCGGTGGCTAAAAGCCCTCCTTAGTGACCCCCGCATTGCCCTTTTTGATATAGACATAGCCGGGCTGGAGGCCGTAGAGCCCCTCTTTTCCTATGGCGACTTTGTTTTCTTCGACCGGTACCACGACGGAGACCCCTATACCCAGGAGGGCTACATTGCCAACTTCAAAACCATCCTTTGCGCCTTACAGGAAAAACGAAGGCTCCATATTACCTATCACAACAGGCGGGGCGCGCAAATGCAGGGCAGCTTTATTCCCTATAGGTTGGAGTACTCCGCCAAGGATGATAAATTCCGTTTGGAGACCGCCGGCCATCCCTATTCCGCTTACATAAACCTTGCCCGGGTGGAAGTCTGTGCGCTGCTGGAGCCGTATATGGAGGGTGAATTGCTGCCTCCCCGCCGCCGAGAGTGTGCCCTGTCCTTCGTCCTAAAGGATGAACGCAACGCCCTGGACCGCGTGATGCTGCACTTTTCCGATTGCCGCAAGGAAACCCGGCGCCTGGAGCATGGCCGATATCAGGTGGACTTATGGTACGAGGTCCAGGACGAAACCGAACTGCTCATCCGCATTCTATCCTTCGGCCCCATGCTGAAGGTCACTGCGCCGGAAAATTTCATAAAGCTGATTCAAGACAGACTCGCTATGCAGGCTGCTTTGGAAAAATAAAGTTGCGGCTCGTAATAGAGTTCGCAACTTTTTTTCCATGATTTTCTTTTTATTTAGCGCTATACTGGCACTAGTAAAGCGCAGACAGCAATTCATATAGAATTTAACATCAGGATTCATCGCGTTCATACCGCGACCATCGGGGCTTATATCCCAATGCGCTTTGAAAAGACACAGACAGCAATCCATATGGTTTGGCTGCGGAGTGAGGGCATTGACCCGCCGCATGGGCGACCGCCCCCGAAAAAATGTGTCTTGTCCCTAAAGATGCCAACAGCAACGTAAATGGTAACTGCTGGTTCGAATCCAGTCATTGGCCGGGCAACCGCGCCATGTAAAGGGCATCTTGTCAAAACCTTAAAAAAGGCGCGCACTGCAAAAAAACACCTGTCAAGTGAAATGAAGCCGACGTGTTCCGCGCCTTGTTTGATCTACCTGTAAAGGCACCTGCAGCAATCACAAATCATCTTTTCAATGATAGACCGTGCCTTGTTTCAGAAGGAGGAAAGCCAGTATGTTAACATTCTTAAAAAAGGAAGCCAATCGAACCGTCACGGAAAACAACGCCGCGACCTATCTGTCCACCCAGTCCCATTGCTTGGACCTGTTTGCTGCCATAGGCGCCCTTCGGTACAATACGGAAAGGGACGTGACCACCCGCTTTGACAGGGCCTGGGCGGAGAACTCCACTCTCGCGTTGAAGACCCTCTTCTTCGCCCGCGACATTCGCGGCGGCTTGGGGGAGCGCCAGGTATTTCGCGCGATCCTCGGGCACATGGCAGCCGACCGTTTGGGCAGCGTGGAAAAAAATCTTTGGGCGGTTTCCGAGTTTGGCCGGTTTGATGACCTTCTTTGCCTGTTGGATACCCCCGCCAAAGGCGCGGTGGTGGCATACATAAAACATCAGCTCACTATAGATCTTGCCGCCCTGGACACCCAGGGTGAGGTTTCCTTACTGGGAAAGTGGCTGCCCTCCATCAACGCCCACAATGCTGAAACGGTTCGTTACGGAAAGCTCCTTGCAAAAGCTCTGGGCCTTTCCGATGCCGAATACCGCAAGACCCTTTCAAAACTTCGCGCCAAAATTACCATCCTAGAGAACAATCTGCGCCAGAAGGACTATTCCTTTGACTATGCCAAGCAGCCTTCTAAGGCTATGATGAAATACCGCAAAGCGTTTCTTCGAAATGACAGCGCAAGGTATAAGGACTTTTTGTCCCAGGTGGAGCGGGGCGAGGCCACCATGCACACCGGCACCCTGTACCCCTACGAGATCATAGGCCCTGGGGTAAACCAAGACGTGATCACCGCCGAGGAGCGCCGTAGCATGGATGTCACCTGGAAGGCGCAGGAGGACTTCACCCGGGGTGAAAACGCCCTGGTTGTGGTTGACGGCTCCGGCTCTATGTACATAGCCCAAAACCCCAAGCCTGCCGCCGTTGCCCTTTCTCTTGGGATTTATTTCGCGGAGCGTAACACAGGTGCCTTCCACAATCACTTCATCACCTTTTCCGAGAATCCCCGGCTGGTGGAGGTAACGGGTGGCGACATTTATGAGAAGTTAAGATATGCCGCCTCCTTCAACGAGGTCGCCAATACCAATATCCAGAAGGTATTTGAGCTGATTTTGAATACCGCCGTGAAACATAAGCTGCCTCAAGAGGAGCTGCCCGCCACGGTTTACATTATTTCCGACATGGAATTTGACGCCTGCGCCCTGGACGCCGACATCAAAAATTTCGACTATGCCAAGGAGCTGTTTCAAAAGCATGGCTTTAAGTTACCTCGCCTCGTGTTCTGGAATGTTGCAAGCCGCAACCAGCAGCAGCCTGTTACCATGGATGAGAAGGGCGTTGTAATGGTCTCCGGCGCAAGCCCCCGGGTGTTTTCCATGCTGGGCTCCGGAAATTTATCTCCCTACGCTTTTATGATGGATACTCTGAACCATGTGCGGTATGATAGAATTCAGGCCTAGGGGAAAGCGGTGCCCTGGGTAAAATCCCAGAGAATGATTGAACTAACAGGTGGCGACATGATCAAGATAGAAGGAAAACACAACGCAGCCCTTTGCTTCGCGGCTACCCTGGATGAGGGCGCCGTCCAGCAGATCCAGGCCGTGTGCGATCAAGAGGCGTTTGCAGGCTGCAAGATATGTCAAGCCCCCATCATCCGGTCCAAAAAGCCGTAGAGAAAACGGGATAGTTGCATAGTCACTATCCGGCAAGCAGCACAGCCTGGGGCGCAGGCGGTCTATAGCCCAGCGCACTGTGGGGACGTACGGTGTTGTACTCCCTAACCCAACGTCCAAGGAGTGTCAAGCCCCCATCATCCGGTCCAAAACGTTGTAGAGAAAACGGGATAGTTGCATAGTCATTATCCGGCAAGCAGCACAGCCTGGGGCGCAGGCGGTCTATAGCCCAGCGCACTGTGGGGACGTACGGTGTTGTACTCCCTAACCCAACGTCCAAGGAGCACCTTAGCCTCGTAAATTGTGTCGAAAATCTCCCGGTTCAG
>JAVBLH010000029.1:0-41599 GCA_031553635.1 Evtepia sp. | reverse complement strand
AGTGGGTTTGGTGAGGAGAGGAGGAACAAGCAAAGATAGTGCAGTTTTCAGCTTTAGCTGGAAACGGAACGGTTTTGCTTGATTCCGACGAAGTTGGTGCTGATTGCGGCGAGGGTCCACCCGTTCCCATTCCGAACACGGCAGTTAAGCTCGCCTGCGCCCACGATACTTGGCTGGAGACGGCCCGGGAAAATAGGTAGTGCCAACACATTGAAAAGACGAGGACGTATGTCCTCGTCTTTTGCTGTATTAATCCACCGCTTTGCTGGAAAAGGAATGATAATGGTGATGGAATTCCCTTGGAAAGGTAGGCGGCGGAGAGATTTTGTGCTATAATATGTGGTAATCGCACAAATAGAGCAGCTTCACTTATGTAAGAGAGACGGAAAGGATGAACTGCCCGTGAAGCAAATTGAGAGTGTGGCCATCATTGGCGCCGGTACCCAAGGGAGTATGCTGGCCTTTCGCAGCCTGGCCTATGGAAAAACTGTCACCCTTTACAGCCGCACCATGACCTCTTGCCAGCGGGCGCGACTGAAAATTGCCCAGTGGCTGGAGGAGTGGGCCATGGCGGGTAAGCTCCAGGTGGACCCCGGCGACGCCATGGCGAATCTCACCATCGCCCCTACCATTTATGCGGCGGTATCCCATGCCGATCTGGTGATCGAAAACGTGCCGGAGGTATTGGAGCTAAAGCAAAAGATCTGGCTGGATATCGACCTGGCCGCGGCGCCCTACACCTTGCTGACCACCAATAGCTCCTCCCTGAAATCCTCAGAGATCGGCGCCCTAGTGTCCCGTAAGGAAAAAACCTTCAACCTGAACTTCATGACCCCCACTGCCGACGATATGGTAGAGGTCATGTGGAATGAGCATACCAATGAGGACACCAAAAGGCTGGCCTTGCAGTTCCTGCGAGAGCTGCGCCATGTGCCTGTGGTAACCCAAAAAGAGATTAAAGGCTTTTCCCTTAACAGAGTCTGGCGCGCCATAAAAAAGGAGTGTCTCGCCCTCTGGTCTCAGGGCTATATCACCCCGGAAGACTTAGACAGAGCCTGGATGCTGGAGTGGGGCACGCCCTACGGCCCCTTCGGCCTGATGGATAAGGTAGGCTTGGACATTATCATGCAGATAGAGGAGAGCTATTTTATCGAGAGCCAAAAGCCAGACGACCTGCCACCCCAGGCCCTGATGGATTTAGTGGCCCGGGGAGAGCTGGGGGTCAAGTCCGGCAAAGGCTTTTATACCTATCCAAATCCGGCCTATCTCCGGGCGGGCTGGCTCAGGAATGAGGGGCAGTAAGTACCCATATACTCCATCAGATAGCCTTCAAAAATTTTGACAGAGAGGGAAGCGGGGTATATAATAGCCGATATGCCAAAAACCCAATCCACTGGAAAAGGAGTATGAGCATGGCAAAATATTTTGGAACCGACGGATTTCGCGGAGAAGCAGGCGGCGACCTCACCGTGGAGCACGCATATAAAATCGGGCGCTTTTTAGGCCATTACTATGGACAGGAGCACAAGGCCCAGGTGGTCATAGGCAAAGACACCCGCCGCTCCAGCTATATGTTTGAGTGCGCCCTCTCCGCAGGCTTTACCGCCTCGGGGGCCGATGTAAACCTGATGCACGTCACCACTACCCCCAGCGTTTCCTACATCACCAAAATTGACGAGTTCGACTGCGGCATCATGATCTCCGCCAGTCATAACCGCTTTTATGACAATGGCCTCAAGCTTCTCAACTGCCGCGGCGAAAAGATGGAGGATGCGGTGATCCAGGAGATCGAGGCCTATCTGGACGGTGAGGGTGAGGAAATCCCCTTCGCCAAGGGTGAGGATATCGGTCAGGTTCATGACTACGCCTCAGGCCGAAATCGCTACATAGGCTATCTCATCAGCCTGGCCACCCATTCCTATAAGAATAAGCGGGTGGCCTTAGACTGCGCCAACGGCAGTACCTGGATGATCGCCAAAAGCGTCTTTGATGCCCTAGGGGCCGAGACCCATGTCCTCAGCAACAACCCCAACGGCCTGAACATCAACGAAAACTGCGGCTCTACCCATATGGAAAACCTGCAAAAGTATGTGCGGGAGCACCAGATGGACGTGGGATTTGCCTTCGACGGGGATGCCGACCGCTGCCTGGCCGTGGACGAAAACGGCGATCTGGTGGACGGGGATAAGATCCTCTACCTCTACAGCGTTTACATGAAGGAGCGGGATAAGCTGGCCAATAACACGGTAGTCACCACCATCATGTCTAACTTCGGTCTCTACAAGGCCTTAGACCGGGCGGAGATTCGCTACGAGAAAACCGATGTGGGGGATAAATACGTCTATGAAAACATGCGGGCCAACGGTCATATGATAGGCGGCGAACAGTCCGGCCATATTATCTTTGCCAAATACGCCACCACGGGGGACGGGATGCTCACCGCCATTAAGATCATGCAGGCCATGCTGGCGAGAAAGCGTAGCCTGTCTGACCTGGTGAAGGACGTGGAGGTCTACCCCCAAGTCCTGAAAAACGTAAAGGTGCGGGATAAGGACGAGGCACTGCAAAATGCTGCTGTGGAGGCGGCTGTCACGGCTGTCTCCCTGGCCCTGGGCGATGAGGGGCGCATCCTCCTGCGCAAGAGCGGCACGGAGCCCGTTTTACGGGTGATGGTAGAGGCCCCCAGCCGGGAACTGTGCGAGGCCCACGTGGACAGCGTCATTGCCGCCATGGAGCGGGAAGACCTGGTGCTGAAGGAGAAGGGCGCATGATGACCATCGAGAGCCTTTTAAACCTGGAGAGAACCATCGCCAAGGGGCTGTTTGCGGGCAAAACCTACCCCTGGGAGGTGCTGGGGGAGATAGAGGCATTTATCTTAGCCTTAGGCCCCACGCTCCCGGCCGGTGAATACCACCATCCCGCGGAGGATGTTTGGATCGCCAAGGATGCCAAGGTGTTCTCCTCGGCCCATATAGGCGGCCCCTGCATCATAGACCACGGGGCGGAGATCCGTCACTGCGCCTTCATACGTGGCAGCGCCATTGTGGGCAAAGGCTGCGTGGTGGGCAACTCCGTGGAGCTGAAAAACGTGGTCCTATTCGATGAGGTGCAAGCCCCCCATTATAACTACGTGGGCGACTCCATTTTAGGCTATAAGGCCCATATGGGCGCGGGCTCCATTACCTCCAATGTCAAAAGCGACAAGAGCCTGGTGGTGGTGAAGGACGGCCAAAATCAGGTGGAAACCCATCGCAAGAAAGTGGGAGCCATTTTGGGCAACTTCGTGGAGGTGGGCTGCAACAGTGTCTTAAATCCCGGAACCGTCATAGGCCCCGGCAGTATCGTCTACCCCGTTTCCAGCGTCCGGGGCGTTATCCCCCCTGAGCACATTTACAAAAGCGCCACAGAAGTAATCGCAAAAGGGAAGTAGTTCTGTCTTTGGGCAGGGGACTCCCACCATACGAAAGAGGGAAGAATACCTTGCAGTTAGAGACAAAAACCCCAACAAAAAACAGCGTCATGCTCCTCCTTACCGCCCTGATTTGGGGCACGGCCTTTGTGGCCCAGCGGGTGGGGATGGACTACATGGGCCCCTTTGCCTTTTCCGCCGTCCGCTGTACCTTAGGCGGCTTAGTGCTGATCCCTGTGATCTTCCTCCTGCGCCGCCTGCAAAAAGGGGAGCGGGCCCAGGAGGTTTCTAGAAAGGCCACCCTCATGGGCGGCCTGATCTGCGGCGTGATATTAACCGTTGCCAGTAACCTCCAGCAGATAGGCATCAAATACACCACCGTGGGCAAGGCGGGCTTTATCACCGCCATGTATATCCTCATCGTGCCCATTTTGGGGATCTTCCTCAAGCGCCGGGCGGGTCTAAAGCTTTGGATCAGCGTGGCCATCGCCATTGTAGGGCTTTACCTTCTCTGCATGAAGGGGAGCTTTTCCCTGGAGATGGGTGACACCCTCATCTGCCTCTGCGCCCTGGTGTTTTCTGTCCACATATTGGTCATCGACCACTTTAGCCCCAAGGCCGACGGGGTGATGATGTCCTGCATCCAGTTCTTGGTCACCGGCCTTCTTTCCGCTGTTTGCATGGTCTTTGCAGAGCCTCTGCCAACCCTTGAAATCATCGTGGCCTGCCGGGTGCCTATCCTGTATACCGGCATCCTCTCCTGCGGCGTGGCCTATACCCTGCAAATTCTGGGCCAGAAAAACGTGAATCCCACCGTGGCCAGTCTGATTCTTAGCTTGGAGGCGGTAATCTCCGTCATTGCCGCCTGGATTATCCTGGGCCAGAGCATGACAGCCAGGGAGATGCTGGGCGCTGCTTTGATGTTTGGAGCCATTATCCTGGCCCAGCTGCCGGAGCGGGTGAAAACTCCTTCCCCGGCAAAGGAACTGCTGGAGCAGCCAAGTGAATAGGAAGCAAGCGGCAGGGGGGACTCCTCTGCCCTTCTTTTTTGGCGCAGGGGAGCCGTCTTAAGGGATTTTACACCTTGAGGCATGAAAGCTCCCCGTTTTTACCATCCTACACAAAAGAAAAGAGCTGGAGAGGGCGTTCTTGTTGCGCTCTTCCTCTTTTCAGTGGAGAAGAATTTATGTATAATGAGAAGATAACACTGAGGAGGTGAGGTTTCATGAATATCCAATGGTACCCCGGTCATATGACCAAGACCCGCCGCATGATAGAGGCGGACATGAAAATGGTAGACGTGGTGGCGGAGCTCATAGACGCCCGCCTCCCTATCTCCAGCCGCAACCCGGACATGGACGAGTTGGTGGGCACCAAGCCCCGGGTGGTGATCCTAAACCGCGCCGACCAGGCCGACCTGGAGGGCAACCGCCTCTGGCGGGAGCACTTTGGGGCAAAAGGCATTCTGGTGATGGAGTGCGACGCCAAATCCGGTCACGGCGTGAATCAGTTCGAGGCCACGGTGCGAAACGCCCTAAAGGAGAAAATCGCCCAGTGGCGGGAAAAGGGTATGGTAGGAAAGCCCATTCGCGCCATGGTTGTGGGGGTGCCCAACGTGGGAAAATCCACCTTCATCAATAAAGTAGCCGGGCGAAAGTCTGCCAAGGCCCAGGATAGACCCGGCGTCACTCGGGGCAAGCAGTGGGTCCACATCTCCCAGGGCTTAGAGCTGCTGGACACCCCCGGCATCCTCTGGCCTAAATTTGAAGACGAGCGCACGGGGATGCACTTAGCCTATACCGGTGCAGTGCGAGACGCCATTTTAGACACCGAGACCTTGGGGGCAAAGCTCATGGAATTTCTGGCGGCCCACTACCCCGAGGCTTTGAAAGAACGCTACAAATTCCAGCCCACTCCCGAGATGACGGGCTGGGAGCTCTTAGAGGCCGCAGGGAAAAAGCGGGGCTTTCTCATCTCCGGCGGCGAGGTAGACTTAGAGCGCATGTCCAACATCCTCTTAGACGAGTTTCGCGGCGGCAAGCTGGGCCGGGTGACCCTGGAGCTGCCCGCTGATCTGGAAGGAGGGGGCCCATGAGAGACCCTGACCTCTGGACTATGGAGTCTGCCGCTGCCGCACAAGGCTACCAGCGCATCTGCGGCGTGGACGAGGCAGGCGCGGGTCCTCTGGCGGGACGGGTCTATGCCGCTGCGGTGATCCTGCCCCAGGAGTTCTCCCTACCCGGGCTCACCGACTCGAAAAAGCTTTCTGAAAAGAAACGGGATGTCCTTTTTGACCAGATCAAGGAAACCGCTCTGGCCTTTGCCATCGCCTATTGCGAGGTGGAGGAGGTAGAGGCCCTGAACATCCTGGGTGCCCGCATGCTGGCTATGGAGCGGGCCATCTTGGCTCTGGAGCCCCGGGCAGACTTCGCCCTCATTGACGGGAACCGCAACAAGGGCATCACCACCCCCAACGAGATGGTGGTGAAGGGCGACGAAATGAGCGCCTCCATCGCCGCCGCCTCCATCCTGGCCAAGGTCACCCGTGACCGCTACATGCTGGAAATGGCGGCCCTCTATCCCCAATACGCCTTTGAAAAGCACAAGGGCTATGGCACAAAGCTCCACTACGAAAGGCTGCGGGAACATGGCATCTCTCCCATCCACCGCCGCAGCTTTCTAAAGAACCTATGAGCGGAGGCGACCGTAAGCCCCTTGGCCAGTGGGGCGAGGCCCAAGTGGCGGCTTACCTGGAAGGGCGGGACTACAGGATCCTCCACCGCAACTGGCGCTGCCGCTTTGGGGAGCTGGATTTAATTGCGTCCCATGATGGCTTTTTGGCCTTTGTAGAGGTCAAGCTGCGCAAAGACGACAGCTTCGCCCCAGCCAGAGCCTTTGTCACCCCCGCAAAGCAGAAAAAGCTGCGCTTGGCCGCTACCCTATACTTACAGAATAACCCCACTGTTTTGCAGCCCCGCCTGGACGTGGCGGAGATTTACGCCCCACAGGGCATACACACCAAAGACCCCACCATCCTATACTGGGAAGACGCCTTTTAATTTTAAGGGGGTGCTGATTTGCAGGTATTCGACGCCCATTGCGACCTACTCTGGCGCTGTGAAGAGGAGGGGAAGAACCTCTTTCTATTAAACCCAACAGGCCACTGGGACTTAAAAAGAGCGGGAAGATTTTCCGCCTTTGCCCAATTCTTCGCCATCTTTGCCGACAGCCAGGGAAAGACGGGCGCAGAACTAAAAGAGCGAGTTCAAAACCAATACCGTTATTTCTCCGATGCCATGATCATATACAGCGATGCCATCTGCGCCTGCCAAACCAAGGCCCGGGCCCAGGCGGCCAACCGGGAAGGGAAGGTGGCGGCCTTTCTCTCCGTGGAGGGCGCGGAGATATTAGGCTGCAGCATAGAGGGATTAACGGCGGCTCACCAAATGGGCGTGCGGGCTATCAACCTCACCTGGAACCGGGCCAACGCCATCTCAGGCTCAGTAGTAGAGGAGAATGACCGGGGCCTGAGTGATCTGGGCCAGGCTTTTGTCCGCCACATGGAGCGGCTGGGCATTCTGGTGGACGTTTCCCACCTCTCCGATCCCGGTTTCTGGGATGTGATGGAGATTTCTCAAAAGCCGGTCATCGCCAGTCATTCCAATTCCCGGGCCATTTGCCCCCATCCCCGTAACCTGACGGATCAGCAGTTTATTGCCATCATGAAAACAGGGGGCGTGGCGGGGCTGAATTTTTACAATCCTTTCTTGGGTGAGCGGCCTAACTTGGAAACCATCACCGCCCACATTGACCACTTTCTTACCTTGGGCGGAGAGAACCACATCGCCATAGGGGGCGACTGGGACGGCTGTGATGAACTGCCCAAGGGCTTGCGGGAAGGCATCGGCGGCCTGCATAAGCTCTATGAACATCTCCTGCGCAAAAATTTCAGGGAAGACCTGTTACATAAAATCTTTTGTCAAAATCTAATGAGAGTTGTGGGTGAAGTATGTATTACGTAAGCACCAGAGATAAGAGCCAGAATAAGACCGCAGCAGAGGCCATAGCCCAGGGCCTATCCCGGGACGGCGGCCTTTTGACCCCCGCGGCCCTTCCCAAAATCACTAAGGGTGAGCTGATAGCCATGCAGGCCATGACCTATCAGGAGCGGGCCATTTTTATCATGAAGCAGTTTTTAGAGGACTTTTCCGAAGATGAGCTGACGGTGTATGCCCGCCAGGCTTACAGCAGCGAGCGCTTCGACCATCCCCAGGTGGCCCCCCTTCACACCCTGGATAAGAATACCCACTGCCTAGAGCTCTGGCACGGCCCCACCTGCGCCTTTAAGGACATGGCCCTTCAAATGCTGCCCTACCTCCTCACCGCCTCCTTGGAAAAGACCCAGGAGAAGAAGACCGCCTGCATCCTGGTGGCCACCTCCGGCGATACGGGCAAGGCCGCCCTGGAAGGCTTTAAGGACGTGAACAAGACCAAGATCATCGTCTTCTATCCCAAGGACGGGGTCTCCGCCATCCAAGGCCTGCAAATGCAGACCCAGGAGGGGGAGAACGTGGAGGTCTGCGCCGTCCACGGTAATTTCGACGACGCCCAGACCGGGGTAAAAACCCTCTTCTCCGACGAAGGCCTTCGGGAAGAGCTGGAGAAAAAGGGATATTTCCTCTCCTCCGCCAACTCCATCAACTGGGGCCGGGTGCTGCCCCAGATCGTCTATTACGTCTCGGCCTACTGCGACCTGTTGGATCAAAACAAGCTCCAGGTGGGGGAGCCCATCAACGTATGCGTCCCCACGGGGAACTTTGGCAATATTTTGGCCGCCTACTACGCCCGGGAGATGGGAGTGCCCATCACCAAGCTGATTTGCGCCTCCAATAGCAATAACGTCTTAACAGACTTCATCAAAACCGGCATCTATGACAGAAACAGAGCCTTTTACACCACCATGTCCCCCTCCATGGACATCCTGATCTCCAGCAACTTAGAGCGGCTCCTCTTCGCCATCTCCGACCAGAAGGACACTTTGGTCAAGAGCTACATGGAGGCCCTCTCCGCAGAGGGCAGATACGAGATCGGCCATGGCCTGAAGGAGCGCCTCCAGAGAGACTTCTACGCCGGCTGCTGCGACGATGAAAAAACCCAGGAGACCATCAAGCGCGTCTGGGGCCACCACCACTACCTCATCGACACCCACACCGCCGTGGCCTTTGATGTACTGGACCAGTACCGGAAGGAAACAGGGGATAAGACCCCCACCGTGGTGGTTTCCACCGCCAGCCCCTTTAAGTTCTGTGACAGCGTCCTTACCGCCATGGGGGTGAAGAACCTCTTTGAAGGGGTGCAGATTTTAGACCAGCTGTCCGCCATCAGCGGCATAGACATTCCCGCCCCCCTCTCGGGACTGGGGGAGAAGGAGCTGCGCTTTACCGAGAGCGTGGATAAGGAAGCTATGATCCAAGTGGTGAAGGAAACCCTAAACTAGAGCGAGGTGATCCTGTGGCCCTGTACGCAATAGGCGATACCCACCTGTCCATGGGCTCCTCCAAGCCCATGGACGTCTTCGGCGGCGCCTGGGAGGGCTATGTGGAAAAGCTCCGGGAGGGGTTTTCTGCCGTCTCACCCCAGGACACGGTGATGCTCTGCGGGGATATCTCCTGGGGTATGAGCCTTGCGGAATCCCAGGCGGACTTTGCCTTTTTGGATGCGCTGCCGGGCAAAAAGATCATCCTCAAGGGCAACCACGACTACTGGTGGGCCACTGCCGCCAAGATGAACCGCTTTTTTCAGGAGAAGGGTTTTCACAGCCTTTCCATCCTCCACAATAACTGTCATTTTTATGGCGATTTTGCCCTCTGTGGCACCCGGGGCTGGTTTTTTGAAGAGGACATGGCAGGGTCGGATCAAAAGGTGTTTAACCGGGAGCTGATGCGCCTGGAGGCCTCACTCCAGGCGGCAGGGGAGAGTGAAAAGCTTTGCTTTCTCCACTACCCCCCCTGCTACCAGGGCTATCGCTGTGAGCCCATCCTGGCGCTTTTGGAGCGCTATGGGGTAAAACGCTGCTTTTACGGCCATCTCCACGGGCCCAGCCACCGTCTGGCCATCCAGGGAATGGTGGGCAGCGTGGAGTATCGACTGATTTCGGCGGACTATCTGCGGTTTCGTCCTGAAAAAATCTGGGACTAAGGAAAAAAAGTCTGGAAATCTGTGAGAAAACCTGATAGAATAGGATAGATAATGCATTATGATGCCCTTTTATCGAAATTTGCAGGGTGTTAACAGGAGGAAAAGGAAATGAATGTCAAAAGCTGTATCGAAAATAAGGAACAGTTTTCTGCGGTACTGATCGTAGAAATCAGTGCCGAGGAATTTGAAGCCGCCCTGGAGCGGGCGTATAAAAAGAGTAGGGGCAGCATTTCCGTCCCCGGTTTCCGTAAGGGAAAGGCACCGCGCAAGGTCATCGAAGGTATGTACGGCAGCGGCGTTTTTTACCAGGACGCCATCGAAGACGTCTACCCCGACGCCTGCGACGCAGCCATTAAGGAAAAGGGCCTGGACATCGCCGCCGCCCCTCAGATCGAGATCGTGGACGCCGGCAAGGAGGGCCTGATTTTCCAGGCCACTGTCACCCTGCGCCCCCAGGTTGATTTAGACAGCTACAAGGGCATCGAGGCCGATAAAGTCCTGGCCACCGTCACCGACGCGGCTGTGGAGGAAGAGCTGAAGACCTATATTGAGCGCGCCACCCGCCTGGAAGCCGTTGACCGCGCCGCAGACCATGGCGACACCGCCAACATCGACTTTGAAGGCTTTAAGGAAGGCATCCCCTTCAACGGAGGCAAGGGCGAAAACTTCGACTTGCTGCTGGGCTCCGGCTCCTTCATCCCCGGCTTTGAAGACCAGGTGGTGGGCATGAAGCCTGGCGAGACCCGGGAGATCAGCGTCACCTTCCCCGAGGACTACCAGGCGGAAGAGTTGGCCGGGAAGCCCGCCATGTTCCGTGTGAAGCTCAACGAGTGCAAGGCCAAGGTGGTTCCCACCCTGGACGACGAGTTTGCCAAGGACGTTTCCGAGTTTGAGACCCTGGAAGCCTTTAAGGAAGACCTCCGCGCCAAGGTTGCCGACCGCAACATGGGCCAGGCCGACGCCCGCTTTAAGCAGAACGTGCTGGATAAGCTGGCCGCCATGGTCACCGTTGACCTGCCCAAGCCCATGGTGGAGTCTCAGATCGACCGCATCATGAGCGACTATGCCAACCGTTTGGAAAACCAGGGCATCAGCATGGAGATGTACCTCTCCTACATGCAGCTTTCCGAGCAGCTGATGCGTGAAGAGCTCCGTCCCGCCGCAGAGAAGCAGATCCGCACCCAGATCGCCCTGGACGCTGTTGTTCGGGCCGAGAAGGTGGAGATTTCCGACGAGACCGTCACCGACGAGCTCACCAAGATCGCCGAAAGCATGCAGATCACCCTGGCCGAGGTGGAGGGCGTTCTCTCCCGCGATAGCTTTAAGCGCGACTTCGCCCGGGATAAGGCCATGGAGATTGTCATCGCCGCCGCCGTGCCCCGCCTGATTTCCGAAGAGGAAGCCCTGGCCGATATGCAGGTGGAAGAAGTGAAGGCCGACGAGGAGCCCAAGGAGAAGCCCGCCAAGAAGCCTCGCGCCAAGAAGGCTGCCGAGCCTGCTGAAGAGGGCGCAGAAGCTCCTAAGAAGGCGCCTGCCAAGAAGACCACCAAAAAGAAAGCGGAAGCCACCGAGGAATAATCTGGAATACTTGGGGCATACTTTGTTCTACGGCAGCACCCAGCGGTGAGGCCCAATCGTCAATAAGGAGATTCATCATGAGCTTAGTTCCATATGTTGTGGAGCAGACCAATCGCGGAGAGCGGTCTTACGATATCTTTTCCCGCCTACTCAACGACCGCATCATTTTCCTCTCCGAGGAAGTGAACGACACCACCGCCAGCTTGGTTGTGGCCCAGCTGCTGTATCTGGAGGCCCAGGACCCGGACAAGGAGATCCAGTTCTACATCAACAGCCCCGGTGGCTCCGTCACGGCGGGCCTGGCGATTTACGACACCATGCAGTACATTAAGGCCGAGGTCTCCACCATTTGCATCGGCTTAGCTGCCAGCATGGGCGCCTTCCTCCTAGCGGCAGGCACTAAGGGGAAGCGCCTGGCTCTTCCCAATGCCGAGATCATGATCCACCAGCCCTCCGCCGGAACCCGGGGCCAGGTGACGGATATGGCTATCCACATCAAGCGCTTTGAGGAAAACAAGCGCCGCCTGAATCAGATCCTGGCGGAGCGCACGGGCAAGCCCATCGAGGTCATTGCCGCCGACTGCGAGCGAGATAACTTCATGACCGCAGAGGAAGCCAAGGCCTACGGTCTCATTGACCAAGTGATCTATAAGAGATAAGAAGCGCGAAGAAAGGGGAGAGGCTTTTTCCCCTTTCTTCTTGCACACCAAGAGGTGATTAAAATGGCTAAAAATGATGAGAGAAAGTCCGTGCGCTGCTCCTTCTGCGGCAAGCATCAGGAGCAGGTAACCCGGATCATCGCCGGCCCCGGGGCTTATATCTGCAACGAATGCGTCCACCTATGCATGAACATTCTGGACGACATGACCGCCCCCGAGGAGCAGGCCTTTCCCGATATGCCCGACGTGATCCCCAACCCCAAGGAGATCAAAACCATTCTGGATGAGTATATCGTGGGCCAAGGCGCGGCTAAGATCGCCCTTTCCGTGGCGGTTTACAACCACTATAAGCGCATCTACTTCGGCGGGGGGGACGACGTGGAGCTCCAGAAGAGCAACATCCTCCTCATGGGCCCCACCGGCTCCGGCAAGACCCTCTTCGCCCAGAGCCTGGCCCGCATCCTAAAGGTTCCCTTCGCCATTGCCGACGCCACCACCCTCACCGAAGCGGGCTACGTGGGCGACGACGTGGAGAATATCCTCCTGCGCTTAGTCCAGGCAGCGGATTACGATGTGGAATTGGCCGAGCGGGGCATTATTTATATCGACGAGATGGATAAAATCGCGCGAAAGAGCGAAAATACCTCCATTACCCGCGATGTCTCCGGCGAAGGCGTGCAGCAAGCCCTCTTGAAGATCCTGGAGGGAACCGTTGCCAACGTGCCTCCCCAGGGCGGCCGCAAGCACCCTCACCAGGAGTTTATCCAGGTGAATACCAAGAACAGTCTGTTCATCTGCGGCGGGGCTTTTGACGGCATCGAAAAAATCATCGAAAACCGGGTGAACAAAAAGGCCATCGGCTTTGGTGCGGATATTAAGAGCAAGGCCGAGCGGGACGAAGCCAAGATACTGCGGGAGATTCAGCCCCATGACCTCCTAAAGTTCGGCATCATTCCCGAGCTGGTGGGCAGACTGCCCGTTATCACCTCTCTGGACCCCCTCACCAAGGAAAACCTGGTGCAGATCCTCACCGAGCCCAAAAACGCCCTGGTGAAGCAGTACCAAAAGCTGATGGAATACGACATGGTGACCCTCCACTTCGAGGATAACGCCCTGGAGGCCATCGCCGCCAAGGCTATCGACCGTGGGATAGGGGCAAGAGGACTGCGCGCCATCCTGGAGGATGTGATGACCCAGGTGATGTTCGACGTGCCCTCGGAGCAGGATATCTTCGAGGTCATCGTCACTGAGGACTGCGCCTTAAAGGGCGCGCCTCCTGAGGTACACCGGGACCCCAGCCGTCCCCGCAGACCCAGATTGGGTGCCGCCGCCCTCCGTGCCGAGGTGGGTGGACTATCCGGCGGTAAGCACGGGAACGTTTCCTAAAAGCGCCGATGAAAAACCCGGAAAACAAAAATTACAGATGGCGGAGGGGGCAGCCTCTCCGCCATTTTCCCCTTTTGGAAAGGAAGTGACCAACTTGATTCCTGAAGAGACCAAAACCATGGTGGTGCCCGCCCTGGCCCTGCGCGGCCTCACGGTCTACCCTCATATGATGATACACTTCGACGTGGGCAGAGAGGCCTCCATCCTGGCTCTGGAAGAGGCCATGAACCTGAGCCAGCCCATCTTTTTGGTGGCCCAGCGGGATATGCGCATCGAAATGCCCGAGGAGAAGGATCTCTACGCCATGGGCACCATCTCCAACGTGCGACAGATTCTCCGTCTGCCCGGCAAGTCTATCCGGGTGATGGTGGAGGGAGTTTCCCGGGGCTGGCTCCGGGAGATTGTTAACGCTAAGCCCTTCCTCATGGCCAAGGTGGAGGAGATCGAGCCCCTGCCCGAGACCAAGCTCACAGTCAAAGGCGAGGCACTGGTACGCAGGGCTTACGAGCTCTTCGAGCGCTACGCCGAGCTGTCCCCCCGTATGTCTGCCGATGTGCTCCTTGGGGCCATCACCCAGGAAGACCCGGGCTACGTGGCAGACTTCATGTCCCAAAACGTCATCATGCGCCTTTCCGATAAGCAGGGCATTTTGGAAGAGCTGCGGCCCATTTCCCGGCTCAATAAGCTTCTGCGCATCCTCTCCCGTGAGGTGGAGGTGCTGGAAATGGAGCAGGAGATACAGAATAAGGTCCAGGATAACCTCTCCCAAACCCAGAAGGACATGGTCCTGCGGGAGCAGATGAAGGTGATTCAGCGGGAACTTGGCGAGGGCGACCATCAAGACAGCGAGGCCTATCGCTATCGGGAAAAAATCGCCGCCGCCAAGCTGCCGGAAGAGGTGGAGGAGAAGCTTTATAAAGAAGTGGCCCACTTAGAGCGGCTCTCCTTCGGCTCCGCCGAGGGCTCCGTTTTGCGCAACTATCTGGACGTTTGCCTGGAGCTGCCCTGGTCAAAAAAGACCAAGGAACGGGTCAATGTGGAGCAGGCGCGCAAGCTCTTGGCTGCCGACCACTTCGGCCTGGAAAAGGTGAAGGCACGCATCCTGGAATTTTTGGCGGTGAAGCAATTGGCCCCGGACTTAAAGGGGCAGATTCTTTGCTTAGTGGGCCCCCCCGGCGTGGGCAAAACCTCCATCGCCATGTCTATGGCTAAGGCCATGAACCGAAAGCTTTCTCGCATTTCCCTGGGCGGTGTCCACGACGAGGCGGAGATCCGCGGCCACAGAAAGACCTACGTGGGGGCCATGCCCGGGCGCATCATCACTGCCGTGCGTCAGGCGGGCAGCAAGAACCCCCTGATTCTACTGGATGAGATAGACAAGATGGGCATGGATCACAGGGGCGACCCTTCTGCGGCCCTCCTAGAAGTTCTGGACGGGGAGCAGAACAGCACCTTCCGCGACCACTTTATCGAGCTGCCTTTCGACCTTTCTGAGGTGCTGTTTATCACCACCGCCAACACCTTAGACACCATACCCCGGCCACTGTTGGACCGGATGGAGGTTATCGAGCTCTCCAGCTATACCGACGAGGAGAAGTTGCAGATCGCCAAGCTGCACCTCTTACCCAAGGAGCTAAAGCGCCACGGCCTGGATAAAAAGCAGCTCCACATGACAGACGACGCCATCCGGGAGGCCATCGTCTCCTACACTCGAGAGTCCGGCGTTCGGGTTCTGGAGCGGAGACTGGCAGAGGTCTGCCGCAAGGCCGCCATGGGCATCGTCTCCCAGAAGGCCAAGTCCATTCGGGTCACCGGCGATAATATCAGCGACTTTTTGGGCGTGCGTAAGTACCACCCGGAAAAGGACAAGCGGGAGAGCCGCATCGGCGTGGTCAACGGCCTGGCCTGGACCAGCGTAGGCGGCACCATGCTGGAGGCGGAAGCCAATGTCATCCCCGGCACAGGCAAGGTGGAGCTCACCGGCAACCTGGGCACAGTGATGAAGGAGTCTGCCATGGCGGCCCTCAGCTATATCCGCAGCCGGGCTACCCAGCTGGGCATCTCCGGCAGCTTCTATAAGGATCATGACATCCACGTTCACTTCCCCGAGGGCGCGGTGCCAAAAGACGGCCCTTCGGCGGGGATCACCGTTACCGTTGCCATGGTCTCGGCCCTGACGGAAACCCCGGTGCGGGGCGATGTGGCTATGACGGGCGAGGTGACCCTGCGTGGCCGTGTGCTGCCCATAGGCGGCCTGCGGGAGAAATCCATGGCGGCCCTGAGAAACGGCATCCACACGGTGATTATCCCGGCGGAGAATGAGAAGGATTTGCAGGAGATTGACCAGACCGTTCGGGCGGCCCTCCAGTTTATCCCGGTGGAGCACGTGGATCAGGTGCTCTCCCATGCCCTGGAGCAGGCGCCCCTCCATCAGCCGGAGAAGGAAAGCCTGCCCACAGAAGTGAGCCCCGCCAGAGGAAACCGCGTAAACCTCAGGCAGTGAGGAGTTAAGATGCAATTAAACGTACAGAAGGCGGAGTTTATCCGCTCCGCCGCAAAGCCGGACGACTTCCCCCGGGACAGACTGCCCCAAGTGGTCTTCGCCGGGCGCTCCAACGTGGGGAAATCCTCGGTGATCAACCGGCTCCTCCAGCGGAAAAACCTGGCCCGAGTGGGTTCGGCACCAGGAAAAACCACCCATATCAACTACTTTCTCATCGACGAAAAGCTCTATCTGGTAGACCTGCCAGGCTACGGCTATGCCAAGGTCTCCAAGGACGAGCGGGCCAGGTGGGGCAGGCTCATTGAGCTCTGGTTTCAGGACACCTCCCTCATGACATTAGGGGCTATGATCGTGGACATCCGCCACAAGCCCTCAGCCGACGATTGCCGCATGGCGGAGTGGTTCAAGGCCTCGGGTAAGCCCTTTCTCATCATCGCCAACAAGCACGATAAGATCAAAAAGAGCGAGCTTGTGCCCAACGTCGCCCTGATCCGAGAAACCCTGGGTGTGGGGGAGGAGACTCCTGTGATTCCCTTCTCCGCGGAAAAAGGCGAGGGAAGAGAGGCCCTATACGGGGAGATCGTCTCCCACTTGGCGGCCTTTGCGCCCTTGGAGCAGGTTTAACATGGACAAGTGGCTTCGGGTTTTGGCCCGGAGCCGTTTGTTTTTTGTAGAGGAGCAGGCCACCGCGCTTTTTCTTGTCAGGGATGGAAAGCTATGGTATGATGAAAAGATAGAAAAATGCGAAGGGAGTGGGGCCTCTTGTCGGGACTGGCGGCGCAATTTGATTGGGGCGGCATCGTGGGGTTTTGTCTGCGGATTTTTGCCGTGCTGCTCTGTATTACCATACACGAGGTGAGCCACGGCTTTGCCGCCTACAAGCTGGGAGACCCCACGGCGAAATCCATGCACAGGCTCTCTCTAAACCCCATCCATCATATCGACCCCTTCGGTTTGCTGATGATGGTTTTGGTGGGCTTCGGCTGGGCGAAGCCTGTGCCTGTGGATGCCCGTTACTTCAAGAATCCCAAGAGCGGCATGGCCATCACCGCCTTTGCGGGACCACTGTCAAACTTTGTGGCGGCCTTTCTCACGGCGCTTCTCCTAGGCGCCCTGACTGCTGTGACTATGGTGGAGGGGATAACGCCCTGGATGAGAAGTCTGATGGAGTTTCTCAGCATCTTCCTCTCTTTGAACGTGGGCTTAGGTATCTTTAATCTGATTCCCTTTCCGCCCCTGGACGGCTCTAAGATTTTGGGCTTCATCCTCCCGGAGGAAACCTACTTCCGCTGGATGCGGTATGAGCGATATGGCATGTTGATTCTCATGGCCATCTTGTGGTTCGGCCTTTTGGATAAGCCCCTGTACCTGGCCAGAAACTTTGTGATCGATTTATTTACCCAATGCGGCCTCGTGGTCTTAAAGGCCCTGCTGCCTCTGGTGAGCTAAAATGGACAAGCCGATCTATCACCTGGAGAACATTCTTCGGGAAAAGCAGGACCAAGCGGCGGACTTTACCGGCCCCCTGGATTTGATCCTGCACCTTCTCAGCAAGCATAAAATCGAGATCAGAGACATCTCCGTCTCCCAGATCTTAGACCAGTACTTAGACTGGGTGGCAAAGCGCCAGGAGCTGGATCTCGATGTGGCCAGCGAGTTCATCGCCATGGCCGCCCATCTGCTTTACATCAAAACCCGTATGCTCCTCTCCGCCCAGGATGAGGAAGCCCTCTCGGAGATGGAGGAGCTGATGGCCTCCTTAGAGGCCCGCCAGCGCAGCGAGAACTACCAGCGTATTCAGCAGGGCCTCGCCGCCATGGAGAGCCTCTACGAGCGAGGAAAGGCCTATCTGACCCGACCGCCGGAGAAGAGGCCCAGCTATAAGGACCTGGCCCTCTCCCACGTGCCCGGCGAGCTGATCTTCGCCATTTTGGAAATGGAGCGGCGCAGCAGAAGAAGCCTTCCGCCCCCCATCACCGCCCTGCGGGAGATCGTGGGAGGCCGTGCCCCCTACCCGGTGGAGCGTAAGGTGACCCAGATTTTGCGGCGCATCAAAAGAGAGGGCTATATCCAGTTTTCCGGCCTTTTTTATGAGTGCCAAAGCCGGTCGGAGATGGTGGCGGTGTTTATCGCCGTGCTGGAGCTTTGCCGCAGAGGCCGCCTTTCTCTCGTAGAAGGGGAGGACGACTTGAAACTCACCGCCGGACGGGGCCCAAACCCGGGAAGAGAGGAGGCGGAAGATGGAATTTCGTGAGATCCACGGGGCGCTGGAGGCCATCCTCTTCGCCTCCGGTGACCCGGTTTCCTTAGACAGGCTCTGCGCCGCCCTGGAGGAAAAACCCCAGACGGTGAAAGAGGCCCTGGAGGAGCTGGGGGAGGCCTATCGCTTCGAGAGCCGAGGCTTTCGGCTCCTGCAATTGGAAAACGCCTATCAAATGACCTCCTCTCCTGAATATGCCGGGGTGATTCGGGCTATCATGGATAGTAGAAAGCCCGACAAGCTCTCCGGCGCGGCATTGGAGGTCCTCTCCGTGGTAGCCTATTACCAGCCGGTAACCAGGGCCTACATCGACCAGGTGCGGGGGGTGGACAGCTCCTATACTTTAGGTCTCCTTTTAGACAGGGAGCTGGTGGAGGAGTGCGGCAGGCTGGACATGCCAGGCCGGCCCATTCTATACAAAACCAGCCAGGGCTTTTTAAGAGCCTTTGGCATCTCTAGGCTGGAGGAGCTGCCCGAGCTGCCGTCCTTAGAGAGCGAGGGAGAGGAGAAGGAGGCGGTGCTATGACCGCACCCATGATTTGGGGACTGGTTCTCCTGGCGCTGCTGCTCCTTCTTTTTGTCAGGCTTTGGGTCTTGGCGGAGTACGAAGCCGAAGGATTTTTCCTGCGCATCGGCTTCGGGATTTTTTACTTCGACGTGATCCCCTCAGGAAAAAAGACCAAAGCCCCCCGGAAGACAAAACCAGCCATGCAAAAGAAAAAGAAGGAAAAGCCACCCAAAGCACCCACCGAGAGCACGGCATCCCTGGAAGATTTTCTAGAGTGGTTCTGGGACGGCCTGGCCCTCTTGCAAAAAGCAGGCAGCCGCTTTCGCAAGGGACTCGTAATCCGAAAGCTGGCGCTATACCTAACATGGGGCCTGGACGACCCCGCCGATGCGGCCATCTCCTTCGGCTATGCAAACGGCGTACTGCACACTCTCTGCCATCTTCTGGAGGTGAACCTTAAGGTGAAGGATAAAGATCTTAGGGTGGAGCTGGATTACACCCTGGAAAAACCCCGCATCAGTGCCAAGGCCGATTGCTCCATTCGGCTCTACCACCTCCTGTCCCTGGGCCTGACCGCCGGGGTGGGGGGATTAAAGCTCTATCGAAAAGTAAAGAAAACGCAAAAAGTTGCGAAAAAGGCGGTGCAATAATATGGAAAAAAATCATCCCATCAACGAAATGATGGAGGCCACCATCCAGAAAGTGCGGGAAATGGTGAATGCCAATACCATCGTGGGGGAGCCCATCCAGGCCGGCGACGTGACCCTGATCCCTGTGACCAAGCTCTCTTTCGGCTTTGGCACCGGCGGCTCCGAGTTTCCCACCAAGAACCAAAAGCCCGATCAAAACGGGGCCTTTGGCGGCGGCGGCGGCGCGGGAGTAAAGGTAACTCCCGTTGCCTTTTTGGTGGTCACCGGTTCCACAGTGAAGGTGCTGAACATGACCAACCCCGCAGACAGCACCATAGACCGCGTAGTGGAAATGGTGCCGGGGCTCATCGACCAAGTATCCGGATTTTTTGATAAAAAGGGCGAAAAAGATTCCGGGGATAAAGTGTAAGGAAGGCTCCATACTAGAAACATCCTTTCTGGTATGGAGTGATGATCCTTGCATCGAACCTGGCGGCTTTTGTTCCTTCTGTGTTTTTTGGCGGTGTGTTTCCCCGCTGCGGCCCTGGCTGCGGCGCCGGAGACTTCTGCCCAATCTGCGATTTTAATAGACGCTCAAAGCGGCAGGGTCCTTTATGAAAAGAATCCCAACGAGGAGCGGCTCATCGCCAGCATCACTAAGCTCATGACCGCCCTGGTGGCCGCCGAGTCCCATCCCAATCTTTCCGAGACTGTGACCATAAGGCCAGAATGGACAGGGGCAGAGGGCTCCTCCCTCTATCTGAAGCCTGGGGAAACCCTAAAGCTGGAGACCCTCCTTTACGGCCTGCTGCTCCACTCGGGAAACGACGCCGCCGTTGCCATAGCGGGCTACTGCGCCGGGGACGTGGAGACCTTCGTCTCCTGGATGAACCAGCGGGCTGCGGATTTGGGAATGAAAAGCACCCATTTTGAAAACCCCAACGGCCTGAATCATGAGGCCCACTACTCCACCGCTGCCGACATGGCGAAGCTGGCCAGCGCCTGCCTAAAAAGCGAAACCGTTTCCAAAATCGCAGGGACCAAAACCATCTCCTTAGAGGGCCGCAGCTTTCGCAACCACAACAAGCTTTTGTGGCAGGTGGAGGGCTGCGTGGGCATGAAAACGGGCTACACCCAAATGGCGGGGCGCACCCTAGTCTCGGCGGCAACGCGAGAGGGACAGAGCCTCATCGTGGTGACCCTCTCCGACCCCGACGACTGGAAGGATCACAAAAACCTCTATGACTACGGCTTTGCCGCCTACCCCCTTTACACCTACTATGAGGGCGGGCAGATTATTGGCCATATCCCCGTGGAGGGGAGCCTTCATCGCTCCCTGCCCGTCTATGTCAACGAGACCATCGCCTATCCACAAGGGGCCGAAGAGGTGGGTGAGGTGAAGGTCTACCTCCCCGATGTTGCCCAGGCTCCTATCCAAAAAGGCGACATTGCCGGGAAGATAGAGGTTAGCCTGGAGGGCAAACTCATCGGCCGCAGCTACCTGCGCTATGCCGCCTCGGCTGGGCGGGAGGCTCTGTCGAAAACCAGCAGCTTAGAGCGTATGCTGGAGGTTTTTGAAGCAGGCAGGCGGGGGGACTTTATCGAAGCGTTTCTCAATCAAAAACCGGGAGGGTAAGGTTGTGCGCCTTGCCCTTTTCCCAAGTAAGGAAGTTATCATGGAAGAAAGACTGCAAAAAATCCTGTCTCAGAGTGGCCTGTGCTCCCGCCGCCAGGCAGAGGAATATCTCAAAGCCGGGCGCATCGCCGTCAACGGGGCCGTGGCAGGCCTGGGGGACAAGGCCGACCCGGAAAAAGACGTGGTGACCCTAGACGGAGAGCCTCTCACCGCCCCGGAGAAAAAGACCTACCTCATGCTCCACAAGCCCCGGGGCTACGTGACCACCCTCTCCGACGAGCGGGGGCGAAAAACCGTGGCGGACCTGGTGAAAGACTGCGGACAGAGAGTTTGGCCTGTGGGCCGCCTGGACATGGATTCCGAGGGTCTTCTGATTCTCACCGACGACGGGGACCTGACCAACCACCTCTCCCACCCCAGCCACATGGTGGAAAAGGAGTATTACGCCTGGGTGGAGGGAGACGCCCTTTTGGCCCTGCCTATCCTTTCTAAGCCCATGGAGGTAGAGGGGGAAAAGTTTCGCGCCGCCAAGGTGAGGATACTCTCCGACGAGGGCGGGCGGGCGAAGCTCTCCGTCATCATCCGGGAGGGGAAGAACCGCCAGGTGCGCCGCATGTGCGCCTTTGCTGGGCTTTCCGTCAAGCGGCTGCGGCGGGTGCGGGAGGGGGATTTGATGCTGGACCCCAAGCTGCCCACGGGAAAGTGGCGGCATCTCACTGCCCAGGAAGTGGCCCTTTTGAGAAAAGGATGAGTTTTTTGAAAGTTTTTATGGTTTGTCTTGCATTATTTTTGTAAAGCGGCTATGATTATCTAAGGAAAGACCCTGGTAAAATACCGACCAAAACGGGAGGGAAGCCATGAAAAAGGACATTTTATCTCTCATCACGCAACAGATGGGCAGCTTTTCCAAGGGACAAAAGCTGATTGCCAATTACATACTGAATTCCTACGACAAGGCCGCCTTTATGACGGCCAACCGTCTGGGAAAAACCGTAGAGGTCAGTGAATCCACCGTGGTTCGGTTTGCGGCAGAGCTGGGCTTTTCCGGCTATCCCGCCATGCAAAAAGCCCTCCAGGATATGATACGAAACAAGCTTACCTCCCTCCAGCGCATGGAGGTGTCCAACGATCTCATCGGCAGCCAGGACATCCTCTCCATGGTGATGCAGGCGGACATGGAAAAAATCCGCATTACCATGGAGCAGACGGACAGAGAGAGCTTTCATAATTCCGTTCAGGCCATCATCGGAGCCAAACGGCTCTATGTGCTTGGGGTTCGCTCCTCCAGCGCCCTGTCAAACTTTCTCTCCTTCTACTTCCGCCTGATTTTCGACAACGTGATACACGTGGACGAAGGGGCCACGATTTTCGAGCAGATCGGCCGCATCGGGGAAGACGACGTCATCATCGGCCTCAGCTTCCCCCGTTACTCCCAGAGAACGGTAAAGGCCCTGCGTTTTGCCAGAAACCAGGGGGCCACCGTCATCGCCATTACCGACAGTCCCGAGTCCTCCGTGGCCAAAACCGCCCATCATCTGCTTTTAGCCCAGAGCGACATGGCCTCCTTTGTAGACTCTCTGGTGGCCCCCCTGAGCATGATTAATGCCCTCCTGGTCTCCGTGGCCCGTCTGCGGATGGAGGAAGTGACCAAAACCCTGGAAAACCTGGAAAAAATCTGGACGGAGGATGCCGTCTTTGTGAACCCGGAGGATGAAAACTGATGGCGGGTGGAAGAGTTGTGGTGATAGGCGGCGGCGCAGCAGGGATGCTGGCTGCCCTGGCAGCGCGGGAGGGCGGCGCATCCGTCACCCTCATTGAGCCCAACGAAAAGCTGGGGCGCAAGCTTTACATCACCGGAAAAGGCCGCTGCAACCTAACCAACGACTGCACAGCCGAAGAGGTGCTGCAAAATGTACCCAGAAACAGCCGCTTTCTATACAGCGCCGTCACCCGCTTTCCTCCCAGCAAGGTGAAAGAATATTTTGTGGGTCTGGGCGTTCCCCTGAAAACCGAGCGGGGCGGGCGGGTCTTTCCCATGTCAGACAAAGCGGCGGATGTGATCGACGCTTTGTTTTTTGCCCTTAAAAGGCGGGGGGTATTCATCCGCCAGGGCCGGGCCGTGTCCATTTTGGAAAAGGACGGCCTAATCACCGGCGTAGCCCTAGAGAAGGGCGAGATTCCTGCCGATGCGGTGATTCTGGCTACCGGTGGCCTTTCCTACCCCATCACCGGCTCCACAGGGGACGGGTACCCCATGGCGGAGGAATTGGGCCACAGTATCGTGACGCCCCGGGGCTCCCTGGTGCCCCTGGTAGACGCCGGGGAGCTTTGCAGCCGTATGCAGGGCCTTTCTCTGCGCAATGTGACCCTGCGGGTGAAGAACGAAAAGAAAAAGGTCGTCTACGAGGAGCAGGGAGAGCTTTTATTTACCCATTTCGGTCTTTCCGGCCCTCTGGCCCTCTCTGCCAGTGCCCATATGGAGCCCAAGGGAGCCTACAGAGCCTTTATCGACCTAAAACCCGCCCTGGATGAGGCCAAGCTGGAGGAGCGCATCCTTCGGGACTTTGCCGAGGGGCCCAATAAAAAGCTGCAAACCATTCTGGAAGGCCTCCTGCCCCGGCTGATGATCCCCGTGATGCTGGATGTGGCGGACCTTTCCGGGGAGACTAAGGTTAATGAAGTCACCAAGCAGCAGCGCCGCCGTCTAGTGGAAAACCTCAAAAGCTTCCAGGTGCCCATCGCCGGCCTTCGTCCTGTGAAGGAGGCCATCATCACCGCCGGGGGCGTGAAAACCGGTGAAATCAACCCCGGGACCATGATGTCTAAGAAGGCAGCGGGCCTCTTTTTCGCCGGAGAGATCATAGACGTTGACGGCTACACCGGCGGCTTTAATCTCCAGATCGCCTGGTGCACGGGCTATCTGGCAGGGGAGAGCGCCGCAGAATATGCCAAAGGGAGGGTGTAATATGCCCAGCATCGCCATAGACGGCCCGGCAGGGGCGGGGAAAAGTACGCTAGCTCGGCGCCTTGCCCAGGATTTGGGCTTTCTTTACGTAGACACCGGGGCCATCTACCGCACGGTGGGCCTCTTTGTAGAGCAGCAGGGGGGGGACTGCGGGATTGCAGAAACCGTGATATCCCTGCTGCCGAAAATCAAAATTGAAATCGCCTATGAGGCCGACGGCCTGCAGCATATGTATTTGCAGGGCGTGGATGTCAGCCAGGCGATCCGGGAAAACCGGGTCTCCCGCTACGCTTCACAGGTTTCCGCAATTCCCCAGGTTCGGGCCTTTCTCCTGGACATGCAGCGGGACCTGGCAAAAACCCATAACGTGGTCATGGACGGACGGGACATCGGCACCGTGGTACTGCCGGAGGCGGAGGTAAAAATCTTCCTTACGGCGTCTCCGGAGACCAGGGCCAAAAGACGCCAAAAGGAACTGCTGGAAAAGGGGATAGAGATTCCCTTCGACCAGGTGTTGGCGGAGCTGAAAGCCCGGGATGAAGCGGATTTCAACCGCGCTGTGGCGCCTTTGCGTCAGGCGGAGGACGCTAAGCTTTTGGATAATTCCAACTTTAGCTTTAAAGAAAGTTTCGACGCGTTGAAAAAGCTGGCAAAGGAGGCGCTGGGCCTGTGAATGCTGCATATCGAACGGTGTACAACCTAGTCTGGCCGTTTTTTAACCTGGTGCATCCAGGCCGGGTCATCGGGCGGGAGAACCTGCCTGAAGGCGGTGCGCTCCTCTGCGCCAACCACACCCGAAACTCCGACCCTGTCTATGTGGTCTTTGCCCTGGGAAAGAAGGACCTGCCCTGCATCATGGCTAAAGAAGAGATGCGCCGCTGGCCAATCGTCGGCCCCATCCTCCACAAAATGGGTCTCATTTGGGTCAAGCGGGGCAAATCGGACATTGGGGCCATCAAATCGGCCCTGAAGGCCCTGAAAGAGGGCAACCGCCTGCTGATCTTCCCCGAGGGCACCCGCCATGAGGAAATGGGCGAGGGAAAAACCGGGGCAGCCATGATGGCCATCCGGGCCGGGGTGCCCATCATGCCCATGTACCTCCCGGCGAAAAAACGCTGGTTCCGCCCAACGCCCATCGTCTTCGGGGAGCCCTACATGCCCTTTACCGAGGACAGACGGCCCGGCCTGGAGGATTACAAAGCCGCCACAGAGGTGCTGATGGCAAAGATTGCCCAGCTGGAGGAATTGGCACAGTGAAGGTGTTACTTGCAAAATCCGCGGGCTTCTGCTTTGGGGTAAAACGCGCGGTGTCTCTGGCCCAGGAGGCGGCAGCCCAAGGGTCGGGCACTTTTATGCTGGGCCCTGTGATCCACAACGACCACGTAATCGCCCAGCTGGAGACCCAGGGGGTCGCCTGCGTGGAGAGCCTGGAGGCGATTCCAGAAGGGGCCAAGGTCATCATCCGCTCCCACGGGGAAGGCAGAGGGGTTTACGAGGCGCTGGCGCAAAAAAACGCCGCTGCCATAGACGCCACCTGCCCCAAGGTCTCTAAAATCCACAGCATCGTAAATCAGGCGGGGGAGCAGGGCAGAAAGGTCATTATCATCGGCATTCCCAGCCATCCAGAAGTGAGGGCCATCGCCGGCTGGTGCCGGGAGGTGGAAATTTTTCCCGATGTGGAGATGCTTGGCCGCTGGCTGGAGGAAAACCCGGAGACAAAGGCCTCGCCTCTTACCATAGTTTGCCAGACCACCCTGACCCAAGCTATTTGGAATCCCTGCCGAGAAAAACTAAAAAAAGAGTGTACAAATGCGGAAATCTTTGATACAATATGCGAAGCTACGTGTAAGCGGCAATCAGAAGCACTAAGTTTGGCGGAGCAATGCGACGCAATGCTTATTATCGGCGACCGGAGGAGCTCCAACACCAACCGTCTTGCTGAGTTATGCCGGGCACACTGCTCGCTGGTTGTTCACATCAGCCGGGCGGAGGAGCTTGACCTGACACTGTTTGGCGGGGCAGCTTCTGTTGGAATCACCGCGGGTGCATCCACACCCGGGTGGATAATAAAGGAGGTCTACGATAAAATGAGCGATGAAATCATGGAGATCGAAGAATCGTTTGCTGAAATGCTGGAGAGATCGATCAAAACTTTAAATACGGGGGACAAAGTCACAGGTATCGTCACACGAATTACCACGACGGAGATTCACGTTGACCTTGGCACCAAGCACGCCGGTTACATCCCTGTTTCCGAGCTGACCGACGACGTGGACGTGAAGGTGGAAGACCTGGTTCACGTGGGCGACGAGATCGAAACTTACGTCATGCGCGTCAACGATGCCGAGGGCGTTGTCACCCTTTCCAAGAAGCGTCTGGACAGTGTGAAAAACTGGGACTTTGTAGAAAAGGCCCAGGAAGAGCAGACCGTGGTAGACGGCACTGTCACCGAGGAGAACAAGGGCGGCATCGTGGTTTCCGTCAAGGGCATCCGCGTTTTCGTTCCTGCCTCCCAGACCGGCCTGCCCCGTGAGGCCGACATGTCTGAGCTGATGAAGCAGAAGGTTCGCCTGCGCATCACCGAAGTAAACCGCGCCCGCCGCCGTGTGGTGGGTTCCATCCGCGCCGTGGCCAACGAAGAGCGCGCAGCAAAGGCTGCCGAAGTGTGGAACAGCATCGAAGTGGGCAAGCGTTACAGCGGCGTGGTGAAGTCCCTGACCTCCTACGGCGCATTCGTAGACATCGGCGGCGTGGACGGCATGGTTCACGTGTCCGAGCTGTCCTGGAGCCGCATTAAGACCCCCGGCGAAGCCGTTAAGGTTGGCCAGGAGGTTTCTGTCTTCGTTCTTTCCTTCGACGCAGAGAAGAAGAAGATCTCTCTGGGCATGAAGGACAGGGGCGAGAATCCCTGGGAGAAGTTCTTGGAGGCCTATCAGGTGGGCAGCGTTGCCAATGTGCGCGTGGTAAAGCTCATGGCCTTTGGCGCCTTCGCTGAGATCGTGCCCGGCGTAGACGGCCTCATCCACATCTCCCAGATCGCCGACCACAGAATCGACAAGCCCGGCGATGTCCTCTCCGAAGGCCAGATGGTTGACGTGAAGATCACCGATATCGACCTGGAGAACAAAAAGGTTTCCCTCTCCATCCGCGCCCTCATGGAGACCCCTGAGGCCGAGGAAGAGATGGAAGACGCCGAGTAAGCTTTTTCAAACATCAAAAGGGGACTGCCCACAGTCGGACGGTCCCCTTTTCCATTAAAAAGTCCCTTTTGGGACATACTACGCTTGGAGGTGAACCCTTTGGCAATCATTACGAAAGATACCATCGTGGGCGATATCCTGGACATCGCCCCCGAAACCGCCCCCGCCTTCCTGGGCATCGGTATGCACTGTTTAGGCTGCCCCGCTTCCCGCAATGAAACTGTGGAGCAGGCCTGCATGGTGCATGGTGTGGATACGGAAGAGCTCCTAGGGAGCATCCATCAGCTGCTGGCAAAGGCCGGTCAGTAAGATACCCTGTGAGGAGCGGAGAAACACCGCTCCTCATTTTTTTGAAAGGAAGAGGGCCCATGGAGCTGACACCAAGGCTAAATGCCATCGCCCGGCTGGTACCCCAAGGGGCGCGGTTTGCCGATATAGGCACAGATCACGCCTACCTGCCCACCTGGCTCATCCTAAACGGACGCATCTCCGGGGCCATCGCCTCAGACCTGCGGGAAGGGCCCCTGGAGCGGGGCAGGGCGGCGGCGGCGCGCTATGGAATCCCCCGAGGCACCATAGACTTTCGCCTCTGTGACGGCCTTGCCGGACTGCGGGAAGGGGAAGCGGACACCATCGCCATCGCCGGCATGGGGGGAGAGACCATCGCCCATATTTTAGGTGCTGTTCCCTGGAGCCGAAACCCGGGCATACTCTACCTTCTCCAGCCCATGAGCGCCCAGCCTGATCTGCGCCTTTGGCTACAGGAAAACGGCTTTGAGATCTTGGAGGAGCAGGTGGCCGCGGAGCCGCCCAAGCTTTACCCCGTGCTTCGGGTGCGCCCGGGAACCATGAGGGCCTATACCCCCGGAGAGTTGCGGGTGGGCCGTCAGTGGGAAGGGATGCAGGATGAAAACCGAGCCCCATACTTAGAGGACACCATCCGCCGCAGCCGCCGCGCCCTACAAGGCATGGAGGAGGCGCGGGACCCGGCCTGGACAGCCCAGACTGCAAATATGAGAGAGCTGATCGCGCAGCTTACTGAAATGCAAAAGGAGTGGACAGCATGGCAACGGTAGGAGAGGTAACCCGCTACTTAGATCAAAAAGCGCCCTTCGCCTGGCAGTTGGACTTTGACAACGCGGGTTTTTTGGTGGGCAGAGAAAATAACCTGGTGACGAAAATCCTGGTGGCTCTGGACATTACCTTCGAGGTGATTCAGGAGGCCATAGAGAAACACGCGGAACTCATCGTCGCCCATCACCCGGTAATCTGGGGGCAGATCTCCTCGGTGACGGACCAGGATCAAACGGGCCAAAAGCTTCTAAAGCTTATCAGTGCAGACATCGCTGCCATCTGCGCCCACACCAACCTGGACGCGGCGGAGGGAGGCGTGAATTCCGAGCTGGCCCGCCGCCTTGGCCTTATCAACACCAGCCCAATTAAAATTGACGGGGTGGATGAAAATGGCACGCCTTACGGCATAGGCCGTGTGGGGGAGAGGCAGGATGGACCCGTTGCCCTGCCCGCCTTTTTGGAAGAGGTGAAAACCGCCCTGAAAGCCCCCGGCCTGCGGGTGATGAATGCCGGCTGGCTGGTCCATAAGGTGGCGGTGGGCGGCGGTGCTTGCGGCAGTATGCTGGGCCAGGTGGCAAAGCTGGGCTGCGACACCTTCGTCACCTCGGAGATTAAGCATGACCTTTATTTAGAGGCCCAAGCCCTGGGAGTGAACCTCATCGACGCTGGGCACTTTTCCACCGAGGCGGTGATCTGCCCTGTTCTGGTGGATTGGCTAAAAAAGGGATTTCCCACCTTGGCTGTAGAGGTCGCCCAGGGCCAGGGAGAGGTCTTCCGCTGCTATTAATGACGACCAGAACAATAAAATTTGCAAAATCACAGAAATAAGAAAAACAAAACGAAAGATTGACTTTAATAATATTTTGTGATAAGCTGAATCCGGAAGGGAGGCGAAGACTATGGATGTAATGCCTCAATGGCTGGCAGATCTGGAGACAGAGGATATCTCCTTTGTGAAGCGGTTCATCCTGGCCTCCGGGTCATTGAAGGAGATCGCCAAGCAGTATGAGGTGACCTATCCCACGGTTCGCCTGCGTCTGGATAGGCTGATCCAAAAAATCCAGCTTTCCGACAGGGAAGAGGAAGACACCTTTGTAACCCTCGTCAGGCGCCTGGTGATTGACGATAAGCTTGATTTTGAAACAGGGAAGCTGCTGATTAACGCGTATAAAAAAGAAGGAAAAGAGGGGTAGTATGGACGTACAGATGCAGAATCTGCTGGTATTTGGTATCATTTTTTTAATAGGAGTTCCCTTGCTGCAGATTTTCATGTCGAATTTTGAAAATAAGTGGCTGGGGTTGGTGCTGCCGGGCGTCAGTTTCTTTTTTTCCTTGTTGAATACCTTTGGGGTTGCACTTTACACCACAACTTCAAACGGCCAGGGCACATCCACGGCGGTTTTCTTGGCCATCCAAGTATTTCTCCTTTACAATATCTCAACGGTGGTTCTTCTGTGCATCCACTTCGGCTGCCGCGGCAAGAAACGTAAGAAGCGGGAGATGGAGAAGATGAACATTCAGGATTTGAACTGAGGGTGGATTTTCTCGGCCAGCCTCTTGTCAAATGCCTGAAATCTATGCTAAAATAGCCGGGTATGAGATGGTTTCACAGAAGGGAAGATGAAAATGTCCGGACATTCCAAATGGCATAATATTCAAAAAACAAAGGGCGCGGCAGACGCCAAGCGCTCTCAGATCTTTACCAAAATTGCCCGGGAAATGATTGTGGCCGTAAAAGTAGGCGGCAGCGGCGACCCGGCCAATAACTCCCGCCTGGCCACGGTGATCGTAAAGGCCAAGGCCGCCAATATGCCCAATGATAACATCAAGCGCACCATTGATAAGGCCCTGGGCTCGGATAACAGCGATAATTTCGAAAACGTAGTTTACGAGGGATATGGCCCCAACGGCGTGGCTGTCATCGTGGAGGCCCTCACGGATAACCGCAACCGCACCGCCCCGGAGATGCGTCATTATTTTGACAAGTTCGGCGGGAATTTGGGTGCTTCTGGCTGCGTCTCCTGGTCCTTTGACCGCAAGGGGGTCATCATCATCGAGCGGGAGGATTTGGACGAGGATACGGTGATGCTGGAGGCCCTGGAGGCCGGTGCCGACGACTTTTCCCCCTCGGAGGACTGCTTTGAGATCTACACCGATCCAGACGCCTGCGGAGAAGTGGCAAAAGCTTTAGAAGAAAAGGGCTACGTGTTCCTCTCCGCCCAGGTGGAGATGGTGCCCCAAAACTACGTAAAGCTGGAGACAGAGGCGGATATCAAGAACATGGAAAAGCTCATAGACCACTTAGAGGACAATGACGACGTGCAGAACGTCTACCACAACTGGGAAGAGGCCTAAGGCCACCGGTTTATGCCGCCGCCCCTGGGCTTTTCGAAGTGAGGGCGGCGGTTATTTTTGAAATGGGAGGCAGAACCCAAGGGAAAGAAAGGGGCGCGCGGGATGGAGCAGGTTTTAGTCGTGAAGGAGGAGACCCTTAGAAGGTATCTCCCCCAAGAGGAATTTATCACCCAGGGGATTTCGGAAATTTTGGCGTTTATCTTGGAAAACCACGAGTTTGCGCCCCGAGACCAGGCGGAATACGACAAGAGCTTAAAGCAGATGATCCCCTATGTGGTCATTTCTCGCGAGGGCCAGTATTTTCTCCTGCGACGGCTAAAGAAGCAGACAGAGGCGAGACTCCACGAGCGGCTTTCCCTGGGGATAGGCGGACATATCAACCCCGGCGAGGGGGGGGAGGGGTCTGTCCTGGAGCAGGGGATGCGCCGGGAGCTTTCTGAGGAGGTCTATGTGGAGGGGATCGCGGCCCTTCGCTGCGTGGGGGTTTTGCAGGACTTTTCCGGCGGGGTTAACGATTTTCACACGGGGATCGTCTATCTCCTGGAGGCGCGGGGAGAAGTGAAGGTGCTGGAGACGGAGAAGATGGCAGGGGAGTGGGTCAGCCTTTCCCGGCTGGAGGAAGTGTTTGAGGACTTGGAGACCTGGTCCCAGATCGTTCTGCGGCGCCTGATCCATGGCCTTTAGGGGCGGTTGGCCTTTGTGCGAGCGCAAGCTTTTTCCTTCACACGCCCTTTCGAGCGGTGATAGCCCAAGGGCGGGATTCAGGCGCGAATACTATTGATCTTCGACAAGGTGAAGGGAAGAAAAGGTTGTGAAGCTGTGTAAAATAACGAAGGAAAAGTGTGGATTATCTCTTGCATGTGGCTGAGAACTGTGCTATACTAATAAAGCTGTTCAGAACAGTATCCGGGTGTGGCGAAGCTTGGTATCGCGCTTGAATGGGGTTCAAGAGGCCTAGGGTTCAAATCCCTACACTCGGACCAAGACAGAAACCCTGTAATCGTTGAGATTACAGGGTTTTTTGTCGTTTATGGGTATGAAAAAAAGGTGCAGGCAAAATGCACAAAAATGAGGCGGTTCAGAATCGGTTCAGAATGATTATAGGTTATTTACGATGAGGCGCAGGCCCTCCAAATCGGCGTCTTGGTAGTGCCTTAGCATCTCCTCGCTGGTATGGCCGATGAGGGCCAGTTTGTTCTTGTCGGCGCCTCTGACGTTCTTCATCAGATTGGCAAAGGTATGGCGGCAGCAGTGGGGTGTAAGGAGTCGTTCTTCCCGCTCTTCCCGGCTGATGCCGATGGCCTCCAGGGCCGGGGCGAAGTAGTCTTCCCGGAAACGGCGGAGGTCGAAACGGTCACCGGCGGGGTCGCAGAACACATACCCACCTATCTTGTCCACCACCAGTGCATCTATATACTTTTGGATTTTGGGGGACACCGGCACTGTGCGGTCTTTTCCGGCTTCGGTTTTCGCGCCGCCCACAAAGAACTTCTCCTTGCGGTTGTAATTCTCTACCCTGAGGTCTAGGGCCTCGCTGGGGCGGAAGCCAAGGTAGCACATACAAAAGATGTAGTCTGCATAAGGGACTTTGCCAATGCTCTGCTCAAGCTTCTTTAACTCTTCTGTGGTGAGGCCCGTTCGCTTGCCCTCTGTGGCCTTTTCATTGATGACCAGGTATTGGGATAGGATGAGGTCTTTCGTGACGAACTGGCGGGGGACGGCGTATTTGTAGACAAGGCCGCAAAGGGCCTTCATGTTCTCTTTGGTGCGTTTACCCTTGGGACAGTCATTGAGGCACTCCTGGAGATCGTCCACATAGATGTCGTCCATCCTGTGATCGTGGACTGGAGAGAAGTGTTTATATGCGGCCTTGTAGCAGTTGAGGGTTGATTTGCTGGCCTGGTGGGTGGAGATCCATGTCTCAAAGACCTCTGCGAAGGTTTCAGGGCGTTTCTTTCCGTTGGTGGGGTAACGGCCCCACCGCCGGCAGCCCTCCTCGCGGAGAATCGGAAGGTGCGCTGCGGCGTCGGCCTTTCGGTCAAAGCCGGACTTGGATAGGGTCTTGGGACGGAGGCGCTGCGTCTCCTCGTCAAAGTGGTACCACAGTACCACCTCGGCGATCCACTTACCGCTTTTCAATTTGCGGACGCTGCCTTCGCCATTAGCCCGCTTGGTGGTCTTTGCCTTCTTCACCTGCTTCTTTCCGCAAAAGGCGCAGAAGGCCGCGCCCGGCAGAAGTTCTCTGGCGCAGAATAAGCAATCCATGGCAAACTCCTTTCTGGGCTATTGCTTTCGATTGGCTAATCATGTAAGATGGGGCGTGATACCAGCTTCCCGGTATCATCCTTTCAAACGCCGTCCCGGTGCCGTGTGTGCTGGGGCGGTATTTCTTTTACAAATACAACTCCGTTGCCAGGTTCCCGTGGGTATACCAGCAGACTGCCTTTCGCATAAATTCTTCTGTCACATTGAAGTATTCAGCCAATTCCCAGATTTCCGTATAGCCTTCGGCCACTGCCACGTCCAGCTCCTCTTCAGAGATGCCGTTCCGCACAGCCCACTTGTCGGCGCTGTATTCATGCTTTTCAACCAGGTCAAAGGGGCTGGAAACGGCGTGGGTTGACCCGGTGCAGTAGTGGCCGCACTCGTGGAGAACCGCAACCTTTGCCTCGCTGGTGGTCTGAAGGCGGGCAGGGTCAAAGAAAATCCCCCAGGTGCCGGAGTCGTTTAGTTTGATGGATAGGGACTTGGTATCTTTGTTTTGAAGGGGGAGCTCAGCCTCCATGATGAATACTCCCTCGTTATGTAGCCACTCACAAAGTTTAACTATTTTCTCCATCTCGTTTTTTCCTCGCATTGTTCAGTTGCCGGGCCATGGTGAGGAGAACGTCCTTATCTGACTCGGTCAGTTCCTTCGTTTCGTTCTGCATTGCGTAGGTAAAGTCATCGAAGCCAATTTCACGCTCGCCCTCTTGGGTGGGCATTTTTTCTGTTCCTCGAAGAATATAGTCGACTGTTACATCAAAATACTCACTTAGCTTCAATAGGGTTTCAAAATCGGGTTCTCGTGTTTCGGTTTCGTAATGACCGTAGGCCTGCCTTGATATGCCAAGATAATTTGCAACGTCTTGCTGTGATGCTTTCTTTTTTTGGCGAAGATCCTTCAATTTCATTGCAGTCACCACCTTTTTCAACAGTATAGCAACTAATCGTAGCCATTGCAACAAAAGAAACAAAATGTAGCCATTATTTTTAGTTAAAAGGTAGAAACGATGCTGGTTGCATTGACAAAGCTACGATACGTAGCTAGAATGGAGCTACAAAGCGTTGCGAAGGAGGTGTAAAAATGAGGGAGTATCTAGTGGATCTTAGAAAGAGTCGCGAAGAGTCGCAACAGGATGTAGCCGATTCGGTTGGCATTAGTAGGCAGTATTACGCGATGATTGAAACAGGCAGCAGGCAGAAGAAGATGGATATTACGCTTTTGGCCAGCTTGGCAAATCATTTCAAAGTTTCTCCGCACAAACTCATGGAGATGGAGCAAGCTTGTACCCGGGAGAACGCCGAGGACGCAAGCTAAAGCCCCACTCCGATAGCGGCGAGGGACTTTAGAATCGCTAATCATCAGGAAAGTCGCAAATTTTGTATTGTTCCATGACGCCCTTGTTTTCCTTATACCTTCTATACCAAGCTAAATCTGGGAGCACGGGACAGCACTTTCGACACGGGGTTTTCCTTGTGCCAGCAAGTAGAACAGCATGAACCTTTTGAGTAGCCGATGGATGGCATCGTTTATTGCTGTGGAAGACAGACCCTTTAGGGGCAACATAGTAGGTGAAAGTGGGGCCCCAGTCCTTAGTGGAAAGCTCTTTTGGAAGATCATCTGGCCCAATGCAAACGTTTGGAGGAGGGCAAGCGGCGTTGAGTGCGCTCCTGCCCGCGTAGTGGGTCAAGTAGATTTCTCTCATTCTTTCAAACTCCGCTTTTTCATCCGCCTCTTTTTTTGCCTTAATCAGCAGGGCCTGTTCTAGTCGTTTCGCCGTTTCTGCCATTTGCCTTGCTGCTTCTGCCTCTTGTGCAGTACGGTATTTTTTCTCCCTCCGGGAACTAATGGCGCTATAAATGGAGGCCCATATCCAAAGCGCTGCCAATGGAACAGCGATAAATGAACCAACCATAAGCAAGTCCGATACGTTGAAACCGGACGATTTACTCTTTGCCTCACCTGTATTATCGCGCTCGATTGGATAGCCTCCGCTGCCGCTATTACTGCCAGAACTGCTCCCCCAACTGTTCTCTCCGGTTTGGTCATCAAAGTTATAAGGGCAAATACCATCTATGTGTTGGTGCGGGCCGTAGCCGTGATGATAGTGATATTCCCCGGTAGAGCGGTCGTAATGGCCGCCGTGTGCATCTGTTCTCCCTCTGTGGGCAGCGGCGGGCGTACAGACGATAACGATGAGAAGGACAGAGATAAGGAGCCAAGTATAAACACGTTTCATTAGGTACACTACCCTCTCCGGCATATTCAAAATTAGCATACCAAATTCCGATCGAAAGGACAAGCCAAAGAAAGGAGGACGCCAATGTACCCGCCGCACATACAGAAAATCATTGATCTCCCAAAGGAGCAGCTCACCGCAGCGCAGATTGCGCCCATTACCGGTCAAGACCCAAATACCATCCGCTACATGGCAAGGAACATGCCGGAGCGACTGCCCTTTCCCTGCATCGTGGGCCCCACCGGGCGCAGGGTCTGGATCCCCAAGTGGCCGTTTCTCAATGCGTTTGGCTACAGTAGGGAAGAAGCTACATAAGAAAGGAGCCACCCCCATGAAACTCTACGAAGTAACCAACGGGCGCGGCAGCCTGCGGATCCACGCCGAAAGCAGCGCCAAAGCCAAGCGGGAATACTGCCGGCAGCGGGGCATCAAGCCCAATGACTATTGGTGCGGAGTGAGTATGCTTTCGGCTAAGGAAGTTAAGGACGAAGGAAAGGAGCCCTCGAAATGACCGGCTATGAAATTATCGACATCACCAATTGGCACCACCAGCGCATGAAGGCCCTGCGGCATCTGCACCGCCATCAGGCCAATCGGCTCCGCAGGGAGCGGATGATCTGTGTGGCTAAGGAGGCCGCTGTGGCCCTGGCTATCTTCGGTGTTGGGTATGTGTTGGCTTGGATAATCACATGATCTACCGCCTCTGCCGCAGCTGCGGCCTATCGTGGAATGTCTCCGCAAAGTACCCGGGGGCAAGCATTACATTTGCCCCTGGTGTACTTACAAAAGAAGAACCGCCCCCAGAGGTAGAAGCTCTGGAAGGCGGCAAGGGAAATAACCTGCTTAATACCTTACAGGAAAGGAGCTGATTTGTCAATGGGATTCACCGCAGCCGAACTGGCTGAGATGGCACGCGCGGACGCTGAGATCGAGGCTTCTTTTTGTTTTACCAAAGAAGACCTTGCTCTAAGCCGAGAGCTCGACCGGGGTGCGGTTCTTGGTGGTATGGATTCAATGCGCCGCCGGTTGGCTGAAGCCCAGCGCCAGTACCGTGAAGCCAACCGTGACAAGATCGCTGAAGGCAAGCGGGAAATACGCGCCCTGCGCCGGAGGCTTGGCCTCACTCAAAAGTGCTTCGGTGACCTGGTTGGCGTGACACAGGGTACGGTATCCCACTGGGAAAACATTGTCGCTCCCGCCAACTGGGGGGAGATCATATCAAGATTCACAGTAAAAGAAAAGCTGCCCAAGGAGCTGGAACCTCCAAGAGCAGCACGGTGAAATTAATCTACCCCTATCTTAACAGGGGGAATGGAGGAAGTCAAGATGCTTAACATACAACACCCGGATATTACCGCTATGGAGCGGACGGGGTATCCCCGCCGTCATCGTCCCGAATCCATCATCGAGTGCAGCGTTTGCGGCTGCGAGATGGTCTTAGACCAGGTATACGGCGAGCCGACCTGTGAATTTTGCGAAGAGGTGGTGACTCGCTATGAGGGCGACGAGCCTGCTTAAGGTTGGTACCAAGGACATGCCTCGGGCAGAGTGGCTGGAGCGCCGTCGGAAGAGCATTGGCGGCTCAGATGCTGCCTCCATCATTGGCCTGAACCCTTATAACACCCTTTTTGCTGTTTGGGCGGATAAGACCGGACGGCTGCCGGAACAGCCGGACAACGAGGCAATGCGTCAGGGGCGAGACCTGGAAGATTATGTAGCCTCCCGTTGGGCGGAGGCAACGGGTAAGCGGTGCCGCAGGGAAAATTACATGCTGTATAATCCCGCCTACCCCTTCGCCCATGCGGATATTGACCGTTGGGTGATCGGTGAGAATGCCGGATTGGAATGTAAAACAACCAGCATTATGAACCTAAAGAAGTTCAAAAACGGAGAGTACCCGGAGACCTATTATGTTCAGTGCGTCCACTACATGGCTGTCACCGGGGCCGACCGCTGGTATCTCGGCGTCCTCGTTTTGAATCAGGGTTTTTACGAGTTCGTCATCGAGCGGGACGAGGCCGAAATCGCAGCCCTCATGGAGCAGGAGACCAACTTCTGGGCCTTGGTAGAATCGGACATGCCCCCCGGGGTGGATGGCATGGAGGCCACCACAGAGGCCTTGGAGACCATCTACAGGGGCGGGGCCCAGGGCGCTGTGGAGCTCTTTGGCAGGGAGGCTATCCTCCAGGAGTACCAGGCTCTAAAAGAGCAGAAGGACGCCCTGGAGACCCGCATGGAGCAGATCAAGCAGACTCTTATGGAAGACCTGGGTGACATGGAAAAGGGTGTCTGTGGGGCCCACAGCGTCATGTGGAAGGCCCAGGTAAGGCGCACATTCGACACCAAGGCTTTCTTTGCGGACAACCCCGACCTGGACGCGTCCGGCTACTACAAGGAAAGCACGTTTAGAAGATTTACGATTAAGGAGGCGACTTAAAATGTCAGGAACCATTCAGAAGGCGACTGAGAGCAAGGCCGCATCGGCCCAAAAGCCAACCACTATGCAGGACTACATCAAGAAAATGGAGGGGGAGATCGCCAAGGCCCTACCCTCTGTGGTGGCCCCGGAGCGGTTTACCCGGATCGTGCTCTCCGCCCTGTCTGCCAACCGGAAGCTCCAGGAGACCACACCCCAGAGCTTCCTGGGGGCCATGATGACGGCAGCTCAGCTGGGCGTGGAGCCCAACACCCCCTTAGGTCAGGCTTACCTCATCCCGTATCAGAATAAAGGCGTTCTGGAGTGTCGGTTCCAATTGGGATATAAGGGCTTCATCGACCTGGCCTATCGTTCTGGGGATGTATCCACCATCCAGGCCCATGCCGTCTACGAGGGCGACGAGTTTGACTATTCTTTCGGTCTGGAGCCCACCCTGCGTCACGTCCCCGCGCGGAGCGACAGGGGAGAGCCTATCTTCTTTTACGCCGTTTTTCGCACCAAGGACGGCGGCTACGGCTTTGAGGTGATGAGTATCGAGGACGTTCGCGCCCATGCCAAAAAGTACAGCAAAGCCTTCAGTAGCGGCCCCTGGCAAACCAACTTCGAGGAGATGGCAAAGAAGACCGTCCTGAAAAAGGTGTTAAAATATGCGCCCCTGAAGAGCGACTTCGTGCGGGCCGTGGCCCAGGATGAGACCATCAAGCGGGACTTGTCGGCGGATATGTATTCCGTTCCGACCACCTACATAGAGAGCGAAGACTACGCTGTGGATGAAGGCACCGGCGAGGTGATCGACCTGGAGGAGAGCCGCAGTCAGGAGGGGTCTTAATATGCAGGCAAAACTAACGGACGGCTCTGTGATGATCAGCGGCGGCTGCGCCAAAGATGCGGAATTGAAGCTTGTGGGCGGCGATGGGAAGCGCTGCTGTAAGGTAGGCGTAGCGGTAGGCAAGGACAGGGACGGTGCTGCCATCTGGGCCAATGTGGTGGCCTGGCACGGCATGGCATCTGTCCTGAGTATGGCAAAGAAGGGTGATCCCGTTTTTGTGATTGGCCGCCTGGAAAGCCGGGAGTATAACGGCAAACCCTACACCGATCTTGTGGCGGAGTTTGTGAGTGTGTGTTCTGTTTCTGCGGTTTCTGTTATGCCTACCACGGCGCAGGTCACCTTGGCGGAGTTATCTGATACGGACGAGACCGGCGACAAGCTTCCATTCTAGGGGGGTGAAATACTATGGACAGGACGCAATTTACGTTTTATGACAGCTTTTTCAAGGCGGTGAGCCGGATCAAAAAGAAAGCTGACCGAGCAGATGCTTACGACGCTATTTGTGCTTACGCCCTGTACGAAACGGAGCCGGATTTGGACACCATGCCGGATGCCGCCGCCATCGCATTTGAGCTTATCAAGCCCAATCTAAACACAAGCAGACGTAAAGCGACAAGCGGCAAAGCGGGTGGAAGCACAAAGCAAACAGGAAGCAAAGCCGAAGCAAAATCAAAGCAAACCGCAAGCAAGAAAGAGAACAAGAAAGAGAACAAGAGGGAGATAGAGAATAAGAAAGAGAAAGAGAACGAATGTTCTCCCCCTACCCCCTCACCAGACACCGTGCAATTCGGTCCTGAACTGCAGGAGGCGGCCGCCCTGTGGATCAAGTACAAAACCGAGAAGGGCCAGCAGTATAAGCCCACCGGGCTAAAATCTCTCATGACGGAAATTGGGAACAATGCGGAGAAATACGGGGAAACTGCGGTTGCAGACCTGATCCGGACGTGCATGGCCTCAAACTGGCAAGGGATTATTTTCGATCGCCTCAAGGCGGCTCCGGCAGGGCGCAGCACCGCCACCAGCTCCAACCCATTCCTGGACATGCTGGAGGAAAAGCCATGACGAGAGAAGAAACCATCCAGATTCTTGCCCTGCTGAAGACGGCCTATCCGGGTTTCTACAAGGGCATGAGCGTGAAGGAGGCCAATGGTGCCGTGGCACTGTGGCATGACATGTTTGCCGATGATGCACCGGCATTGGTGGCGGCGGCTGTGATGGCTCTCTTTGCCACAGACACCAAGGGTTTCCCGCCTCACATTGGGGCTGTGAAAGAGAAGCTGCGGCGGCTTACTATGCCGGAGGAGATGACGGAGATGGAGGCCTGGAGCCTGGTTCAGAAGGCGGTGCGGCGGGGCCTGTATAGCAGCCGCGAGGAGTTTGACAAGCTTCCGCCGCTGCTGCAAAGGCTGGTGGGCAGCCCCAATCAGCTACGAGAATGGGCCATGATGGACGCGGATATTGTCCAGTCCGTGGTGGCGTCCAACTTCCAGAGATCCTTCCGGGTTCGGGCGGAATCTCATCGGGAATACAGCCTCCTGCCGCCGGATGTCCGGGCACTGGTGGACGGCTTTGCCGAAGGGCTTTCCCTGGATCGGGCCCTTGAAGGGAAACGGGAGGTGGAGGCATGAAGTTAGTGATCCCTTGCCGTCTGCCCGGCCTGAACGACTACATAGACGCTGAACGGCGCAACAAGTACCTGGGGGCCAAGATGAAGCGCGAGGCCGAGGAGGTCATCATCCTGGCGGCTAAGACACAGCTGCGGGGCGTGAAGCTCACAAGGCCGGTGACAATGCATTACACCTGGTACGAAAAAGACAAGCGGCGGGATAAGGACAACATCACCTTCGGGCGGAAGCTTGTGCAGGATGCCCTTGTAAAGGCGAAAATTCTGCGAAACGACGGATGGGGCGAAATTGACCGCTTTTACGATGACTTTGCGGTTGATCCGAAAAATCCCAGGGTGGAGGTCGTTATTGAGGAGGCAGGGCATGGCACAGATAAATGACCAACCCTGCTGGACCTGCAAGCACTGTTACGGCGGCTGCCCCTGGACGGAATATGACCCGGAAACCCAGAAGACCAGGTTTGCGCCGGTGCCCGGGTGGAAGATCAGGAAGGTCAAGAGGAGAGAGGCTGGAGGGAGTTATGGCGGGGATGGAATCGAAATCCTCTTTTGTCCCATGTACGAGGCAGATCCCGATGCAAAAAGGGTTGCGCTGCCAGATGAACTATCCATGGCTCCCTGCTGCGAGAAGTGCAGCCCCTACACTCGCCGTATTTGTAACAGCGGAAAGGCCGCTTGCCGGGAGCTTCGGGCGTGGAGGGCTGCGAACCCCAACCACCCCCCAGCAACCTAACTAAAAGAATCAATCAGGAGAATCCTAGGATACAGCGTGCGCACGCCTCCAGACGTGGAGGGAGTATGAAAATGGAAAAACACATTGACCACAGAACGGGGAAACCGAAAATTATCTTGGACTTGTGTGGGGGCACCGGCTCCTGGTCACGGCCCTACAAAGAGGCCGGGTACGATGTCCGCCTGATTACATTGCCGGAGCATGATGTGCTTACTTATGAGCCGCCTGAGGGCGTGTATGGGGTGCTGGCCGCGCCGCCCTGTACGGAGTTTAGCGTGGCGAAAACGACTGCACCCAGGGATCTTGCCAAAGGAACGGAGACGATAAAGGCATGTATAGAAATTATTTGGCAGTGTCAAGCAGAATCTGGGATTCAATTCTGGGCGCTGGAAAATCCGGTTGGGCTGTTGCGGAAATTCCTGGGCCGTCCGGAATTCACATTTTTCCAATGGGAATACGGCGCTGAATTTGTCAAGAGGACAGATCTATGGGGGTATTTTAACTCACCAAAGAAGACAGTTTTGAAAAGACCGGAAGGGCTGACCAAGCAATTCCCCTGTGGGTCATTTAACTCGGCCACATGGAGTGCACCAAAGTGCCCTACTGAATACATAGGACGCGGGCTGACAAAAGCGGATATCCGCGCTATTACCCCGCCAGGTTTTGCGCAGGCGTTCTTTCGGGCGAATAGGTGAGGGGGTATAACGATGCAATTTGACAAAGTGTACGTCCTCAGATGCGCCAAGTGCGGCCGTCTCTTTAAGACTGTGGGGGGGGCAGAGCGGCATAAGGGCAAATGCAGGATGGTTCCGCCGCTCTTGGATGGGCAGTTTAGCTTATTTGCGGCGGATGACCACCAACCAGACGAGATGAGGGAGGGGAAGAGATGACAACTGGACTTGTAATAACCCAGGAAGCGCAGAAAGGCTTCTACCCAACGCCACCGGAGCTGGCAGAGAAGATGCTCTCACGGGTGGATATGGACAGAGTGCGTACCATCCTGGAGCCGTCTGCCGGGAAAGGTGACCTTGTGCGGGTCATTCTCAAACGCTGGCAAGATAAGTACAGGAAAGCAGAGATTGACTGTATAGAAATAGACCCACATTTGCGTGGT
>JAVBLH010000033.1:0-30928 GCA_031553635.1 Evtepia sp. | reverse complement strand
CCTCTCCAATAACGGCTTTGCCGGCAATGTCATCAAGGCCTTCGGCGAGCTGATTACCATGGGCAACATCGTCATCGGCGTTTTGATCTTCCTCATCCTGGTTTTAGTCCAGTTTATCGTCATCACCAAGGGCGCCGAGCGAGTGTCCGAAGTGGCTGCCCGCTTCACCTTAGACGCCATGCCCGGCAAACAGATGGCCATAGACGCCGACCTATCCTCCGGCCTCATCAACGAGCAGGAGGCCAAGGAGCGCCGCCATAAGATCCAGAAGGAAGCCGACTTCTTTGGCGCCATGGACGGTGCCACCAAGATCGTCAAGGGCGACGCCATCATGAGCATCATCATCACGGTGATTAACTTTGTGGCGGGCTTTATCATCGGCCTCATCAGTGGCTGGGACGTTTCTCAGGTGGTCAGCGTTTACTTCACCGCCACCATAGGCGACGGGCTGGTCTCCCAGCTCCCCGCCCTCCTGATCTCCACCTCCACGGGCATGATCGTCACCCGCTCCGTCTCTGAGGACAGTCTAAATGCCGACGTGATTCGTCAGTTTAAGGGCCAGCCCAGGGCCATTATCGCAACGGGCTTCATCCTTCTGTTTTTGGCCTTTATGCCCCACACCCCCACCTTCGCCCTGATCTTCGTGGCAGCCATTCTCCTGTTCCTGGGCCTGCGCATCAACGCCGCCATGACCAGAGACCAGCGGCTCCTGGAGGAGGAGGCTCTGCAGGTGCCTATAGAGGAAGCGCCCCCCTCGGAGTCAGACTACTACAAGGATATCAACAATGTTTACTCCCTCCTGGCGGTGGAACCCATCGAAATGGAGTTTGGATACAGCCTCATCCCCCTGGTGGACGAGGCCAGAGGCGGCAGGCTCATCAGCCGTATCGTCATCTTCCGCCGGCAATACGCCCAGGATATGGGCTTTGTCATCCCCTCGGTGCGCCTTCACGACTCCTCGGCCCTGGGCACCAACCAGTACGTCATCAAGATCCGCGGTGAGGAAGTCTCCCGTGGCGAGATTTTGGTGGACTACTACCTGGCCTTAGAGCCCACCTCCCCCGCCGGGGAGATCGACGGCATCGAAACCATCGAGCCCTCTTACGGCATCCCCTCCCGCTGGATTCTGCCGGAGAACAAGGAGATGGCGGAAATCTACGGCTACACCGTCATTGACCCCCTCTCCGTGATGCTGACCCACCTTTCGGAGACCATCAAGCGCCACGCCTACGAGCTCATCGACCGCAGCGAGACCATACGCCTGGTGGAAAACCTCAAGAAGCAGGCCCCCGAGCTGGTGGATGAGGCCATTCCCAATGTAATATCCTACGCCAACCTGGAAAAGATCCTGCGAAACCTCCTGAAGGAAGGCGTTCCCATCAAGGACATGGGCATCATCGTAGAGACCGCGGCCGAGGCCCTGTACCTCACCCGGGATATGGACCTGGTGACGGAGAACGTCCGCGGGGCCCTGAGCCGCACCATCACCCGCCGCTTCTGCGAGCACGGGCAGCTTCGGGTGGTCACCCTAGACGCCGAGGTGGAGAAGCTTATCATCGCCTCCCTCACCAAGAACGACCAGGGGGTGTACCTGGCCATGAGCACCGAGCTGATGCAGCAGATCATCACCCAAATGGGCGATTACCTCAAGATTTTCCAGGACCTTTCTCAAACCCCCATCCTCCTCACCAGCCAGATCATCCGTGTCTATTTAGGCCGGGTCATCTCCCAGTTCTACCCCAATGTGACGGTGCTCTCCTTTAACGAGATCACCAGCAGCATACAGATACAGGCTATCGGCAATATTATCATGAAGAGGCAGGCCGATATCCAAAGGGCGGTGGCAACATGAGTGTCGATCTCTTGACCGCACCCGAGAAAAAAAAGAGCGCAGAGCCCCTTTTCGTCTACTCCCAAAAGGAGATCGACGCCATGGAGACCACGGCCCTTCTAGCCCTCTACAAGGAAACCGGGCAGGAGGAGCTGAAGTGGCCCTTAGTCCTGCGCTATGAGTGGCTGGTGCGGAGCATTGCCCTGCAGATCTGCGGGGTCTACTCCAGCTTTGCCCAGGTGGACGATATCATCAACGAGGGCGTCATCACCCTCCTGGGCGCCGTGGACAAGTTTGAGCCGGAAAAGGGCATCAAATTTGAAACCTACGTCTCCAAGCGCATCCGGGGCATGATTATCGACTTGGCCCGCCGGCAGGATTGGCTCCCCCGCAGCGTGCGTAAGCGCTCCCGGGAGATAGACACGGCGGTAACGGAGCTCTATAACGACCTGGGCCGCTACCCCACTGACCTGGAGATCTGCCGGAAGCTTGACATCCCCCTGGCGAAATACCGGGATGATTTGATGAACATCGACCTGTGTAACGTCATGTCCCTGGAAACCCTTTTGGAGAGCCGGGACAGCGGCATCGCCGGCAGCTCCTTCCACAATTACGACCCGGGCACCCAGCCGGAGCAAACCCTGCAGGACGAGGAATTTCGCCAAAAGCTGGCGGAGGGAATCCGTATGCTGCGGGACAACGAGCAGCTGGTGCTCTCCCTCTACTACGAGAAGGAGCTGAATATGCGGGAGATCTCTCAAGTCATGGAGATCAGCGAGCCCCGTGTCTCCCAAATCCACAGCAAGGCCGTTCAAAAGCTGCGCCACTTCTTGGAGCAGTACATGCAAAGCGACAAGTAAGGAGTGACCACCTATGTTTAAGGGATTTTATAACTTAACCTCCGCCATGCTCTCTCAGGGGCGCAGGCTGGACGTTGTGGGCAATAACATGGCCAACGTGACCACCGTGGGCTATAAGTCTGACACCTACACCGACAGCACCTTTGACGAGTATATGACCACCCGCATCGGGAACAAGGATAAGGACGATCCCGCGGGCTTAGGTGCCAACTCCAGCTATATCTTAGCCCCCAGCCACCTTTACACCGACTATGAGCCCGGCCCCTTAGAGCCCACGGGGATGCCGCTGGATTTTGCCATCGAGGGCCAGGGCTTCTTCGCCATCCAAACCGCCACAGGAGTGGCTTACAGCCGGGCCGGCAGCTTTTCTCTGGATAACGAGGGCTACCTCACCTTACCTGCCGAGGGGCGGGTCTTAGGGGCCAATGGCCAGCCCATCCGCCTGGGCACCGATAAGATCCAGGCCGACAACGCGGGCTTTATCCGCGATCTGAACGGGAATGTGTTGGGCCAGCTGGGAATTTACACCTTCCCCGATAACAACCAGCTGGTGCGCAACGACCGCAGCCTCTTTGAAGGGGCCGGGGCCCAGCGCATCCAGGGCAATGTGCAGTGGCAGATGGTGGAGCGCTCCAACGTGGATTTGGTCCAGCAGATGGTGAATATGATCACCAGCCAGCGGGCCCTCCAGAGCGCCGCCCAGCTGAGCAAGATGTATGACCAGCTGATGACCAAGGCCACCACCGAGATCGCCTCTCTCAGATAGCAGGAAGGATGATGTAAGTTATGAATATGTCCTTTTACTCCTCTGCCGTGGGCGCCGCCGAACAGCAAAAGCGCATGAATGTCCAGGCCAACAACATCGCCAACATCAACACCTACGGCTTCAAGGCGGAAAAGCCCACCTTCTCCACCCTGATGTACGGCGATCTGGAGGGCATAGGCGGCGAAAACCTGCCCCGGGGCACCGGCGCCCGCCTGATTCAGGCCGACCACGACTTTGCCTCCAGCGCCCTCTATGAAACCGGCATGGACTTTGACTACGCCATTGAAGGGCGCGGCTTCTTCGCCCTTTACGACCCCAGAAACGGCGAAACCTCCTACACCCGTGACGGCTCCTTCATCATGGCCGGTTTTGACAGACCCAATGCCCAAGGGGCCATGGAGCACGTTTACATGCTCTCCGACGGCGACGGCCGCCTGGTGATGGGCAAGGACGGCAAGCCCATTGAAATTACCGATAAGGAAGCCACCCTCCCTATCGCCGTGTACGACTTTGTGAATCTCAACGGGTTCCACGCCGTGGGGGCCAACCGCTTTCTCCCCGTGGGGAAAAACGGCGCGCCTCAGCTGGTGGAAGACGCTCCCGTGATACGCGGGTTTTTGGAATCTTCCAACGTGGATCTCGCCAATGAATTTGTAAAAGTCATTGAGGCCCAGCGTTCTTTCAGCTATGTCCTGCGTATGGTGCGGGTGTCTGATGAGGTGGAGACCACCATCAACGAGCTGCGCCGGTAACGATGAGGAGTGAAATGATATGTCAATGAAAAACTATTCCGACTTAGATTCCCTGGAGCTGGACGTTCTCCGGGAGATCGGCAGCATAGGAACCGGGAACGCCGCCAACGCCCTCTCCAGCCTTTTGGGGCAAGAGGTGCGCATTACCCTTCCCGAAGTGCGTATCATGGGCTATAATGAAGCTATCGAGTGGATCGGCGGCCCCGAGGCCATCACCGCAGGCGTTTTAGTGCAGCTGGGGGGCGAGATCGACGGGATCATGCTTTCTGTGCAGCAAATGGAGTTTGTGAACCTGGTTCTCTCCAACATGGTGGGAGAGAGCATAGGCGATTACAGCGAATTGGGCGAATTGCAGTCCTCCGCCCTGGTGGAAGTGGGCAATATCATGATCTCCGCCTTTATTAACGCACTTTCCAGCCTGTCCGGCGTCACCATCAAGCCCACGGTTCCTGCCTTTACCGTGGATATGCAGGGCGCCATTCTGGCGGTTCCCATGGCCACCTACGGCGGTCAGTCGGACTATATCATGACCATAGGCGGCAACTTCCTCTGTAATGGTGCGGAGGTTCCCTGCCGGCTGCTGCTGTCCCCCAATCTGCGTTCTCTCAACTTCTTACTGGGAAAGTTGATGGGCTACGATGGATGAAAAACTGACCATAGGCATCGCAGACATGAAGCTGACCCAAAACGCAGGCACCCTCATTACACACGCCCTGGGCTCCTGCGTTGGCATCTGCCTCTACGACCCGGCCATCAAGCTGGGGGCACTGATTCACATCCTGCTGCCCTTGAACATGGAGGCCGGCCGCACCAACACCCTCAAGTACGCCGACACAGGCATACGCTATACCCTGGGGCAGATGATAGCCCGGGGCGGTCAAAAGTCTCGCATCACCGCCAAGATCGCCGGGGGGGCCAAAATGTTTGAGATGAGCGGTGGCCTGGGCAATATAGGCCAGCGCAATGCGGAAAGCGCCCGTATGGTGCTAAAGCAGGAGGGTATCCCCATCATGGCGGCAGATGTGGGCGGCGGCGTTGCCCGTACCCTGATCTTCGACGTGGCCTCCGGTAAGGCCACCGTCCGTTCTTACGGAAGTCCTGAAAAAACCTTATAGGCGGCGGCCTTTTCGGTCACTGCAATGACAATCGCAAGTTAGAATAAGCAAGGGAGTGTGTCACAATCATGGCTGAACCTAAAAACGACATCCTGCTGGAATCGGGCACCAATGAAATCGAAATTATGGAGTTCACTATCGACGGAAACCTCTACGGCATTAACGTGGCTAAGGTTCGGGAAATCATGATCTCCGCTCCTGTGAAGATGATGCCCCACGTGCACCCCGTGGTGGAGGGCATCTACAAGCCCCGTGACCTGGTGCTCACGGTCATCGACCTACCAAAATACCTTTTGGGCGAGTCGGCCCAGCGGGGCACCAAGGACCTCTTCATCGTTACCAACTTCAATAAGCTCCACATCGCCTTCCGTGTCCATACGGTGGTGGGCATCAGCCGCATCTCCTGGACGGATATCCAAAAGCCGGACAGCACCGTTTCCGGCGGCGCCGAGGGGGTTTCCACCGGCATCGCCCAGTGCGGTGAGGACTTGGTGACCATCCTGGACTTCGAGCGTATTGTGGCGGAGATCGCCCCTGAAACCACCATACAGATCAGCGAGGTGGAAAACCTGGGGCCACGCACCCGGAACAACCTGCCTGTCTACGTGGCGGAGGACTCCATCCTGCTGTCCAGAATGCTCCAGGAGTCCCTCACCAAGGCGGGCTATACCAACCTCTACCTCTTCCAGAACGGGCAGGAGCTGTGGGAGGCCTTGCAGCCCTACCGCTCTAAGCCTAACGTGCGCCACCATGTTTCTATGATCATCACCGACATCGAGATGCCCCAGATGGACGGTCACCGCCTCACCAAACTGGTGAAGGACGATCCCTCCCTATCGGTCATCCCCATTGTGATCTTCTCCTCCCTCATCACCGAGGAGATGCGACTGAAGGGCAGGCAGCTGGGTGCCACCGAGCAGCTTGCCAAACCCGAAATTGGCCATTTGGTTGGCATTATGGATCATCTGCTGCAGGATTTGCTCGCCACCAGTGCCCAGTAAGGAGTGACCTTCTATGAGTAGTAAATATATCGTCCGCCAGCCCATCAAAAACCGTCATGGGCAGATCGTGGGCTATGAGATTCTCTATCACGGTGAAAACGAAGCCTATGACCAAGCCCCCTCTGCCGCTGCCCCGGGGGCCAATGAGTTTGCCGTGGCTGACACCATTTATAACTTTTTGTTGCAGAACACGGGCAAGGTGCTGAAGGGCTCTTTGAACTTTATGACCTTCACCCCCACCCTGCTCATTAAGAAGACCCCGCGGCTCTTTGACGCCTCGGAGCTGGTGATTCAGATCGACGACAGCGTCATCATCCACCCCCTGGCCATGCACCTGGTGCAGCAGTATACCAAGGAAGGCTATAAGGTGGCGGTCAACGAGTTTCAGTTTCTGCCCCGCTACCTGGCTCTTCTTGACAGCATAGACTATATCAAGCTGAGCTTTAAAAACACGCCGGATAAGACCCTGCAAAACATCGTGGAGATCGCCCACAGCATGAATAAGCAGTGCGTTGCCACGGATATCGACAGCGACGCCCTCTATGACAAGGCCCTGACCCTCAACGTGGGGCTGATGGAAGGCTCCTACGTGGCGGAAAAGCTTGCCAGCAAGGCCCACTCCAGCGGCTTCCTCCAGAGTAATTTCTTCCGCCTGATGGTGGCTGTGACCCGGGATGAGCCCGTTTTGGAGGAGATCATCGAGCTAATCTCCGTAGACGCCACCCTGACCTACGCCCTTTTGCGGGTGGCCAACTCCGTGTATTTCGCCTCCCGTCACAGAACCACCACGGTGCAACAGGCCATTATGACCCTGGGCCTGAACCAGCTAAAGCAGTGGATCTACCTCCTCTCCGCCAGCAACGCCGAGCACGAGTTCGACGCCGCCGCCGAGGAGTTCCTAAAGCTGTCCTTCATGCGGGCCAGCTTCTGCGCAGAGCTGATGAACTACGCCAAGGATATGCCCATCACCAAGTCCGACGCCTATCTCATGGGCATGTTCTCCACCCTGAACCACCTCATCGACGCGCCTCTCACCGAGATTCTTTCTGAGATTCCCCTGGTGGAAGAGGTAAAGCAGGCCCTGCTCCTCCATCAGGGACGGGCCGGCCTTCTCTACGACCTGACCCTCAGCTACGAAAAGGCCGACTGGGACGGCATTGCCACCCTGGCCGAGGCCCTGGAGATCCCCACCAACCTCCTCACCACCACCTATTTCAACTGCATGGAGGAGATCAAGCTCACCTGGAACCAGCTGACCAACCCCAACCCCGACATTGCCCCCGCCAATTAAGGTACCACATCAAAAAAGGTATGCGACCCGCTTTCACGGATCGCATACCTTTATTGTTTCATTGCGCCTTACTTGTGCCTGGGGAACTGCATGACGATTTTGCTGGCGTTGATGATCTGGGCGGTGATGGCTGGGGCAAACTTCCCCTCGTAGACCGTGAGGGTGGGGATCACGTCGCCCTTGGGCATCACGATATATTTGGGAGGCAGGTTAGAAAGGGCCAGGGCCTTCACGTCCGCCAGACAGCGGGGGCATGAGCAAAGGCCAAACATGCCCAGATAGCGGGGGGCCTTTTCATCCACCAGGGCCTGCATCACGTTGATACAGCTGATCTCATCATCCTGGTCTACATTGGTTATGGCCTGGCTCATGGGGGTATCCCCTTCCTCTTCTTCATCATTTTCTGGCTGCGCAGCTTCAGTCTCCGGCGCTGCTTCCACGGCCGGCTCGGCTGCGGCAGGCGGTGTTTCCTCTATCACAGGCTCAGCAGCCGGGGGTGCCGCGGTTTCGACCACGGGCGCTGCCGCCGGGGGTACTGTTTCTGTCACAGGCTTAGCCGCCGCCGGGGGCGCTGTTTCTATCACAGGCGCCGCCTCTGCCTCAGCTGGCTCTTCGGGTGCCGCAAGTCCCTCCTCCTCCAAGAGCCCCAGCAGGTCCTGGGCCAGGGAGCCACGGATCTGCTGGGCCAAGGCGTCGTCATTGGAGCGGGCCACTTCTAAGATAGGCGGACGCAGGGGACGCTGGGGCCCCTCACCGGGGGGCGCTGTATAGTCTCCGGGGGCGGGGGCCGGGGGGGTGATGAGGATCTCCTCCATGCCCTCTTCCTGGGGCGCAACAGAAAGCACATTCAAAACGTGGGCTGTTTTGCTGCTTTTCGTCGTCTTCTTCGTTGCCACTTCTATGACCTCCTCTCACAATCAAACTAAGTGCGGGCCTTTTGGTCTGTAGGCTATCCCAGTGATCTCCGTCACCAGGTTTTGAAAATCCAGTGCAGGCTTCGACTTGGGGGCATAGGTGACAACGCTCTCCCCATGGGCAGGGGCCTCCGCCACCGCCACACCGCTGCGTATGGTGGATTCAAAGACCTTGGTCTGCAGCTGCCGGGCGATCTGCTCCGACATCTCCAGCACCTCTCTGTTCAGGGTGAGGCGCGCGTTATACTTGTTCAACAGTATGCCTAGAACCCGCAGGCTGGAATTGTAGCATTGGCGCACCGTGTCTATGGTCTCCCGAATTTGGGAAACGCCAAGGAGACTTAAAATCTCCGGGGCCATGGGGATGATGAGGGCATCTGCCGCCACATAGGCGTTGATGGTCAGGACATTCAGGGCCGGGGGCGTGTCTATGATCACGTAATCATAGCGGTCTGCCACCTTATTGAGATGGGTTTTCAGCATAAACTCCCGCCCAGGCTTATTAAACTCCAGCTCCGCTGCGGAGAGGAGGATATTCGAGGGCAGCAGGTCGCCGTCGTTGGTTTTCTGTATGGCGGTTTCTATGGGAGTGGTTCCCTTCATCACCTCGTAGACCGTGGCGCAGCTCTCTATATCCAGCCCCAGGCTAAAGCCCAGGCTGCCTTGGGGGTCTAAGTCGATTCCCAGTACCTTTTTGCCCCGCTGTACCAGAGCGCCCATCAGGGAAACCGCGGTGGTGGTCTTTCCCACGCCGCCCTTTTGATTGGTGATGGCAATGATTGTTGCCAAAAAAATCCCCTCCACTAGAAAAACTCTGTACATAAACTTAACTTTACTATACTATATGTCGATAGAAATGTATAGAAGCAGAATAGATTTTTCCGACATTTTTCTGGAAAGCCGGAAAAGTGTCGCACAGATATGGAAGGAGTGACCCAAAATGGCATCTGTCAGCGGCGTAAACAGCAGCAACGCCAGCAGCCTTTACGGCAATCGAAATGTACTCAGCGGCCTGGCAACCGGTCTGGACACCGAGTCCATGATCGAAAATGCAATCAGCGGATACCGCATGAAAATCGCCAGTTTACAGAACAAGCAAACCGTTGCCTCCTGGAAGCAGGAGGGTTATCGCAATATCACAGACCTGATGGTGGAGTTTTCCAGAAAATATACGTCCTTCACCTCCGCCACCAACCTGATGAGCGGCTCGTTTTTCAACACCTCCAACATCACCACCCCCACAGGGGCCAATGCCGCCAGCGTTTCTGCCACGGGGCAGACCAAGAGCCAGGTACAGCTCAATGGCGTTGCCCAGCTGGCCAGCGCAGCCCGCTACCAAGTAAACGGCAGCATGGGCGTTTTGGGCACCGTGACCCAGGGGAGCATCAGCGCCTCCCAGTCTTTGGATCTCTCCGGCACCACAGAGGTCAGCAACCTTTCCGGTAAGCTGAACCTGAATTACGGCAACCAGACCATCTCCCTGGACTTTGCCGCCGGCGACAACTATGCCGATGCGGAGGCTTTTGCTGCGGCCATCAACGAAAAGCTGGCCAGCACCGATGTGATGTTTACCACCGGCGGCACCAAGAAGGGCAGCGAGGTTCTGGAGGCCAAAGTGGAAAATGGCGCTGTTGTCTTCTCCGACAAGACCGGCGCAGGAAACAGCGTTTCCATCAAGGGCGTCACCGGCAAGCTGGCCGAGACCTTTTCCGACGTTACCTTCGGCGGCACGGAAAAGGTGAACTCTTTGGATTTAACCGACAAGACCCTCTCCTCCCCCGTCAGCAACGGGGAGCTGCTGGCGGGCAAATCCATGACCTTTACCCTGGACGGCGTCACCAAAAGCATCGCCTTGCCCTCTGAGGAGGCCCTTGGCACCTTTATGTCTGACAAGGGGATTACCGAAAAGGGCGCCGGCATGACCGCCTATCTCCAGGATCAGCTGAACAAGGCCTTCGGCACAGGCAAGATCACAGCTTCTAACCAAGATTCCGGCGATCATCTGCAGCTGAAGTTCTCCGTGGGGAACAACTCCACCCTCACCATGAATTCCAGCGTCAACCAGATGATGGGCCTCGGCCAGAGCGAGAGCTCGGGGCTCAACACCGCCAAAACCCTGGGCCAGCTCCTGGGCAGCAGCATGGGAGAGGAAGGCCAGGATCTGGTGATCAACGGCACCAAGATTGGCACTTACACCAAGGACACCACCCTGGACACCATCCTCCAGGACATCAATAAGAACGCCGCAGTAGGCGTAACGGCCAGCTATTCCAAGACCACCAACCAGTTCACCTTCACCAGCACCAAAACCGGCGCCGGTCAGGGGATAGAGATGAGCGGCGATCTTTCCAAGGCCATTTTCGGCGAGTTTAAGGCCGAGAATTACAAGGCTGGCAAAGATGCCATCGTCAACATGGACATCAACGGCACCAACGTCACCCTACAGCGCAGCAGCAACACCTTCGACGTGGACGGCCTTAATATCTCCGTTAGCGGCCTCTTTAACGGCACCATGGAAAACGGCGCGGCCAATTTCTCCTTCCTGGATGGGACAGGTGAGGTGGACCCCTCCAAGCTTTCCGGCCAGGTGACCTTCCAAACCAAGACAGACGCCGACAAGATCGTGAATGCGGTTAAGAGCATGGTGACGGATCTCAACGGCATTATGACCGCCCTGCGCGGCGGCTTTGCCACCATGCCTGCGCAGAAGTCCAACGGCGCCAGATATGAGCCCCTGTCTGACAAGGACAGAGAGTCCATGAGCGAGGAGGCCGTCAAGAACTACGAGGCCACCGCCAAGCAGGGCCTGCTCTTTGCCGACAGAGATCTTTCCGCCCTCTACAGTAAGCTGACCTCTGCCCTGGCCCCCGGCGGCGCCGACGGTGCCGCACTTCGCGCCATAGGCATCTCCACCAGCTACTCTCAGGGCCAGACCACCCTTGCCTTAGACGAAACCAAGCTTCGCGAGGCTCTCAGCACCAATCCCAGCGCCGTTCAGGACGCCTTCTCCAAGGTGGCGGGCTCCGGCAGCACCACCAACGGCCTCATGAAAAACTTAAAGACCCACATGGACACCTACGCCTCTGTGGAAGGGACTAAGGGGATACTGGTCAACAAGGCCGGCTCTAAGTATTCCGCCCTTTCCCTCCTGAAAAACACCCTGCAGACCGAAGCCGCAGGCTATGACGCCCAGATCAGCAAATGGCAGGATAAGCTCTCTGCCAAGGTAGACTATTACACCAAGCAGTTTACCCGTTTGGAGCAGATCACCAACCAGATGAACGCCCAGAGCGGCTATTTGGCTGGCCTCAGCGGCTGATAAGCAGAAAGGAACTACTACCATGGATCCTAGAGGATATCAGCAATATAAAGCCCAGTCCATCAACACCATGACCCAGGGAGAGCTCCTCCTACTCCTCTACGATGAATTGGTCAAGCGCATCCTCCGCGCCGAGATGGCCCTGGAGAAGAAGGATTTCCCCCTCTTCGAGGCCTCTTCCACCCGCTGTTTGGACATCGTTCGCTACCTTGACGACACCCTGGATTTCCAGTATGCCATCAGCCACGACCTCCACCGTATGTATGACTACTTTATCTATCAGTTAAACCGGGTAAAGCTGGGCCGGAACATGGAGGTCTTAAAGCAGGTAAAGCCCATGCTCATAGACATGCGCGATACCTTCCGCACAGCCTCTAAATCCGCCGGGGAAGGGTAAGCGCCCATGAAAGAGCAAGATTTGAAGGAACTATTGGAGCTGGAAAAGCGCTTTTATCAAAAGCTTTCCGAAACCATAGACATCACCCGGGAGATTTTGGACAACGCCGACCGGCAGGATCATTACTCCATCCAAATGCTGGTCTCCATGCGCCAGACCCCCATCCTGGAGCTTCAAGAGGTGCAGAGCCATATCGCCCTGAAGCGGGTGGAGTTTACCCCCGAGGACGCAGCGGACTTCGACCGGCTCCTGGAGGGCGGAGACGCCCGCAGCCCGGCAGAGGTCCCGGTGGCCGGACAGATTGCCGCCAACCATCGCCTGCTACAGCAGCTGGTGGAGCTGGATCAGGTGGTAAGCAAAAAGGTTTGCGGAGAAAATTCCTTTTATCGCACGGAGTAAGCCCTTTATGGCCTGCCGCCTGAAAAAGGGGCGGCGCCCAAGATGACCACCACCCTTTCGTGGCTCCGGGAGATCCCTTCCCGGGGCCACTTCCGCGCCCTTCCCCAGTTGCAGCCGGCTCCCAGGACAGAAAAAAGGCAACGCCTCTTTCTGGGCATTGCCTTTTCTAAGCTACCTTACGGGAGGGTTCCTTCCCCCGGACCTATGATCCACAGAGGTGCGCCGCTGCCCCTGCTGGCGGAGAGCTCATCTAAAACCACCTGGGGGTCCCAGAGGGTGAGGCTACGCTCCCGGCTGCTGGGGTCCGCCACCAAAACGCTTCCCTCCAGGGTGCAGCCCCGCAGGAGGATAAAGTGGCCGCTCTGGGTGAAATGTCCCGGCTTTACCAGAGCTACCAGAATCTTTCCCGAAAGAAGCTCCTGCTGGATGCGGGTCCAGTCGGCATTGGGGCAGCTCTCCACAGAAAGGCCGAAGGCAGCCCCTGCGCCCTCGATCAAAGAGAGGTAGGAGCCGTGGCCCTTTGCCCAATAGTCCTCTGCCACTGCCCAGTCTGCCATTTGACTGGGGTTCACGGTTTCGCCGGTGAGGCTGGAGACAGCCATGGCCATAGCCGCAGGGCCGCAGCCATATTGTCCGATGGTATCCGTGCCATAGCGCGCCTCTGCCCAAGCGGGGTCTACCTGATTGAAGTAGACGATGGGCCATGCGCCGCCGGTGAGGATTTCCAGGCCGTCCTGGGTTTCCAGGCTGGTAATGGAGGGATCTGCCGCCGCAGGCCAGTCCACGGAGGCGCCGGCGTAGGAGCCGAGGGGAATCTCCTCCGGCGAGAGTTCCTGGGGCCAGAGGGCTTCCTTCCAGTTGTCCATCTGCACTGCTGCGGTTTCCACCCCTTGGCGCACCGGGGCGCAAATCCGCGCAAAGAGAAGGGGGTCCATAATGCGGCAGGTAATCAGTTCCGCTCCGCCGATACAAACCAGGGCAAGCAGGATGATTTTCAGGGCCGTAATCCAGCCCCTTGGTCTTCTTTCCTCCCGCAATAGACGCACCTCCCTTCCAAGCTTTTACGTTTTCGGTAAAATACTACTTGAAATTATAGCAAAAATTTCAGATAATGCATAGAGGGAAATGATAAAAAAGCGCAGAGACTATAGATCATCTGCCGAAATGTCCCATTTCCCCAGGGCCTTTTCTGCCAGGACACTCTCAAGGCCGTCCTTTCCCCGGGATAGTATATGAAACTAAGGAGCGACCTGCCATGCCCGCCATTCATCTAGAAGGGGCCTCTAAACTATATAAGCAAGAGAAACGGCGTCATTTTGCTGTCAGCGATATTAACCTGTCTATCCAGCAAGGCGAATTTTTATTTGTGGTGGGCAGCAGCGGCGCGGGTAAAAGCACCTTACTCAAACTCATCACCGGCACCATTCGGCCGGATAAGGGCGCTGTTTACCTGGACGAGCTGAACATCAACTGGGCGCCTCCCTGGTATATGCCTAAGCTACGCCTTATGTTCGGGCAGGTCCATCAGGAATCCCAGCTCATGCGCAAGCGCACCATAGAGGAAAACCTCTCCATGGTGGCAAAGGTGGGCCTCGTCTCCCGGGTTCGCCAGGAGGACAAGGTGGGAAAGGCTCTGGGCATCGTGGGCATGGCAGGGGTGGAGGATCGTTATCCAGCCGAGCTGTCCCTGGGCGAGTGCAGGCGGGTGGAATTGGCCAGAGCGCTTATCAACAGCCCCGACATCCTGGTGTTGGATGAGATCACGGCAAACTTAGATGAGGATACCATTTGGGATCTTCTTCATCTTCTGCAAGAAATCAACCGCCAAGGCACTACGGTTATCATGGCTACCCACGCCAGTATGTTCGTCAACATCATGCGCAAGCGGGTGGTAACTCTGGTAGACGGAAAAATTAAGGGCGATGTCCAGCGCGGCAAATATGGGGAACTGGGCATTCGCTGGCCCAAGCCCTAGCCTCTGTTTGGAACCCATACGCAGGGGTATCGTCCCTTCCCAAACTCTCACGGTCAGGAGCGTAACCGCATGTTTCTCAGAAAGCAGCTTACAATATTTCTTATATGTATCGGCTTCCTTCTCTTTCTAACCGCCTGTAAGGACAAGCTTGGCCCCGCTGCCTATGATGAGGAGGGCTTTGCCGCGCCCTCCTTTACAGATGTTTTGGGAAAAGAGGGCGGTGAGCTGCTGTCTGTAGAACTTCCCGCCGACGAGGATGAGGGCGGCCAGGAGGGCACCCAGCCGGACCCGGCAGCCGATCCTGATACCGATCACGAAACCACGGTTTACACCTATCACAAGCTGCCGGAGGGTGGCCTCACCGTAGAGGGCTATGTGGAAACCATGACCGCCCAGGAGATCGGCTATCTCCTGGTGAATGCCGCCGGAAAGCCTGCGGAGCCGCCGGACTACACCGCCCTGGAGGGTCATCTCATCCTGGCCAGGCTGGACCCCAGCACGAAAACCATTCTGCGCCTGGGCATCTCCTGGGCGGAAGACAGCTGTACCGTAAAGGTCTCCCGCTTGGATGAACGTCACAGCAGCTATGTCAATATGGCGAACCCCCAGCGGCAACAGGGCGAGGTGGGCCACAGGGGCGAGGGTACCTCAGCCGTCCCAGAGGTCCCCCCAGGCGTTTCCTCCATGCTCTCTGCAGAGGAGGCTGTGGCCTTTATCCAAAAGCTCCACCCCTCCGTTTTGGGGCTTTCCGGCGAAAATATGGACCAGTACAGGGTTTACTTTATGGATGGCAAGGCCATGGTGGATGGGAAGCCCTGTATGCGCCTGGAGGTCTATGGGATCAGTGATCCGGAGGGTTCCAATGCCTTTGCGGGCTTCTACCTCCTCACCAGCACCTGCTCCAATCTCTATCGTTTGGATCGGGCCACCAACGAAGTCACCGAGCTAACGCTGCCTTTTCAGGCGCCGGCTTCCGTGTCTCCCGGAGGGGAGGCGGGTGACCTTTCTGAAACGGAAGGCGGCGCAGATGACACCACTGCAACAGAAAACCCTTGATTTTCAACGCTTTTACCGGGAGTTTTATGGCTCCCGGTTTCTTTTTTGCATTTCCGGTGCCGGGTCTTAAAATTAAGTTACCAAATTTTTTACTTTTTTTGAAAATTCCTCTTATGTTTTCTTAGGGTGGGCCGATAAACTAGTTGGAAGGACTTGAGACAAACAGTCTCACTTCTCTTCGGACCATCTCCCGCAAGGGGCCCCTGTGGGAGGCGGCCGGGGAACACAAAATTTATAGCGGAGAGAATGGATATCTCTCCCGATGAAAACATGGAGGTTTATCATGAGAGTACAACACAACATTATGGCGATGAATTCCTATCGCAACTACAACAACAACACCCGCGCTATCTCCAAGAACCTGGAAAAGCTCTCCTCCGGCTACCGCGTGAACCGCGCTGGCGACGACGCTGCCGGCCTTGCTATCTCCGAGAAGATGCGTGCCCAGATCACCGGCCTGAAGACCGCCCAGAAGAACGCCAAGGACGGCATCTCTGTCATCCAGACCGCTGAAGGCGCCCTCACCGAAGTCCACAGCATGCTGAACCGTATGTTCGAGCTGGCTGAGCAGTCCTGTAACGGGATCTACTCTGACAAGGTTGACCGTGAAGCCCTGGACGATGAGTTCCAGGCCCTGAAGAGTGAGGTCGACCGCATCTCCAAGGCAACCAACTTCAACGGCACTACTTTGCTGAATGGCGATCTTGGCGCCACAGGCGGTGATCCAATGAAGCTGCAAATTGGTGATACTCAGGATGTGTTTAACCAGCTCACCATCGGCATTAGCGACATGAGCGCTGAAGGTCTTGAACTTTCTGATGGTACAACAGCCCCCTCTGCTACTAATGCCAATATCAGCACTTACTCTTATGCCGGCATCGCTATGACTGCTGTGAAGACCGCCATCAACACTGTCTCCACCCAGCGCGGCAGCCTCGGCGCTCTCCAGAACCGTCTGGAGCACACCATCAACAACCTGTCTGTCATGACTGAGAACATCACCGACGCTGAGTCCACCATTCGTGACACCGACGTGGCAGAAGAAATGATGGCCTACACCAAGAACAACATTCTGATCCAGGCTTCCCAGGCCATGCTGGCTCAGGCCAACCAGATTCCTCAGGGCGTCCTGCAGCTGATGGGCTAATCCCCAAGGCAGCGTAAGACCCGAAACTTAAATTGTCCCATCCCCCCCAGGATGGCAATACGCTGGAATATACGGGTCGGGCGTCTCGTCCGGCCCGTCCAGTATCTCTGGACTTGGCTACCGTCACTACCTAGGAGGTGTTTCCCATGGACATGATGTCTTCCATGGCGATACAAAGCATGGATCTATCCGCCGCTAAGCTGCGCGTCAGCTACTCCATGTCTATGAGCAAAGAGGTCATGGACCTGCAGGAGAACATGGCTACTCAATTGGTGCAGGAGATGCTGCCCCCTTTGAATCCCACCCTGGGCACTTTTATCGACACTTACGCCTGATGAGCCTCTTTTCTCTGTTAAGCGGCGTTCCCTTTTCCCCGGCAATTTGGCACCGAGATTACCCACTTCTTGCGCCGTTTCACAGGGAAAAGAACTTCTTTCTGACCATACCAAATCGGTGTGGTCAGTTTTTATTCTGCCTTTCCGTCCATGGGAACCGCAGGCCAAAATTTCCCTTTCCTTTTTTCGATTACACCTTGCAAAATCCCTATCAATCCGCTATATTAATATGTATACACCTCGTGGCAACGCGGTACTCCCCCGGCCGCATCCGGCCCTTTCCTCCGGTGGGCGGCCGCACATCTTAACTCCAAAGGAGAGTCATCACAAATGGGTTTTCGCAATCTTAAAATCAGGTGGAAGCTGATTATCGGCTTTGCCCTCATGCTGGCCTTAGCCGTAGGAATCGGCGTGTCCGGCATCGTCTCTATGAAAAATCTGCAAAGAGTAGACCGGGAGCTTTATACTGACAATACCGAACCCACCGGCTATTTGGCCGAGCTGGTAGGCCTCTTCTCCGACCATCAGGCAAGCCTTGCTTACTGCGCCCTCTTCGCCGGGCGAGATACCGCCTTTGTCCAAACGGAGCGGGAGACCACCTTGCGCTCGGGAGAACAATTTGAGGAGACCCTTGCCGCCTATAAGGACAGCATCCCGGAGAAAAGTACCCAGGAGATGGCCGTTTACAAGAAGGTGGAAAAGGCTTACTTTGAAGATTTTGCCGCCGCCAAGACCGAGCTGGTGGCTGCGGTACAGGCCGGTGACGAAGCCAGGCTTTCCGCCGCCCAGAAAAATGTATATTACGCAGGCATGACCATCGCCGACTATATCAGCGAGGCTGTGGCCCTGAATGATACGGAAGCCAGCGGGAAGATCGCAGCCAACGCCGAGGTGGTGGAGAACGCCACCCTGCTTCAGGCGGGTCTGATTTTGGCAGGCGTTGTCTTTGCCGTCTTCCTCACCCTCTTCATTGCCAAGACCATAGCGCCCCCCATGCGGCGTGTGATGGCTGTCGCCCAGCAGGCAGGTAATACAGGCAGCCTGGAATTCCCCCCCGAAATGATCGCCGCGGTGAAAGGAGACGCCCAGTTTCACGACGAGGTGGGCGCCACCTCCCAAGCCTTTGCCAAAATGGTGGAGAATCTCATTGCCCAAGCTAAGGTCTTGGAGCAAATTGCCGCCGGTGACCTTACCGTCACTGTGGTAAAAGCCGGCCCCCAGGATACCCTGGGGAACGCCATCGAGGCGATGACCAACAACTTAAACGCCATGTTTGGCACGGTAAATATCTCCACAGAGCAGGTCAGCGCCAGCTCCTCCCAAATTGCCGACGCGGCCCAGTCCCTCAGTCAGGGCGCCACAGAGCAGGCCAGCGCCGTGGAAGAACTCTCCGCCTCCATCGAGGAGGTCCTTGGCCAGACTGTGGCCAACAGCAAAAACGCCAATGCGGCTTTAACTTCTGTCAATGAGTCCTCCCGCCTCATGGGTGATACGGTGGCCTACATGGAGCAAATGCAGAACGCCATGAGCAGCATTGCCTCCTCCTCAGAAGAAATTTCTAAAATCATTAAGGTCATCGACGACATCGCCTTCCAGACCAACATCCTGGCCCTCAACGCCGCCGTGGAGGCTGCCCGGGCCGGTCAGCACGGCAAGGGGTTTGCCGTAGTGGCCGATGAAGTGCGCAACCTGGCCTCCAAGAGTGCCCAGGCTGCCAAGGAGACCTCCGCCCTAATCCAACAAAGCTTAGGGCATGTCCACCGGGGCAGCGAGATTGTGGAGAAGACCAGCAGCAGCATAGACCAGGTAGCAACCTCCGCCCAGCGCATCCAAACCCTGGTGGAGGGCATAGACCTGGCCTCTCAACAGCAGGAGTCTGCCATCTCCCAGATCAACACAGGCATTGAGCAGGTCTCCCAGGTGGTGCAGCAGAACAGTGCCACCGCAGAGGAGAGCGCAGCCTCTAGCCAGGAACTCTCCGCCCAAGCCCAGATGCTCAAAGGCCTGGTGGCCCGTTTCCGCCTTCGGGCAGGCGCTGCTATGGACCTGGACAGCACCCTTGCCCCAAAAGTTAGCAAAGGGCCCAGCTATCTCCCCCAGGCCTTTACCCAGCCGGTCTATGCGGCGCGGGAGCCTTCCGAGGCTTTTATGACCACAGGCTCGCTCTCGGCTTCCCGCTATGATTTCCCAGAATCTGACGCCAATTGAATGCATCGTGACGCAGCAAAAAGGGTTCCTGCCTTCTGGGTGGGAACCCTTCTCTATATCAAAATAAAAAGGGACTGCGGCGCCCATTGTCAGCCACAGTCCCTTTTCTTATTTCATTTGCGAGATCCAGAGACGAAAACTCTCCAGCTCTCCTTGGGCCTCACCGTGCTCTCGGGCAAGCTTAAGAAATCCCTCCGCCTCTTTTCGGTTCCCCAGATGGTAATGGCAAAGGCAAAGAGGCCGGGCATAATCGGACTTGGCTTCCTGCTCCGGCGCCAACTGATCCATGGCCCTCTGGAAATAAAGCATGGCAGCTTCCCACAGCCTCTGCTGATAGAAGAGGTGGCCGATCTGCGCCGGGGCCCTTGGGTCTCCGTTCATGTCCGCCCAGGCCAGCACCGGCGCTGTGGGGCCGAAGGTCAGGGACAGGTGCCGAAGGAGGCTCATGTGGCGGCTGTCCTCTTCCTCAGAGAGGCCGGTCAGAACCTCCTTTTGGGCATAGGCGCGAAGAAGCCGAGCGGTAACCGCATCCACTGTCTGGGCGGCTTTTTCTAAAAGACCACTGTCTTGGGAACTGATGGCCGTTCCCGCCAGATAGAAGCGGTAGGCATCGCCTTGTTCTGTCTCCTGATAGCTTTTTTGAAAGCCCTCCATGGCCTGCCCATAGCGGCCTATGAGGGAGAGCATCAGATAGAAGTTCACATCCATGGTTTGGGTCATGGTGAAGCGCTTTTCAAAGAAGGTCATAAAGGCTTCTTTGGGGCGGTGCCGACGCAGGAAGGGGAGGATAAAGTCCAAATCTTCACGGGTGGGTTGGGGATATAGGGCCTGGATCTGGTGGATGTAGGCCACTTGATCGCCTCGGGAGAGGAGCTGGGTGAGGCCGTCCATGGCTGAGCGGTTTGTGGGTTCCAGCTCCAGTGCTTCCAAGTAGTGCCGGAGGGCCTCCCGGGGCATGGCCTTCATCTCATAGATATGGGCGAGGTTGCAGTGGAGGTAGGGGTAGAGGTTGTCTCGGAGGTTCGTCGAGATCTCTACCGTGGGCCGATAGCTTTTCTTCTTCTTGAGTGCCTGAAGGCCGGCTTTGAGAGATTCCTCCCAATTCTGCTCTTTGCCTTCCAGGAATGACTGCACGAGATATGTGGTAGGGTGCTCCGGATACTGGCGGTGGGCGTACCCTAAAATCTCACGGCGGCGAGCCAGGGGTAAATCCATCTTTTCTGCCACCTGATAGGCAGAGAGTATCCCCCGTATCCCCATGTTGGCATAGGAAACCCCTTGGCTCTTTTCCAAAAACTGCATCAAATGATCCAGCGCTCTTTCCAATTCTCCGATTGCATTGTACGCCTCACCCAGATAGTAGTGAAGGAGATGATCCTCCGGGTCTTTTTCCAGAGCCCGGTAAAGGAGCTGGTTATTGCGCCTAATTTTGTCTTCAAAAATATCTCCGCTGTAACCATCATGCAGCAGCAGCACATCTAAATCCTGCTCAAAGCGGATATGCATTCCAGGAGGAACCGGAATATGCTCGTGAATGAGTCTTTGATATCGACATGCCGGAAGATTGCGAAAAGCGCGCAGACATGGCATACGTTCCCGCAGCTCTTCCGGCCTGGTGCGGTCGATGTTTTGCAGTTGTATGGCCAGGGCAAATGTATTAGGGTCTTTCACCTTGTTCAAAAATCGTCGGAACACAAGGGCATCTTTGGGTGCCCGAAACCATTCGTCCGCATCCAGAAACAAAATCCAATCCCCGGTGGCCTGTTCTATAGCATAATTCCGGGCGGCGGCGAAATCGTCTATCCACTGAAAGTGAAATATCTTCGCCCCAAAGCCCAGGGCGATCTCCACCGTGCTGTCTGTGGAGCCGGTGTCCACCACGATGAGCTCGTCGATGATGCCCTGCATGCTCTCGATACAGCGCGCCAAACACCGCTCCTCGTTTTTTGTAATCAGGCAGGCGGATAGCTTCATGATCTTCCTCCAATCTAAACGGTTCCCAAACTCGCTCCGGGCTCACTTCATGCCCGAAATCCAAAGGCGGAAGCTCTCCAGCTCCCCAATGGCCAGGGGGCTCCTCTCGCAATATTCCAGGCTTTCCATGGCCCCCGCCTTGTCCCCCAGGAGATAGAGGCTGTGGGTCAGATATAGGTGTATGCTGGTGCGGGCCGCCTCGGGCAGGCCTTGGTTCTCCAGGGCGCGCCTTAAAAATAACGCGGCCATTTCGTACTGCCTCTGGTTGTAGCAGAGGATGCCCATAGGCATCGCTGCGGCAGGATCGGCATACAGCGCCGCCCAGGCCCAAACGGGCTCCTCAGAGCCAAAGGTTTGCAGCAGATACGCCAGGAGGCCCATGAACATGCGGCTTTCCTCCTGGGTCATGGTCCGGTATGGTTTCCCGGTCCGAAAGGCCTCCAGCAAGGCACTGACAGCAGGCTCCACCTTACGGGAAACCGCGCTGATGAGCCCATCATCTCGGGACATCGCTGCGGCACCGACCAACTGGTATAAATACGCCTCTGCCCCCTCCCACTGCTGATAACTCTTCAGACAGCCCTCCACCGCCTGGGGATGGCGGCCAATGAGGGAGAGCATCAGGTGGAAATTTACATCGACCCTTTGGGTAATGGCAAAATACTTTTCAAAAAAGGTCAGAAAGGCCTCTCGGGGCAGATGGCGGCGCATCAGGGGCAGGAGCAGATCCAGATCCTCCTTGCTTGGCTGGGGGTAAAGGGCTTGCATCTGGCGGATGTAGGCGCTTTGATCCCCTTGGGAAAGGACGCGGATGTATCCTTCCATGGCCCCTCCGCTTTGGGGGTGGGTTTTCAGCACCTCTAAATATTGCGCGGCGGCCTCTTCAAGGTCACCCTTCATTTCATAGGCCTTAGCAACTGCACGGTGAAGCTTTGGATATAGCTCTATCCGGAAATTTGTTGATACCTCTGTCGGGTTTTTGTAACTCTGCTTTTTCTGCACCGCCAAGGCCCCGTTTTTTCTGATACCGTCCCAGTTCTTTTCTTCCGTGTCTAAGAGGGCCGAAAGTAGATATGTCGTAGGATGCTCGGGGTACTGACTGTGAGCATAGGCTAAAATCTCTCTGCGCCGAGAAGCGGGAAGGCCAGCTTTCTCAGCCGCAAGAATGGCGGAAAGTATGCCGCCAATCCCCAGTTCCTGATACGATTCCTGTCTGCCCGACTTGATATACTCCATCAAGTGGCTGAGCGCCTTCTCCCACTGTCCCAAGGTGCACAGGGCATCACCGAGATAATAGTGGGAGATGACATCATGGGGATTCTCCTCTAACATCCTATAAAGAATCTCATTATTGCGAAGAATTTTCTCTTCGATGATATCTAAACTGTAGCCATCGTGAAAAAGGGCGACCTCAAGCTCTTCATCATAAACCAGCAACATGCCAGCCGGTTTCGTAATCTGTTCATGGATTGGTCTTCTGTATCGACAGGCAGGAATATTCCGAAATACACGGCAGGTCATGATTTGTTCCTTGACCACCGTCGGTTCACGTCGATCCACATTCAACTCTCTTAGGGCAAGAGCATAAGCATTGGGAAGCTTCAAATTGATGAGATACTGTTTCAGATTCCTCGCATCTCCTGGAGTGCAAAACCACTGATCCGCATCCAGAAACAAAATCCAATCCCCGGTGGCCTGTTCTATGGCATAATTCCGGGCGGCGGCGAAATCGTCTATCCACTGAAAGTGAAATATCTTCGCCCCGAAGCTCTCGGCGATCTCCACCGTGCTGTCTGTGGAGCCGGTGTCCACCACGATGAGCTCGTCGATGATGTCCTTCATGCTCTCGATACCGCGCGCCAAACACCGCTCCTCGTTTTTTGTAATGAGGCAGGCGGATAGCTTCATAATCTTCCCTCCCAGATTTTATTTTCTCATAATAGCGCGAAAATCGGCACAGCTGCCGCCATGTCGATTCTCACAGTCAAAACTTCTGTCCCTGGGCTCACTAGGCAGCAGGCAGCAAGGCATGGGTATCAGCCGTTGCGAAAGCGGGAGAGGAAGTCTACCGTTTCCGGCTTTTTGGGGTAGTTGAACAACATATCCGGGTCGTTTTCCTCGCAGATGACCCCGTCCTTCATGAACACCGCCCAGTTGGATACGTCTCGGGCGAAGGCCATCTCGTGGGTCACCACCAACATGGTAAGCCCCTCGTCTGCCAGGGCCCGCATGACGGCCAACACTTCCCCCACCATCTGGGGATCCAGGGCGGAGGTGGGCTCGTCGAAGAGGAGCATTTCCGGCTCCATGGCAAGGGCCCGGGCGATGGCCACCCGCTGCTTCTGCCCGCCGGAGATCTGCCGGGGCTTGGCGTTGATAAAGGGATACATCCCCACCTTGTCCAGATACATCTTGGCCATCTCCTCGGCGGACTTGTGGTCCTTCCCCAGCACCTTGCGCTGGCCCACGATGCAGTTTTCTAGCACCGTCATGTTGGCGAAGAGGTTAAAGCTCTGGAATACCATGCCCACCTTACCCCGGTAGGCGGTGAGGGGAAATCCCTTGGCCTGGATATTGTCCCCGTGGTAGAGGATCTCCCCGGAGGTGGGGGTCTCCAAGAGGTTGATGCAGCGCAGGAGGGTGGATTTTCCCGAGCCCGAGGCGCCGATGATGGAGATGACGTTGCCCTTGGAAACGGAGAAGTCGATATCCCGCAGGACCTTTTGGGTGCCGAAGCTTTTGGAGAGATGGCGCACTTCTAAGATTTTATCTTCTGCCATATCACAGCTCCCCCCTCACGTTTTGATTGCGGTTTTCCTGGTTGCGCCGGGCGGCCTCTTCCGTTTCCACGTTGCGCTCGTCGAAGTTGCTGCCCTTACCTGGGTAGCTGTAGGTCCCCGTGGTGTGGGCCAGGGTGTCTGTGGTGGCCAGGTCGTAGTGGTCCTTGCCGTCCATCTTCTTCTCCACCCAACGGAGGATCCAGGTGAGAAAGAGGGTCATGGTGAGGTAGATCACCATGGTAATGGCGGCGGACTCGAAGAAGAGGTACAGGGCCCCCGCCACGCCCTTGTGGATGAAGAAGAGCTCCACCACGCTGATGATGGACAGGACACAGGTGTCCTTCACGTTGATAATCAGGTTGTTGCCGATCTGAGGCATGATGTTGCGCAGGGTCTGGGGCAGGATCACGTGGACCATGGTCTGGACGTGGGTCATACCTATGGCCTTGGCCCCCTCTGTCTGCCCCGGGTCGATGGAGAGGATGCCGCCCCGGACGGTTTCCGCCATATAAGCGCCGGTATTGATGGAAACGATGAAGACCGCCGCCGTGAACCAGTCCATAAACCTGCCGCCCATGAGAAGTGGCATGCCGTAGTAGATAAACACGGCCTGGATCATCATGGGGGTGCCCCGGAAGACCTCTACGTAAACGGCTAGAAAGCCCTTCAGCAGCTTGACGCCGATGCGCTTGAGGAGGGGGTCTCTTTTGGAGACGGGGGTGGTTTGCCCTATGCCCACCGCCAGGCCGATGATGCAGCCCAGAAGGGTACTGATGAGGGCGATGAGAAAGGTGTTCTTCGCCCCGTTTAGGTAGGAGGGCCCATATTCGCCGATGAGATAGAGTATCTTTTCGTAGGAAACCATCTCACTGGTTTTTGTCGTTCCGATAAACTGGATGATGCTGGCCTGCACACTCTCCCACATGGGCCTTCACTCCTTGTTGCAAAAAGTTTGCCGCCGGAGGACTACTCCCGCCCTCCGGCGGCAACGAATGATCGTATGATTAGCTCAGGGGCTGCACGGCGATGGCGTCGTTCATCATGGCAGTATAGTCCTCGGGGGTCATGGTGGCCAGCACGCCGTTGACAGCGTCCAGCAGCTCGGCGTTGCCCTTCTTCATGGAAATGCCGATGTTAATCTCCTCGTCGGACACCTGGAAGGCGCCGTCGCCTTCAAACTCCAGCATTACAATGCTGGGGTCGGCGGTGGTGGCGGCAAGGCCTGTGGGCTGGTCGGTGACCACCAGGTCAACGCGGCCGGAGGTGAGGGCCACCAGCATAGCAGGGGCAGACTCCATGCCGGGCAGCAGGTTCACATTGGGAATCTGGGGGGCGCAAATGTCGTTCCAAACGGTGTTCAGCTGGGAGACGCAGGTGGCACCGTCCAACTCGGCCACGGAGGTGGCGGAGGCGAAGGGGCCGTCGCTCTTAGCCAGGGCGATGATGGAGGCATAGTAGTAGGGGCTGGAGAAATCCACCTGCTCCAGGCGCTCGGCGGTGATGGACTGGCCGCAGATGGCAAGGTCCACCGCGCCTGTCATGACGGCGGGGATGATGCCTTCCCAGTCCAGCTTCACGATCTCCAGCTCATAGCCCAGGCTCTCGGCGATCTTCTTGGCCATCATGACATCATAGCCATAGGCAAAGTCGGAGCTGCCGGAGATGGGCACCGCGCCGTTTTCCTCGGTGGTCTGGGTCCAGTTATAGGGTGCGTAGGCGCATTCCATGGCCACCTTCAGGGTCTTGGTTTCTGCGGGCTTGCCGCATGCACAGAGGGCAGCTGCCATCAGAACAGCCAAAAGGAGTGCAAGAACTCTTTTCATTTCAATACCTCTTTCAATTTTTCTTCTTTATCAATGAAAGGGCAGGTCCCAAGGGCCGCCGCTGTCACTGTCGCAAAAAAGCCTAATATCACAGGCCAACAGATGAAGTATACCATAATATGGGCCATTTCACAAGTATAAATCCACCATTTCCCCTGTAGATTCTGATTTTTTAACCAAAATCCTCCGGGTCGAAAGACGCCTCTTCCGTGGAAAGGGCGGCCTGTCCTTCCGGCGCATCCGGGGCTTCCAGAACTTCCGGCGCTTCCGCCTCTTCTTCCCGGAAGGCCGACGCCTCCTTGGCCTTGGGCTTTTTCTCCGATTCGTCCATCAGCTCCTCCACCAGGGCCTTGTAGACCAGCTCGGGCCGGGTGCGAAAGCGCTTGCCCATCTGCTCCGCCCGCTCTCTGGTGGCGGTGAAGAGGGACACGGTGAGAAGATTGCCGCTGTCGTCGTCTAAGAAGAGGTGCAGGGTGCAGCCCCCCTCCTCCCGCTCCTCCACCTGGGCTCTTACCTGGGCGTTGCGCCGGAGGACGGCATTGATGGCCACCAGGTTTTTATCGCACTTGAGGCGCACGGAATAGGGCAGGCTGGACTCGCAGTGGAGGCTGTTTAAGCGCCCCTTTTCCGTGATGGCGTAGCGCTTATCCTCCAGAACCAGGTGCTCTGTGGTCACCAGCTCCGAGAGGCACTCGGCATAGTCGAAATAGTCGATACCGTCGTCACAGAGGGTCAGCTCCGTCAGGGTAAAAAAGTCTATGGGCGTGGCTGTGCGGGACATGAGATAGAGAATCAGGAATTTGATGTCCAGCTTGTCCCGGATAAAACCATGTCGTTTCACGGCGCTCCCCTCCTTTCCTCCAATTATTATACAGAAAATCTAACCCAGGGACAAGCCTCAATTTAACCCTTCTCTCGAAAACCCTCAAGCCGTGGCCTTACCATCTTTTTCAGGGGCCCCTTCCCTTTTTCCCAAAATTTTTTATTTTTCAGTTGACACGCCCCGGCGGCTATGGTATTCTATCGTTGTTGTTAGTCACGGCTAACCATCGAGGCTTTGGCCTCTCAACTTTTCCCAGGATGTTAGTTTGTACTAACTGAAATGATTCTGCGAAAAGCTGCCCATACTATCCAAAAACACGGAAGGAGCGCAAGACCTCATGCTGGAGCAATACTTGATTCATTACTGCGCGCCGACCCTGGCCGCCCTGAAAACCGCCAGCCTCTTTCGCTTTCCTGCGCCTTGCCGATTAGACGAGGACTTAGGGCGATGCCGCGGCTTTTTAACGGCCAAGGGGGTTTCTGTCTGTGTTCTGGCCCGGAGTGAGCAGTCTGCGCTGATTTATGTCTATCGGGAAAATCAGCTGCGGGCGGACCTTGCAAAGCCCGGGGTGGCGCGCTTTCTGGCCGACAGCGGTTACGCCTTTCAGACCCCCCAAGAGGCCATAGACCGCCTGATGGGGCGGCTGGAGGAGGCTCCCGGCTTTCCCCACGAGATCGGCCTTTTCCTGGGCTACCCCCTCTGGGATGTATACGGCTTTATTCGCCACAAGGGCCAAAACTGCAAGGCCTGCGGCCATTGGAAGGTCTACTGCCGGGAGGCGGAGGCCCGCCGCCTGTTCTCCCGCTATCACCGGTGCAGCCACATTTATCAGCGGCTCTGGCGGGAGGGCAAGTCCCTGGCCAAACTTACCGTGGCGGCCTAGGGCAGCCCACTACTCTGGTGACACACGCGTAAGCGGCGCGTATCACATAACACCCCAATTGTATCACCCTCATTCTCTTACCAACCCAAAGGGCGCCTTGCAGTGTTTCTCTGCAAAGCGCCCTTTTGGGTTTATTTAATGTAGTTGTGGGGTTCCTCCGCACCTTACCAGCTGGGCGGTTTTTTTGTCATGATGAGTTTTTCCGGGGACGAATACAATGCGCCAAAGGTCTCCACCCGAACCCTATGGATCACCAGGGGTACTTCCGGTATATTAACCTCTGTGTCGGGGCTTTCGGGATAGGAAACGGGGCGCAGGGGCAGCCTGCCCCAGCCCAGAATCGTGTCCAGGCCGGAGAGTATCTTGCCAAAGGCGGGGTATTGGCCCTCCAGCTTAGGGCTTTTCTCCAGAGGGAAGAAAAATTCACCCCCGGCGATCTCACCGTCGTAGCCACCCATGCCGATGACGCCGGGCGCCATGGGCAGTATGGCGGAGTTTCTTTTGGCCTCGTTGGGAATCAGGTATTTGCAAAGGTCCTTCCCGAAGGCGTTATAGCTGGCGTCCACCACATAGCCGGGGACGATGCGCTGGATGGCGTGGTCATCGAAGGCCCCTTGATTGGCCAGGCTGATGAAACTGCGCACCGTATTGGGGGCTTCGTCGGGATAGAGGGCGATGATAATTTCAGCGCCGTCCTCCATGATGATGGTAGCCAAGGGTCGCTTTTCCACAAGGGTTCCTCCCGCGACTGTGGCAGTACGCCACGTCATATAATTGATGAGGCACGCCGTTCGGCGTGGTTTCAGCGCAATCCAAAACGGACACGCCACCAGGCCTGCGGCGGGAGTCCGCCGTAAATTCGCAGCCCAGCGGAGAATTTCCGCAGGGTGAATTCACGTCACCCGAGGATGTTAAAAAAAAGGGGGCCCCATGAAGGCTGGCATTCATACGGCGGGAGTCCGCCGTAAATTTGCAGCACAGCGGAGAATTTCCGCAGGGTGAATTCACTTCACCCGAGGATGTTAAAAAAAAGGGGTCCCCATGAATGCTGGCATTCATGGGGATGGAGCGGGCGATGGGAGTCGAACCCACCTCTAAAGCTTGGGAAGCTTTCATTCTACCGATGAACTACGCCCGCAAAGTTAGCTTTGTTATTGTAGCATAGCTGCCGGAAGAATGCAAGGGGATAATGAAACCCCTTATATTTTTTCCTTTGAAAACCCGGGAAAATACCATTGACTTTTCCCACTGATCTATGGTATTATAAGTTCCTGTCACTAATGTGGCCAATTAAATGTTAAGAGGTATTTCATGTTCCAGGACAAAACTATCGTCTGCAAGGATTGCGGACAGGAGTTCCCTTTCACTGCCAAGGACCAGGCGTTCTTTGCTGAGAAGGGCTTCGACAATGAGCCCCAGCGCTGTAAGCCCTGCCGCGACGCCCGCAAGGGGAACAACAACCGCGACCGTAACAGCGACCGTCAGATGTTTGACACCACCTGCTCCGAGTGCGGCGCCCCCTGCAAGGTCCCCTTCCAGCCCCGTGGCGACCGCCCCATCTATTGCAGCGATTGTTTCCGTAGATAAGGCCCTCTCTAGCGCGTTCCTCCGGGGGCGCGCTTTTGATTTTTAGATTTTTGGCATTTTTGTGCGCGTTCCTTTTGGGGCGCGCCTTTTTTTGGTTTTCCGGCTCCCCCCGGCGTTTATAGTACCCTCCTCTTATTGTCCCAGGGAATTTCTTTTTTCTTTGCCTTGCCTATTTGACACAAATTTCCCGGGTTTTCATAGAATGGAATGGCGACAAAGTCCATACATTTCTCTGATTTAGGAGGTATCATTCATGAATGAAAGGGTCATGCCAGGACCGGTCTGTGACGTCACTGGCATCCGAGAGGCTGTCTGTATACACACGAAGAAGATTTATGATTCTTGCCGCGAAGAAGATATAGCGCTTTATATATAAAGATAACGCCTCACAAACCCAAGCAACAACTCCAAGATGGGGCCTTTCACCACTCTGCACAATTTTCCCTCTCAATCTTTGTGCACAATTGCGCCAATATTGGCGCAATGCCATCTTGACTTTGCGCCAATATTGGCGTATACTGGAAACAGATAAAACAAAGGAGGACAACATCATGACAATCGTAACGATCAACAAGGTCAACGCCGATCACCTCGAAATGGTCAAAGCCGAAATGGCAACCCTTGGCGCCCCCATCATTAGAGCTGTGCACTTTGGCGAAGGCGTGTATGTTGCCCTCGAAGGCTCCCACCGCATCGTGGCCGCCGCCGAACTCGGGCTGGAGCCCATCATTGACGAGATCGAGTACAGCGACGAGATGATCACCATCCAGTGGGATGGCGGCGAAGAAGAATTTATGATATCCGAACTTGCTGACAGCATTTATGCCGGTGCCAATCGCAACAGCGAGATCGTCGACTTTTAGGAGGATTAAAATGACCAGTGAAATCAACAGAGATTGGCTCTCAGCCATCACTAGCGCAGATCACGCAGACGTCATCGCCTACCGCGACCTCGCCTTTGCCGCCATGGGTGGGAATAGCCGGGCAAAGGATACCCTGGGGCACATTTTCCGGGGCGCGAATGGCGTACTGGCATATCACCTCATCGCCTCCGCTTGTGCAGATCAAATGACAGACGGCGAGATTGGCAGGTCTGCTCAACGCGCAGAGGATAGCATAGCCCCCATCTTAAAGACCCCTCGCGCATCGGATGCACTACTTGCTAAGATGACTGACGAGAGCGCCCCAAAGCTGTTGACGCTGCGTATAAACGCCGGCCTCACGCAAAAAGAACTGGCAACCCGCTGTGGCATGAATATTAGACAGATCCAAAAGATTGAGTCCGGCGAAATCAAGTTGCAGAACACAATCTTAAAGAACGCCGTCGCGCTGGCAGATGCCCTTGGGGTTGAGATAAAGGAGCTGCTCTGATGGCCGCCAAAAACCAAAAGATCTGCACCGTCTGCGGCAAGCTGTTTGACTGCCCTCCCTCCGACAAGACCGTGACCTGCTCCAAGGCCTGCTCCGGCATCCACCGGGCCAACACCCACCGGGGCAAGCGATATCCCTGGGGCGAGGATGCCAAACTGCGCCGAGAGGGCCGCTACAACTTGGACAACCTCAAGGGCGGCACCGAGGCGGCGCTTAGTAACCCCGCCGGGCAAAGAGGGCCCCAGAACCGATGTGCAAAGCGCTGGATCCTGCGGGCCCCGGACGGCACCCTCCACGAGTGCGTCAACCTATTGCACTGGG
>JAVBLH010000035.1:0-44172 GCA_031553635.1 Evtepia sp. | reverse complement strand
GATTACAAAAACGGCGAGCTCATCAGCCGGGAAAAGGAGAGCACCAGCGTGTAGACGAGCCGGGACAAGGTGATTTGGGGGAACCCCGCCGACGGCTATAAGTACGGCATAGGCGAGCCCCCCGCCCCTACCCCCGAGCCGACGCCGACACCCACGCCGGAGCCCACCCCCACCCCCACGCCGACCCCCGAGCCTACTCCTACCCCCACCCCTGAGCCCACGCCGACCCCCACCCCGGAACCCACGCCGGCTCCCGATGTGACGCCTGAGCCCGTTCCCGAACCCACACCCACCGATCCGCCCGCTGCGGGATAGAGAGGGGTTTTATGACTAGAAATTTCCCCCGTGGCAGAGAGTTGAAGATTGAAGGCAAGTTCCTCATGGCCAGAACCATGGGGATTTGGATGAAGGTCCTTGTGCTTTTCGTCGTGCTGAATGGCATTTTCCTCCTCTGTCAGTATCGTTATGGCTTTGCGCTGGGCTGGGTCACCGTTCCCATCCAGGACTTTGCCGGTGCAGTCACCGGCTTTACCCTAAGCCCCGAGGGCTTCGAGCTGATTATCCGCCTGGATGCTGCGGGCCTGGTGTTTGCCTGCGCCCAAACCTTTGACCAGGTGCTGCGGGTGCTCCTCTTCGCCGCCTTGGGCCTTGTGCTCCTATCGCCCTTAAAGCTGGGGGTCTTCCGTCATCTTTGGCTGGGCTTTCAGGGAGAAAATCCGAGCTTTGGCACTGTTTTCCAGTGGTATAAAAGGCCAGCGCTGTTTGTCAAATCCATTGCGTTGGAGCTGATGGTGGGGGTGGGCTGCTATGTCCTCAGCCTCATCCTGGTGGCTCCCGGGTCCATTTTGAGCCTCATGCTCTACAGCGGCACGCTGAACATCGACACCACCAGCGGCCTGTTCGACATGGTGTCCCTCCTGGCCATAGGCCTGAATGTCCTGGGGGGGCTCATCGCCTTTTACCTCCTTTGTACCCTGTATCCCCTTTACTACTGCCTGGCCGCTCAGCCGGACTACAGCCTGGGCCAGGTGATTCAAAAGGGCCTTCTCAGCACCAGGGGCTATCGGAAGGAGTTTTTCCTCTTCCGCCTCTCCTTTTTGCCCTGGTATATCTTCTCTCGCATCTCCTTTGGCACCCTGGAGCTCTATGTACTGCCCTACCTCACCCTCTCCACCTACCTGTTTCTCCAGGCGGTGGCAGTGGACCGTCAGGAGCAGGAAGGGGGCAGCCTCAGCCAGACCCCCGGTTGGGAAGAAGAGCCCCAAGAGTCTGAATGGGAAGACCAAACAAGCCCCCCCGATTGGGAAGACTGATACACAACAAAACGCCCCTGGGAAACAGTGCAGTCCGCACGAATTCCCAGGGGCGTTTTCTGTTTTTTGGGCCTTATGCTCCCATGTGGAACACCACCCCGGCCAGGGCGGCCAGGAGCAGGAAGACGGGGATGGGCAGCTTTCGCGTTCCCGGCAGGGCCATCAGCAGGAGGATAGCCGCAAAGAGAGCCACAGATTTCCACCGGATTACAAAACCCGGCAGGAAAAAGGCCGAGAGAAAAAGGCCTGCCAGCACCACGGAAATCAGCCCCACCGAGGCAGGCCGCAGCCCGTGAAAGATGGATTCAAAGGTGGGGTTGCCCCGGAGCTTAGAGATGACCTTGGCCAAAAAGAGGATGGTAAAAAAGGCGGGCAGGGTCAGAAAGAGGGGGGCTATAAAGGCCCCGGGCAGCCCCGCGGTGAGATAGCCCGCGTAGGCCGCCATGTTCACCCCTATGGGCCCGGGGGTAGACTGGCCTATGGCCATGATATTGGTAAGCTCCTCCAGGCTGAACCACTGGTAGCGCAGGGACAAAGCGTGGAGAAAGGGCACCGTTGCCATGCCGCCCCCCACGGAAAACAGGCCGATGAGGAAAAACTCCCAGGCCAAAAGCACAAGGGTCATGGTTTTTTCCTCCTTCCCCAAAGCCTATGGTAAAGGAAGCCCGCCGCCCCCGCCCCCAGCACCAGAAGAGCGGGAGAGACCCCCGCCAAGAGGGAGAGCAAAAAGCAGGCGGCAAAAATCAGGAAGGAGAAGGGGTCGATAATAGCGGCCTTGAAAAGACTCACCACCGCCTGAAAAATCAGGGCGCAGACGCAGGCCTGCAAGCCTGCCAGGGCGTGGGAGGCCACGGGGGTGAGAAGATAGGGCCAGAAAAAGGTGGCCACCAGACTGATGATAATCATGGGCGGCGTTAGTACCCCCAGGGTGGCGCAGATGGCCCCGGGCACCCCGCCGATCTTCGTTCCCACATAGGTGGCGGCATTCACCACGATGACCCCGGGGGTACACTGGGCGATGGCGAAGATGTCCGTTAAGTCCTCTTCAGAAATCCAGCCCTTTTTCTCCACCAGGTCTCGGCGCAGCAGGGGGAGGATTACATAGCCGCCCCCAAAGCAGGTGGCGCAGATCTTTGCCATGGTGAAAAACAGCTTGAGGTTACGATGCATAAGAAGGCCCTTATTGGCAGAGGTCAAGAATGGCCTGGGTAAAAATCTTGCAGGAGGTCAAAAGATCTGAGAGGGAAACCCGCTCATCAGGGCCATGGATGCCGGAAACAAAGCCGGGCATAGTAGTCCCAAAGGCCACGCCCCCGGGAATATCGTGGACATAAGTCCCGCCCCCGGTGGAAAGGCACTGGCCCGGCTGCCCGGTAAAGAGAGTGTAGCAGTCTAACAGGGTCTTGACAAAGGGGCTGTCCCCAGGGGTGTGGTGGGGCTCTACATAGTCCCCCTCCAGGGAGATGCCCAGGGCAGAAAGGGCCGCCTTTGCCACCGCTATAAAATTCTCCCGGGTGGTGCACAGAGGCGTGCGGGCATCAAACCGGGCGGAAAGGCCCCGAAGATTCCAGTCCATCATAGTCAGGGTGATGGTGAGCGGTCCCGCTAAGGGGTCAGACTGGGCGATGCCCAAAGCCTCGCCACCGTGGTCACCATGGGGGAAGAGGCGGGAAAGACCGTGGAGGGTACGGGTGGCCTCACAATCGGAAAGGGGCAGGCGGCAAAGGAGCGTGATCAGGGCCGTCAGGGCGTTTTGCCCCTCCTCAGGGGTGGAGGCGTGGGTGCCCAGACCGGCGCAGTGGAGGGAAAGATTCTCGCCCGCGGAGGCGGCGGTAAAGGTAACCCCCAGCTCCCCTTCCATCGCCCGGCAAAGGCCCTGGGCGGTCTCCAAAGAAACCCCGCGCACCAATGCACTGGCCGAGGGAGGCACCACGTTTACCTGTAAGCTGCCGGTGAGAGACAGCACTTGGGCAGGGGCGGAATCTTCCTCCCAGGCCTTTTCCATCACGGATTGCAGGCGGCCCTTTTCCAGGTTGGTGAGAGGAAAGGCGGCATCGGGGGAGAAGGCGTAGGGGGCGTAAGGGTAGCGGCCATAGTACCACTGGAGGTCATGAAAGCCGCTCTCCTCGTCTGTGCCCAGCACCAGGCGTACATTCTTCGTCAGGGGCACCCCTAAATCTTGGGCGGCCTTCATGGCAAAGAGGGCGGCCACCAGGGGCCCCTTGTCGTCGGAGGTGCCTCTTCCGTAGAGCAGGTCACCCACCACCACGGGGGCGTAGGGCGTGGTGATGCTCCAGCCGGGGCCGGGCTCCACCACGTCTAAATGGGCCAGGATGTGGAGGGCGTCTTCCTGCTGGTTTAAGTCTGCCACCCCCACATAGCCCTCCAGGTTTTGGGCGGAAAGGCCCAGCTGGCGGGCAAGGCTAATGGCCTCCTCCAGGGCGGCGGCGGGGCCGGGGCCGAAGGGGGCGCCGGGGGCAGCCTCGCCCTTGACGCTGGGAATGGCCACCAGGCGGGAAACGGCCTGGGCCAGGGCCTCTTCCTTCCCGGCGAAGTAGGCGTCGATTTTAGTTTTCATCATAACGATCTCCTCCCGCGGTCTCCCGCACTTCGTCTAAATACTTATAAATGGTATAGCGGGAGACCCCCAGCTGGGCCGCCACATAGGGAACGGCACGGCGGTAGGAGAAGGCGTCTCGGGCGGAGAGCTGCTCCACCAGCCGGAGCCTGTCTTCCTTGGTCATCTCCTGAATGGGCTTGCCGATGCGGTCGGCGCATTCCTGAAAAAGGTCGGCGATGCCCGTGTCACGGCTGTGATACACGGCGCTGCGAAAATCCAGGCTGGTGCGCATCAAATCCAGTAGGGTGCGGTTGGCGTAGGCCAGGGGCGTAAAGTCGAAATTCACGCCCAGGGCCAGGTGGTAGCCCTCGCCCTTTAAGGAAAAGGTAGAGCTTTTTACCTGGCGGCCTCTGAGGGTGGTGGCCAGGAGATTGATGACATCCCCCTCGAAATCCACCTGCTGCTCCAGGCCCGTTAAATCCAGGGTAGAGCCTAGGTCCCTGTCGGAAATGTGGCCGTTATAAATAGCCAGCACAGGATGGGAGGGAACGGAAAAGTCGTGAATCACCGTTTCGCAGGAGATGCCGAACATTTCGGCGATGCCCCGGGCCAAGCGGTCTAAAAAGTCGAAAGCTTCCTCATAAGTCATAGAAACACCTCGGAATCAAAATCAAAAAAACTGCCCTTCCTATGGGTGGAAGGGCAGTTTGCTTGTGAACATGGCGGCCCTTATCCGAACCTGGGGAATGGGCGACAAGGCTTAGGCCTGGATGAGAGACAGGGACAGGGTGAGGAGCATGAAGGCCAGGGCCACCCACTTAGTGTACTTGGCCAGCTTAGCGTCCAGGGACCGGGCCTTGTTCTTGGTCAAAAAGGTGTCAGACGCGCCGCTGATGACGCCCAGGCCGGAGTGCTTTCCGGACTGGAAGAGGACGAAGACGATGAGGAAGAGGCCGCAGAGCACCTGGGCGATGGTAATGGCGAGAATCATAACAAATACATTCCTTTCGGCAATCACTTTTCAAAAATGGGCGCAAAGCCCCTAGTTAGCTGAAAAACATCTTACCACAGTTTTTTTTCATTTGCAAGAGAATTTTTCGCCGCTGCTACCAAATGGAAACCAGCATCTTCGAAACCTCTGCCCGGCTCACGGAGTCCATAGGCCGCAGGGTGCCCCCGGAGCCGCCCACTACCCCTTGGCTCACTAAGGAGGAGACGTAAGGCTTCGCCCAGGCGGGGACGCTTGCCGCATCCTGGAAGCCGGAGAGCGCGGCCTCGGGGTAGCCCTTCACCTGAATGCGGCCCAAGATGGTCATGGCTTCGGCCCGGGTGATGGAGGCGGCGGCGTTGGCATAGGTTTTGCCGTTTGCCTCGGAGCCCTTCATAATTCCCAGGGCGTACATGGCCTTCACCGCGTCCTGGGACCAGGCGGGGATGGCGGCCGCATCGGCGAAGGGCAGGCTGGTCTGGCTGTAAGCGGCCAGATCAAGACCCATCCACCGGGCGGTCATCAGGGCAAAGTCGCCTCTCGTGATAGACCGGTCGGGGCTGAATACGGGCCCGGCAGCGCCCTCCTCGCCCTTCACGATGCCCAGAGTGCTTAAATAGTCGGTGTAGGGCGCCGCCCAGTGGCCCTGCATATCCACAAAGGAAGATTGGGCTGCTGCCGCCGCGTTGAGGCTTTCGGAGGCTCTGCCTATGTTGCCCGAGGCGTCGGTGGCGGTAACGGTCAGTCGGTGCAGCTTGGTATCCAGGGCAGGCAGGGTGGCGGTGAGGGTGTTAGTCCCCTGGTTCCAGCCAAAGTCCAGGGCCTTGCCGTCCAGGGTCAGGGTGATTTGGTCTTTGGAAAAGGATTCATCCGTCACATCCTTCACCGTGGCGGTAAGGGTGCTGTCTGCGCGATTCAGGGTCGCTTTGGGAACCGCCCCGTCGGCCTTGGCCTGGTTAGAGGTGGTCACCTGGTCTATCCAAAGGGTGCCGCCGGCTTTGGGGCCGGAGAGGCGCAGGCCTTGGATTTCCGCGGTATCCTCGCTGACCTTGGCGCTCACCTGCCGCCAGCCGCTAAAGTCCAGGGTGCACAGTGGGGCGGCTGTGGCTGCCCCTGCGGCGGTTTGGCCGATGACGGAAAGGCTGTTGCCGGAGCCGTCGCCATAGACCCAGAGGGAGAAGTAGGGCTCGGCAGCATCGAAGGTATGGGAGAGGGAGACGGCCCCTTCGCCGCTGCCCTTGTTGTAGTCCACCCGCAGGCTCTGCTTGCCGAAACGGAGGTAGTCGGCCCGGGTCTCCAAGGAGAGCTGGGTGCCCTGATCGGAGGAAATGTTTTGGAGCTGGGGCCCTTCAAAGTCTTCCACCAGGGTAAAGTGCCCATCGGTGGAGATGGTGAGGGGCAGCCTTAACGTATAAGTCCCCGCGGTGACCAGAATGTTCCCTGTGCCGCCCATATCGGCTGCGGTGAACTTGCCCTCGGGAGTGATGGTGCCTAAGGCGGCGGGCTCCACGCCCCAGGTGAAGTTTAAGTCTGTGGCTTTCAGCTTAAGAAGGCGGTAGTAAGCCTCGGCGTTTAAGTCCAGCGCATTGCCGGGGGTGAGGCTAAGGCTCTGGAGGGCGGTGGTGGAGCCGGCCTTGTAGAGCTTGATGCCAGTGGGGCTTTGATACACGGTGATGGTGGTGCTGCCCTTTACGCCAGAGGGGGTGGTGGCGGTGATGGTGTCTGTCACCGTCTTTTGAGGGGCGGTGTAAACGGCGCCGGAAAAGCTGCCGTTCTGGGCGGTATAGGTCACGGCTTCCGAGGAGCTTACGGGGAACCAGTTGGTATCGGCAAAGGCGGCGGATAGGTTGGTGGTGGCCCCGGAGAGGAGAATGCGGCCTTCAGGCTTGGGGAGGACATGGCCAGGGGTGCCGCTGGGGGAGAGGTTAGACACCAAAAACAGGGCAGTACTCACCGCCCGGTAAGCCCCGTCGGAGGATTGGTTGGTGGCGGAAAAGGCGTTGCTGGCGGGGTCGGTAATCCCCATGGTGGTGGAGCCGCCCCCGTCTAGGGCCACGGCGTCGGTACAGCCCAGTTCCACCAGGCGCTTGGCTACCTGGGTGATGGAGGCCCCGATGCTGTGGCCGCTCTTGCGCCCGTCTATGGCGTAAAAGACCACAGACCCGTCAGGCTTTACCCCCACGGCGGTGCGGGGTGCGGCGGATTCGTCCAGATCGGGTAGGAGAGCCCCGCCGGAAACGATGTGGTTATAGGCCCCCAGGGCGCAGTCCACGGTGTTAAACCGCTCATCGCCGGCGGTGATATCCAGCTCCACCGTGGCCCCGGGCTGGAGGGCGGCCAGCTCGGAGACCAGCCATTCGTGGCTCTTATTATTAATGGTAAGGACAAACTTCCCCCTGGGGATCTCCACCGGGGCGGTGGACTGGAGCACCTGCTCCACCACGCAGCTCACCCGGCCGCCGATCTTCAGCTTGTCCCCTATGGTGAGGCTCTGGCCATTGGCGTCGGTGAGGGTGGTGCTCATATTGTCCCGCACAGGGGCTAAGATCACGTCCACCCCGGGCTGGGTGTTTTGGGTGTTGGCCCCAAAGTCTTCAGAGAGGAGGTAGTAGCCCCCCTCGGCGGTGCGCAGCTTGTTCACCGCCGCCACCTTTAACGTCCGGCCGGAGAAGGTGGCATTAATGGAGAGGTCGGGCTTGCCGATGAAGGCCTTCCCCTCCTTGGTGAAGCCGATGGCGCTGAAGTGGGCGGCGGAGGAGCGCAAAACCCCGTCGGTGAGAACGATGCCCAGGGGGTCCCCTGTGGCCATGACGAAGTAGTCGCCGTTGATGCCCGTGAGGACCCGCTTACCGCTCTTTTCCAGGTCGGCGGCCAGGGCGGGCACGGTGCGCTTGGCCAGGATGTTAGGCCCGTAGCTCACCAGGGGAGAGAGGTTCTGCCCCGGGGTGTAGGTGACGTAAAATTCCGTCCGCAGGTCAGACTTAGAGTTACTGTAAAACACCTGGGAGGTATAAGTAGCCCCGTCGGCCAGGGGAGTTTCGTATTTGTGCAGCTCGTCCCCCAGGGCGATGGAGGCGAAGGCGGTGGTAGAGAGAAACGCCGCGGCAAGGATAAGGGCCAGGGCGCGGCGGAGTAATGTTTTCATCATGGTTCTCCTTCCGTTGGGTGGCAAAAGTGACAGGTAAAGGTACAAATTACATGGTACCACAAAGGGCGGGGTGTGTAAAGGCGAAGGGGGGCGATGTTAGGAAAAGGAAACAATCTCTTTCTGCGGAACCCGGGGGAAAAATGGGGCCGCGGGGGAGGGGGGCACCAGCCCTTTCCAGGGCGAATGTCCTTGACATCCCGGTTACAAGAGGGTAAAATTCTTCATAGAAACATGGGTATCCGGAAAGGAAACGACGGCTATGTTTGAAAGTGAATTAAGGCAACTATTCCCCACGGAAGAGCGGAAAGTTATGGCCAAAAAGGCCCAGATCTACAGCGCCGCCATCCAGCTGGTGAAGATGAAGCTGGACGTGTGGGACAATGAGTTTAAGCTCACCTCCACTCATAACCCCATCCACCACGTGGAGTCCCGGATCAAAACCCCCGACAGCACCGCCGGCAAGCTGCGCCGCCTGGGGCTGCCCGTTTCCATCGACCTCTTGGAGGAGCATGTGCTGGACCTCGCCGGTGTCCGGGTGGTCTGCCGCTACATAGATGACGTGTATCAAATCGCCAACCTCCTAAAAAACAGCGACCTGGAAGTCATCCGCATCCGGGATTATATCCGCGAACCCAAGGAAAACGGCTACCGCAGCTACCACATCGTCCTGCGGGTGCCCGTGGAGCTCTCCCAAACCCGCCCCCACGTCCCCGTGGAAGTGCAAATCCGCACCATCGCCATGGACACCTGGGCAAGCTTAGAACACGAGATTCTCTATAAGACCAAGCTTCAGGAGAGAGCGGCCAAGGCGGCCAGCCTGAAGGAATGCGCCGACGAGCTGGCAAGGATAGACTTTCGGATGCAGAGCCTCTTCCAGTCCGGGGCCCCGGAGGAGTACGATTTAGAGGAGCTGGCCCTGGTGGAATAGAGGCCGGAAATAGAGAAGTCCGAGGCGGGGCGCAAGGTGGCGTTCCGCCCTTTTGGAACAGTCCCGGCGCACCATAAAAAAGGGAGAGAGACATCATGGACCGTGCTGCCGTTCGTCATGAGGCTTCGCGCATTTATAAGGCAAACTGGAAGGCTCTTACTTGGATAGGCGCATTGGCGCTGCTGCTGATTGCCGCCACAGTGGGTCTGGTCTATCTGGTGGTGGCGTGGAAGATTCCCTGTTATGAGCTGGTGGGGGCATTGGTGTCCAGCCTGCTGGCGCCCATTACCATGTTTGGCTACGCCCGGGTTTATCTTGTGACCTGGCGGGGCGGAAGGCCCACCCTTAGCGACCTGTTTTATCCCTTGAGGACCTGGAAGCGGTGCAGCCGGGCCTTTTTACTGGGCCTCATCCTCATGCTTGTCACCAACGCGGATGCCTACTGTAACATGGTGGGCAGATGGTGCGGGGTGGATGTGGAAGCCTCGCCGCTCTTGGGCACCCTCGCCTTTGTGGTGGGCATCTTCACCATTTGGCTGTTTTTTCGCTTAGCCCTGATTGACGTTCTTTACTTTACCCATCCCCGGCAAGGCGCCCTAGAAACCGCCAAGGATTCCTTCCGGCGGATGAAGGGCTGGGTTTGGCGGTATATCGTCATGATCCTCTCTGTCAGCTGGAAGCCCATATTGGGCGCCTATGGCGTGATCCTTGTGGCGACCCTGATCTCCGGCTTTGCAGGCTTTGGCATGGGCCCCGGGAACCAAACACAGACTACGATGATGGTAATGGGCGTAGTCGACTTCCTGGTGTTGGTTTTCTTCGCCCCCTATCCCGTCCTGGCCACCATAGGCTTTGCCGATGGGCTGATTCACTTGCATCGAGGCGGCGAAGAGGACGAAAATCTAGAGCAAGAACCCTGGATGGAGCCCCGGCAAGCGGACAGCCTTCCGCCTGCCTCCTTCCGCGACGACTTTTTCCGATAGGTGGTAATGACCCATGGCAAACTTAGAAAATATTTTGGCATTCAACCGCGCCTTTGTGGCGGAGAAGAAGTATGAGGACTATCAAACCTCCAAGTACCCCTCCAAAAAAATGGCCGTCCTCTCCTGTATGGACACCCGGCTCACCGAGCTGCTCCCCGCCGCCTTAAACCTAAAAAACGGCGACACCAAGATCATCAAACACGCCGGGGCTGTGATCTCCCACCCCTTTGGCAGCGTGATGCGCAGCCTCCTCATCGCCATCTACGACCTGGGGATAGAGGACATCTTAGTCATCGGCCACTACGACTGCGGCATGCAGGGCCTGGACACCGACAGCCTTCTTCATAAAATGGAGGCCCGGGGCATTTCCGGCGAAAAGCTGGAGATGATAGGCTACTGCGGCGTGGACCTTCACCGCTGGCTCAAGGGTTTTGAGGACGCCAGAACCTCGGTGGAGGAGACGGTGAATCTCATCAAAACCCATCCCCTGGTGCCCCGGGACATCGCCGTGTACGGCTTTATGATGGATCCGGAAACGGGGGCTCTGCACAGTGTATGAATTTGTAACCGAAAATGCAATATCATACATGAGAAATCATACTGCATTATGAGGTAATCCAGTTAAATGACCTGCGGTAAAGGGCAATCAGCACGAAAATGAGGAAAAGGCTGCGAAAAAGTTCGTGGCCTTTTCTTTTTTGCCAGGGGAGATTAGTAACAATTGCAAATAAATACGGCAAACCCAGCGGCTTTCATTGACAAGATGAGGAAAATATGTTAGGTTCAGTATGGTATATTACATACATACTTCTAGGGGGAAAATCAGTGAAAAAGGGAATGGGATTGGGAACGAAAATGACGATCATTTCGTTCGTCGTCATCATACTGAGCTCCGCAGCCTTGGGCATATTCAGCTCCGCGCTCCATCGCAGCGACACGGTGCAGGCCAGGGGGGAATTGGCGCGCTCCATCGCCATGTCTATGGCCGCCTCCATTGATGCCGAGGAGTTTGAAAGCATCATGGAAAGCGGCGAGAAAAACGACTACTATGCAGAGAAAAAGGACTATATCGACACCCTGCTTATGGATAATAACCTGACCTACCTCTATGTGCTGGACGCGGCCTTCGACCAGGACGTGACCTACTTCATGGAGGGGGCCCACGCCGAAACCACCGATGCCTTCGACCTTTTTGACACGGACCCCGCCGAGGTCTACGGCCCCGACATGCTGGCTGAGGTTTCCGAGGGCAGCACCCTGATCTCCCCCATTTATGACAGCGGCGAATACGGTGTCATGATTACCGGCTTTGCCCCGGTGAAGGACGACGCGGGGCACACGGTTGCCATCGTGGGGGCAGATATCAGCGTGGATCAGGTCATGGCGGAGAGCGATACCTTTATCCGCAATATGGCTGTCATCGCGCTGCTCTGCGCCCTAATCTTCGGCTTTGTGATCCGCACCATAGGAAACGGGCTCCTTTGCCGGCCCATCGTGGAGCTTTCCAGCTTCCTCCACCACATCGGCAGCAAGGGCACCAGCCGCTGCAGCGAGCGGGAAATGCGGACCATCAAACGCAACGAGACCCGCACAGATGAGATCGGACAGGCTTACCAGAGCTTCTCCCTCCTTTTGGCCCGGTTTGAGCAGCTGGACGGCAGGTTCCAGGCTGTGGCCCAGGGCGACCTGACCCAGGAAGTGCCTGTGCTCTCGGAGGAGGACACTTTGGGCCTCTCCCTCAACAAGGTCATCGACTCCTTAAACCGCACCTTCGGCAGCATCAACGGCACCTCCCTGGAATTGGCCAACGTCTCCCAGGGCATCGCCGACAGCTCCATCAGCCTTGCCCAGGGCGTGACAGAGCAGACCAGCGCCGTGCTGGCCCTCTCCACCGCCATAGGCGACGTGGCCCAAGAAACCGACGCCAGCGCCCGCCAGGCCCGCTACGCCGCCCAACTGGGTGAGCGAATCAAGGAAAACGCCGAGCTGGGCAGCCAGAAAATGGACCACATGCTGGACGCCGTGGGCCAGATTACCAAGGCCTCCTCCGCCATAGGCAACGTGATTCGTGTCATCGACGACATTGCCTTCCAGACCAATATCCTGGCCTTAAACGCCGCCGTGGAGGCAGCCCGGGCTGGGCAGCACGGCAAGGGCTTTGCCGTGGTGGCCGACGAGGTGCGCAACCTGGCCGCGAAAAGCGCCGCCGCCGCCAAGGAAACGGGCATCCTCATCGAAGACTCCATTCAAAAGGCGGCCTTAGGGGCCAAAATCGCCGAGGAAACCGCCAAATCCCTGGGGGATATCGTCTCGGGCATCAACGAGAGCAGCGAGATCATCCACCAGATCGCCACCTCCTCCGAGGAGCAGACCAGGGCCATACGCCGTCTCTCCGCCGGGGCCGAAGAGGTGGGCGAGGTGGTAGGCCACATCAGCAAGGGGGCGGAGGTCAGCTCCGAGGCCTCCTCCAGCATGAGCCGCCAGAGCAGCGACCTTTACGCCAGCATCGCTTATTACAAAACCAGAGGCAGAGCCCAGCGCCCCGCCCGCCGGTAAATACATGTATCCAAAGCGCCGCCATGGAAAACCCGTGGCGGCGCTTTTGCGTCTGTCCGGAATGAAAAACCCACCGAAGAAGCGAAGGCAAGTGGGGCAGAAAAAAATCTCATCCGCCGTCTTGACAATATCGATCCTCGATGTTACGATAGCGATAGTCGATATCGATGGTCGTTATTGGAGGTGACACCGTGGCAAAGAAGGCATTTGAATCCCTGTCGGAGACCATGTTTTACGTCCTCATGGCCTTTGGGACAGGGGAGCTCTGCGGCACGGAGATCGTAGATTGGATAGACAAAAAAACCCGGGGCCGCATCCAGATGGGGCCGGGAACCCTTTACGCCATCCTCTCTAAATTCGAGGGGGAAAAGCTCATTGTGGAAACGGCGGTGATGGGCCGAAGAAGAAGCTACCACATCACGTCGAAGGGCCGGGCCATTTACCAGGAGGAGCTTTCTCGCCTGCGCCAGTGCGTGTTGGACGCGGAGACACCCGGGGAGGAGAGTTAGCATGGGAAAACGTGAAGTGACCAGAATCATCCCCTACAGCGGCTATGAGATCGAAGCCCTGGAGGCCTGGCTGGATGAAAAGGCCAGAGAGGGGCTCCTGCTTAAGGGGATTACAGGTCCCCTGGCCTTCTTCCGGCGAGGAGCCCCCTCCCGCACTCGCTTTCGCATTGACCTGTGGGATAAGAAAAAGGAGAAGCGGCCCGAAGAGGTGAAGGCTCTTTATGAGGAGTACGGCTGGGAATACGTGGACAGCATGGGGAAGGAGTTCGCTATTTTCAAAACAGACGATCCGGCGGCTGTGGAGCTGAATACAGACCCCCTGGTGCTGCGCCGTTCCATGGAGAAGGGCCTTCTGGGCCGGATGATTTTTTGGGGCGTTCTTTTGGTTTTCGTAGGAATCTGCCTCCAAAGAGAATATGTGGTGTGGCAGAAATTTGGCCTTTCCTACATGGTAGAGGGTGCGTTTGAAAGCCTCGTCACCGTTGTCCTTTGCGGAATGGCCCTCCTGACTGCCCTTGTGCAGCTTTGTGTGGAGTGGCGGCGAAGAAAAAGGCGCGATGCCCTGGGTGAAGCCCTGCCCCAAACCGTGCATACCGCAAAAAGGGCCCGGCGGCGTTCCGTAAGGGCGGTGCTCCTTGTGGCAATCCTTCTTGTACTCAACATAGGCATGCGGTGCGGGCCTGACCCGGATAGCCGCAGCTTTTATCCCATCTCCCAGGCGAAGGAGCCCCTGCCCTTCCCCCTGCTGGCGGAAGTGTGCCCCGCCGAATGGCAGGCAATTTTGGATGAGCCCCAGGAGTCCCAGGAGCGGAGTCGGCCAGACAACGGATACGCCTTGGAGCGCAGCCTGCTGGCTCCGGAGCTGATCCTGCTCCGCCAGACCGCTCCCTATGTCCTGGAGGTGGGCAGCGGCTACATTTGCAAGAACTTCTACAACGTGGACTACTACAGGCTGCGCACCCAGGACTTGGCCCAAGGATTGTGGTGGGATTTGTCTGGGGACGAAGCCTTAAAGCTGGAAAAATCCTGGGAGACTCCCGGGGGCATGGCTGTGAGCCAAGGCATATTGAGGGAGGAAGACCAGTGCCTAATCCTCCAAAAGGGCAAGGAGACCCTGCGGGTGATCTACCTAGGCCAAAGTGATCTGGAAGAGCTGGTTTCCCTCTACGAAAGGTATTTGGACAAGGCCGATTAAGCGGCGGAATCAAAGGGGCGACCATGAGAGGAGCATCCTGATGGGTAAACATAAAGTCACCAAAATCATCCCCTACGACGCTTTTGAAACCGAAGCCCTGGAGGCCTGGCTGGATGAAAAGGCCAGAGAGGGGCTGCAGCTGGAGAGCAGGTTTTGGCTCTTTGCCACCTTCCGCAGAACAGAGCCCAGAAACACCCGCTTTCGCATCGACGTAGGCAACAAGGAAACGCTCAGGCGCGAGAGGGAGATACGGAACTTTTACAAGAAGAGCGGCTGGAACTATGTGGGCAGCTTTAGAAAGTTTTTTGACATCTACAAAACAGACGACCCCGAGGCCCCGGAGCTGAACACCGACCCCATGGTATTGCAGCAGTCTCTCCGGCGGAAAACGTGGCTGAACCTTGCCACTTTTGGGGCGATGGTGGCCCTATCCCTCCTTGGCTTTTTTTTGAGCATCCCCAAGGAAACCGGGTGGAGCTCACTCTACGCCCTACTGGACGGAAATTTGGAGCAGATCCTTCTCTTTGGAGCCCTGAGCATCCTTTGCTTCGTGGGGGGCGTGATAGAACTGGTGCGGCTCTATCGGAACCGGGGCAGGGAAGCAGCCGGGATCGCGCCCTGTCACAAGCCCCACACGCCTCAAAGGGCCAGAAAAAAAGCGGTGGGTCGGGTGCTGGTCTTTATCCTCGTGGTGCTCTCTTTCCAGGTGGGCTCCGGGGCGGCCCGAGCAGGAGATTGGCATCTCCATTATTCCTTCAACAAAGACATCCACTGGGGCGGTTACCAGGAACCCTTTCACTTCCCCCTTCTGGAGGAGATTGACCCCGTGGGATGGCAGGAGGCCATGAGGAGCGGGGAAGAGACCCCCAAAAGCGCCCAAGACATACTGGGCACCAGGAAAGAATTCTTAGCGCCCCTTACCCTGAGTTTAGGGCAATATCTCAGCTGGCAGAAGGATGAAGCGACAGGAGAGTGCGCCAAGGAGCTGTCCTACCACGTGGTATATTTCGAAATGCGAACGGAAGCCCTGGCGAAAAAGCTGATGGAAGAATGGGCGGCCAGCTTTCCCCAGGCCCAAATCTGGATCACCGAAACCGGGGCCACCGTGGGCTATTCCGCTGACGAAGAAGGTCAGGATCAGGCCGTGCAGCTGGGCCGCTTTCTGGTAGACGTGAGCTACGACGGGGCGGTAGACCTGCGAGAGCGCATCCCCCTCTTTGAAGCCTACCTCAGGGAAGCCGGATGACTTGTTCTAAAATTTAACTGCCATCCAGAGAGGAGGAGCAGCCGTGAAAACGCAAAAAGACACCCTCCGCGCCGTCATCCCCTACGAATACTTTGAGATCGACGCCCTGGAAGGCTGGCTGGACGAAAAGGCCCGGGAAGGCTGGATGCTGCGGGAAATGGGCAGCACCTTTGCCACCTTTAAGCGAGGGGAGCCAGCTCGCACCCGCTACCGCATTGACGTCTGCACCAGGGAAAAAGAGGGAAAGGCCAAGGAACTGCGGGAGGAATACGCCCAATACGGCTGGACGTATGTAGGTGCCCGGAACTGGCATTTTCCTATCTTCAAAACCGAGGACAAAGCCGCCCCGGAGCTGCACACCGACGAAGGGATGCTGCGCTATTCCATGGGGGGCATCAAGGCGGGGCAGATATTTTCTGTGGTATCCGCCCTGCTGTTCTGTGGCTGGTATCTTTGGAAGACCAGCGCCCTCACAAGGGGATTCGTAGCCGGGCACGGGGGCGGTCTTAGTTTCCTCCTCCATGGAAACGCCAATCTCGTGCTTGCTATTACCCTCCTGGCCCTCAATGGTATCCTATCTTTGGCAGGGCATATTACCCATTACCTTGCCTATATGAAAAGAGAAAAGGCAGGGCTTCTGCTTCAACGCAGCTATCACACGCCCCGGCGGGCCAAGGCTCGGGTGCTTTTGCAGGTAGGGGGGACGGCGGTGCTGGTGGTGTCTGTTCTCCTGGCCCTTTCGGTGTTTGCCGCTGTCTAAGAGGAGGAGCTACCCCGCTGAGACGATGGAAAGCCCCGGCCCAGACCCTGCCGCCATCCCTGAAAGGAGGATATTGCATGGCAAAAGACCCAAACTTTAAAAGAAAACTCATCCCCTATGCCGCCTATGAGATCGACGCCATAGAAGGCTGGCTGGACGAGATGGCAAAGGAAGGCTGGATGCTTTTCAACGTGTCCACCAGGTTTGCCTACTTCCGCCGGGAGGAGCCGGGGGGGACCCGCTTCCGCCTGGATGTCCGCAGCAAGGAGATGGAAAAGGACTTCGAAGGGCAAAAGGCCTACTATGCCGACTGCGGCTGGGACTATGTCACCTCCCTATACAGCGCCCCCAGCCTCGATGTCTACAGATCCACCAAGGAAGAAACGGTGGAGCTCCACACAGACACCGTGGCCCTGTGGCAATCTTTGAAACGGGGGATGCACTGGAAGATTGCGGCCCTGCTTTTGCTGCCTGCCTTCTGGGTCTGGTGGGTATGTTGGGACGCCTTGGATTTCACCGGCTACTTTAGCAGCCATGCCGGGGTAGTCAGCGCCCTCATGGGGGGTGGTTTGCAAATTTTCCTTTGCCTCCTGGCCCTATTTCTATACGTGGTCATCACCACGGGCCAGACCTGGCTTGGACTCTACAGACTGCGGCGGCGGGGCAGGGAGGGGGCTCTCTCCGCCCGCAGCTACCACACGCCCCGGCGGGCAAGAACCCAAAGTCTCCTGCGCACGGTCCCGCTCCTGACCTTGATGGCCGCCCTCCTCTCCATGCTGAGTTTGCTTCTTCCCTCTAAGGACATTGCCCTTAGCACCTACGAAGAACCCCTGCCCTTCCCCCTTCTGGAGGAGATCAACCAGGAAGAGTGGCAGGAGATGGTGGCGGCAGAGGGTAACTGGGACTTCCATTGGCAGTCCCAAAACTGGCTGATGAAAAACCATGAATTCCTGGCGCCCGCCATCCTCATGGCCCGGCAGAAGGGCCCCCAGATCCCCACGGAAGACGGCGGCGCCCAGGGCAGCTTTTTCTACGACGTGGACTATTACAGTATGCTGACGGAAGGCCTGGCTGCACAGTTGGCCCGTGAGCTGAACGCGGAGCATCCCGCCACGGAGCAGTGGAGCACCCCGGGGGGCGTTATGGTCTATTACGTGGTGGTAGACGAAGACCGCCAGACCATCACCCTTCCCTCGCCCATCCCCACTGGGGGCGAGCCCATTACCCTGGAGTTTGACATCTACTACCAGCAGCTGGTGTTGCAGCGAGGGAAGGAAGTGGTGCGGGTGGGCTACGGCGGTCAAAGCGACCTGCGGGATTTCGTCCCCCTCTATGAAGCCTATTTAGATACCCCCCACTAGAGTGCCAATCCAAGGAGGCGAACCCATGAAGAATCCCCAAAAGGGCCTCATCACAGAGAGTGTCTACCGCTTTTCCTGCACCCCTCTGGCCGCCGCCTACGCCATTTTGGAACCCCAGGGCGTCACCCTCATCGACAGCTCCTATCCCCGCTGTGGCCCGGGCATCCTCCGGGAGCTAAGGGCCCTGGGCTACGGGCCGGAGCAGGTGGCGCGCATCCTTCTCACCCACTGCGACGGCGACCATATAGGCAGCGCCTTGTGGCTTCATCGGGCCTGCCGCTGCCCGGTGTACATCGGCGCGGAAGACCTGGCCTTCGCCGTGGGCACCCGCCGCCCCCCGGGGTTTAAGGGCCTGGTGAGCAGGATACTGTCCAATCGCTGCCCGCCGGAGACCAGGCCCCTCCCACCCCAGGGCTTTGGGGAGATTCAGGTGCTGCCCACCCCGGGCCATACTCCCGGCCACCGCGCCTTTCGGTCCCGCAACGCCCTTCTGGCCGGGGACCTCTTCACCAGCAGCCGGGATATGTTGGGCTTCGTCCCCGGCATCTTCACCCTGGATAAGCCCAAGATTCGGGAATCCCTCCGGCGCTTGGATCTTACGGGGATAGACTGGCTCTGCCCTGCCCACGGAAGGCCCATGAAACGCTCTCCGGCTTGGGAGGCCTTTCAAAATAGGCTGTGATGGGGCGCGGCAGGGAGGAAAATGGCGGAAAAGTCTTCCTGAATTTAGAAATCTCTTTGCAAAAGGCAAAAACTATGCTACGATGAGGGGTAAGATAACGGAAAAGGGTGCATGACCATGATTTCGTCCCTCCAGGGAATCGATCTGAACCAAAGACAGCAGACGGTGGCCGCCGCCGCCGCCCCCACAGGAAGCTTCGCCGGGATTCTTGGCGAGGCCCAGTCTACGATGCAAAAAACCGACCTGGACGAGATTTTTGCCCGGGCCGCTGAGACCTATGGGGTGCCTGTGAACCTTCTCAAGGCCGTTGCCAAGGCGGAGTCCGGCTTTCGTCCCGATGTGGTCTCCCGCTGCGGGGCCATAGGCGTCATGCAGCTGATGCCCGCCACCGCCAGGGGCTTAGGGGTGGAAGACCCTTACGACCCGGAGCAGAACATCATGGGCGGGGCGAAATACTTAGCCCAGAAGCTGGAGTACTACGACGGCGACGTGACCCTGACCCTGGCTGCCTATAACGCAGGCAGCGGCGCCGTGGCCAAATACGGCGGCGTGCCCCCCTATCCCGAGACCCAGAACTACGTGAAAAAAGTTCTGGGTTACATGGGCCAGGACATTACCGCGGGCGTGAAGCTGGTGCCCGGCGGAAAGGCTGCCCCAAGCGCCGAGCCCCAAGGTGCCTTAGCCCAAGAGCTGGGCGACCTGGAGTCCCTCCTCCAAGAGCTGCCCCAGGAGGATTATAAGGCCCTGGCCGCCCGGTGGAAGGCCGAGCTGGACATGATGATTTTCTCCCAGCTAAACGGCGGCAAGGAAGAGGAGGACGAAAAGGACAACAGCTTCCTCCCCACGGCCCCCACAGGCGCATTCTTTTAAGACAAAACACAGAAAAACCCCGGAGCCTTAAAACTCCGGGGCTTTCTTTATGACTTTTTCGGGAGAGATGGCAAGACCGTGGCATGCCGGCTGCGGTCTGCCTTAAATGATATGACGGGCGTAGATATAGATATCCTCGTAATAGCCGGTGAAGAGATTGTCGATGCGCACCTTATACTGGTTGGTAGAGGCGTGGACAAACTGGCCGTTGCCGATATACATGCCCACGTGGGACACGGGCTTCGACTCGCCGCTGCGCTTGAAGAACACCAGGTCGCCGGGCTGCTCAGAGCCCTTTTCCACCACGGTGCCGTTGTTCAGCTGGTCAGAGGCGGTGCGGTTTAAGCTGTAGCCAAACTGGGCGTAAACATACTTTACAAAGCCGGAGCAGTCGAAGCTGTCGGGGCCGTTTGCGCCGTAGACATACTTGCAGCCCAGATAGCCCAGGGCATATTCGGCGATCTGATTGCCTAATTCGCTATAATTGCCGTTGCTGCCGGGGGTGGCGGGGGTGCGGAAGGTTTCGTATTCCGACTGGGTCATGAGGAGAACGTGGTCGCCGGAGACATAGCCGTTCGCCCCGTTCCAGGTCACCTCATACCAGCCCTCGCTGCCGGAATAAACCTCGAAGCGGGTGCCGCCGGGAACCTTATCCAGCACGGTGTAGGCGGTGCCGGGGCCTGTGCGGACGTTCAGGGAGGAGCTGCCTGTGTTCACATAGGCGATGAGGGGGTTCTCGTCGGGGTCAAACTCCCCCTCGTTAATGGAAAAGTGATAGCTCTTAAAGAAGGCCTCCTGGTCCCGGCTGGCCACTTCGGACCAGCTGGCGGCGGGCACCAGGGAGGTAAGGCCCATATCCGCCGCGGCTTCCTTGGTGGAAAGGGCCATGAGGGGGGAATTCAGGTTGGCCTCGCCCCGGAGCATGGCTGCCTGGGCACCGGTGCCAAACAGACTTCCGGAAAACACTGCCCCCAAAAGGAGCAGAAGGGATAAGACAGCCGCCTGGGAAAAAAGCCGGGCGGCATTTCTCATTGCTTGCATAGAAACCTCCAAATTACTTGCGATACTACCCTTAATTGCGGGAAGACAGGGCGCGCTCTAACCAGACAGAGGCGATGTCGATGGCAGCGTAGAGGCTGTCCTTTTCGCTGCGCTTCACCACTAAGTCGCGGCTTTTGATGTTGCCGTCGGTCAGCTGGAGCTGCACGGAAACCCGGGTAGCCACCTCCAAATCCTTGTGGGGCTTGGTTTCCAAAATCTGAAGCTGAACGATATAGGGATCGCCCATGCTGCCGTAGTAGATAAAGTTATCCTTGCGCCGCAGAGGACGCCCTTTGTATGTGAGGGGGATCGCTTCTGTTGCCATGACCTCGCATCCTTTCTTTGGGAGCATTCTTTCTCTCTTTTGGTCGAGTAACCACTCTGCAAATTTGTGTAACCGAATTGTAACACATTTGCATCCTCTTTGTCAAATGTATTCTGGAAAAATTTTCGTTCCCAGAAAATTTTTTCTAAGGTGTACGAAAAGGAGCAACTTTGCCCTGTGAAATTTCTATCTATAGAAAGGAGTGAAGACCATGGCTAGCGCAAATAAAACGGCCCACATTAATTTATCCCAGTGGGAGCCCGAGGATCACGTGCTCCGGGAGGACTTTAATGCAGACAACAAAAAGGTAGACGACAAGGCAAAGGCCCTGGACCAGCGCATTGATTACCTGACCCCTGTCACCGGGACCTATTTGGGAACGGGCATCAGCGTTACCCAGACCATTACCCTGGGCTTTCGGCCCTCTGCGGTTCTGGTGATGTCCAACGGCGGCTCCATCAGCGGCGGCAATAATACGGACTACGGCTTGGCCCTGGGCAACCAGGACGGGAAGATCTTAAAGCTGACGGCCACAGGCTTTACCGTCACCTCAGAGGGGCTCAACACCTATCCGGGCACGGGGCAGAGCTATGTGACGGACAAGAACCCCTTCCGCTATATTGCCTGGAGGTAAAGGAGGAAGCTATGTATATGATACAAATTGCCCCCCAGGAGGGCACAAAACATCACCCCATCCAGAGCCAGAGCCACAGAGAAGCCCCCTGGATTCCCGGCTACATAGAAATCCCGGAAGGCCTGGTGTCGAAGGCAGAAGCGTCTTTAGGCTGGTGCGACTTGGTGATAGCCGAGGGGGTTTTGGTGGATATCATCCCCCTGTTATTTCCCCAGGAGGAGGCGCCGCCCAGCCCCCAGGAGGATATGGAAACCATGATGGTAGACCACGAATACCGCTTAACCTTGCTGGAACTGGGGGTGATGTAATTGCTGTATCGTACCCTGAAACGGATGCTGGAGCGCGGCCAGGCGGCGGACATGGCGGAGAAGCTGGATATCTTCTTTGCCGCAGGTAAGCTGACCCAGGAGGAGTATTTAGACCTGCAAACCCTGCTTTCCCAGCAGTGAAACTGTAAAGATTAATCATAAGAAAGCCCCCGTTTGCAAGGTTTTGGCCTTACAGACGGGGGCTTTTCATTGCGTTTTCAGCTATTGCGGGGTGGGCTCCTCCCTCTTTTCGGACTTTCCCTGGCGTCGTTTTCTGACGCACTCCGTTAAGAGATACTCAATCTGCCCGTTGATGGAGCGAAACTCATCCTCCGCCCAGGCGCCCAGCTCTCGATACAGGCTGTCGGAGATGCGCAGGGGCACCTGTTTCTTTTTATCCTCCGTTTTTGCCATGGCGGGGCCCTTAGTAGATAGAGCCGCTGTTGACAATGGGCTGGGCGTCCTTGTTGCCGCAGAGGACAACCAGGAGATTGGAGACCATGGCGGCCTTACGCTCGTCATCCAGCTCTACAATCTGGTGCTCGCTGAGCTTTTGCAGGGCGGACTCCACCATGCCCACGGCCCCCTCCACGATCATCTGGCGGGCGTCGATAATGGCGCTGGCCTGCTGGCGCTGGAGCATGGCGGCGGCGATTTCCGGGGCGTAGGCAAGGCTTGTAATCCTGGCCTCCAGGATTTCCAGCCCGGCGTGCTCCACCTTGGTCTGGATCTCGTCCCGCAGATTCTGGGCGATCTCCACGCTGCTGCCTCTCAGGGACTTTTCTCCCTGCTCGGCGTCGTCCGTGGTGTCGTAGGGGTAGAGGCGGACGATGTTACGCAGGGCGGAGTCGCACTGGATGGAGAGGTATTCGGCGTAGTTATCCACGTTAAAGGCGGCCTTGGCGGTGTTTTCCACCCGCCAGATCACCACGATGCCGATGATGATGGGGTTACCCAGCTTGTCGTTGATCTTCTGGGTGGCGTTGGAGAGGGTCATGGTTTTTAGGGACATGCGGCGGTGAGTCTGGGCCTTATGGCTGACGGGGACTTTAACCCCCCAGAAGTTGGCCTCCTCGGCGCTGCCGCCGGTGTCCCCCGTGGTGGTGCCGCCCCGGGTGCCGGGATTGATGGCGGTGACAAAAGGGTTCACGCAGTAAAAGCCGGGGCCCACTAAGGTCCCGTAATACTGGCCGAAGAGGGTGAGAACATAGGCTTCATTGGGCCGCAGCACCCGCAGGCCCATAAAGGGAATCCAGCCGATGAGGGCCAGATAGCCCGCCAAAATCCCGCCCAGAATCTCCTTGTTGTCATTAAAGGCGATGATCATATAGATGATGGCCCCGATGTAAAGAAACCCGAAGAGCAGCAGCACCAGCATACCGGAGATAGAAGGGGCGCGCTTTTCCTCCGTGACCTGTATCTTTTCCTGTCCTTTCATAAGAAAGACCTCCTGATATCAAATTGATATCACAAATATATCGCAGGAACGGGGCATTGTCAAGAGGAAAAGGAAGGAAGTTTCAAAAAACGTAAAGATGCCGCGACGGACACCTTGTCATCCGCCGCGGCAATGGGGAAGGGAAGAGGAATTTTTATTTGCCCAGGGCGGTTTTCATGGCCGTCTGGGTGGTAACTTCGTAACAGGCAAAGGCGCTGTCCACCAAGGCTTTGTCCGGCTTTTTGGTAAAGAGGGACACCAGGGGCACCAGAAAAAGGTTCACCCCCATGGCAAAGACTCCGGTGTGGATGGGGGACTGGAGGAGTAGAGGGAAGGCACCCCGGAAGAAGAGGTTTAAGAGCATAATCCCCGCCCCGAAGAGGAAGCTCACCCAGCAGGCGGCCTTGGTGGCGCCTTTCCAGTAGAGCCCGTAGAGGAAGGGGGCCAAAAAGGCGCCCGCTAAGGCCCCCCAGGAAACGCCCATCAGCTGGGCGATGAAGGTGACGCTGCTTTTGTACTGGATGATGGCAATCCCGGCGGAGATGGCGATGAACACCAAAATCAGCACCCGTATCATCATCAGCTGAACCTTATCGTCCATATTCTTCGTGATAGTCTGCTTAAAAAAGTCCATGACCACGGTGCTGGAGGAGGTGAGAACCAAGGAGGCCAGGGTAGACATGGAGGCGGAGAGGACTAAGATCACCGCCAGGGCAATGAGGAAGGGGGATAGGGTCTCCAGCATGGCGGGGATAATGGCGTCATAGCCCGTTTCGGCGATGTTGATTTTGTCTCCGTAGAGCCTGCCGAAGCCGCCCAAAAAGTAGCAGCCCCCGGCGATGACGGCAGCGAAGACCGTGGAGATCACCATGCCCTTTTGGATGGAGCCCTCGCTCTCGATGGCGTAAAACTTCTGCACCATTTGGGGAAGGCCCCAGGTGCCCAGGGAGGTTAAAATCACCACGAAGAGAAGACCCAGGGGCGCAGGGCCGAAGAAGGAGGCAAAGACGCCGGGTGCTGTGGACACCGCCGGGTCGTTGACTTGGGCCAGGGCGTGGAGGGCTTCCACAAACCCGCCGTGGCTGGCCAGCACCGCCCCGATGATGGCGCAGATGCCCACCAGCATGATAAGGCCCTGGATAAAGTCGTTGATGGTGGTGGCCATGTAGCCCCCTAAGATCACGTAGATGGCGGTGAGGGCGGACATCAGGAGGATGCAAAGGGTGTAGTCAATATGAAAGGCCATGCCAAAGAGCCGGGAAAGACCGTTATACAAAGAGGCGGTGTAAGGCACCAGGAATACGAAGATAATCACCGAGGCCCCCACCCGCAGGGGACGGCTGCCGAACCGGGCGGCGAAGAACTGGGGCATGGTGGCCGCGCCGAAGTGCTGGGTGATGATGCGGGTGCGCCGACCCAGAACAGCCCAGGCCAATAGGGCGCCGATGAGGGCGTTCCCTATGCCGATCCAGGTGGAGGCGATGCCGAATTTCCAGCCGAACTGCCCCGCGTAGCCCACGAAAATCACAGCGGAAAAGTAAGCCGTTCCGTAAGAAAAGGCGGAGAACCAGGGGCCGACGGAGCGGCCGCCCAGGACAAAGCCGTGGATATTGGTGGCCTTTTTCCGGGCGTAAAAGCCCACTAAGATCAAAATGGCAAAGTAGGCGATCAGCATGGCGAGTTTCATAGGAAAGTCTCCTTTGGGAAGCGACGCTTCAATGATTTCCAACTTTAACACACAAAAGATATAAAGTCAAGGGAGGGGAGGAATTTTCCCGAAAAAGAGAACACAGCCGAAGCCGTGCAGTCCCACGGGTTCGGCTGTGCAGTTATATCCCTTACGATTTCGTCACCCAAGTCCCCGTGGCCAGGGCCCGGAGGTAGGCGTTGATAAAGCCGTCTAAGTCCCCGTCCATCACGTTGTTCACGTTGCCGGACTCAAAGCCCGTGCGGGTGTCCTTTACCAGGGTGTAAGGCATGAAGACGTAGGAGCGGATCTGGCTGCCCCATTCGATTTTTAGCTGAACGCCCTTAATGTCGGAGATTTTGTCCAGATGCTCCTGGGTTTTGATCTGAATCAGCTTGGAGCGGAGCATCTTCATGCAGTAGTCCTTGTTCTGGAACTGGCTGCGCTCCGACTGGGAGGAAACGGTGACCCCCGTGGGCTTGTGGATGAGGCGCACGGCGGAGGAGGTCTTATTCACGTGCTGGCCCCCTGCGCCCGAGGCTCTGTACACCTGCATCTCGATATCGTCGGGGCGGATGTCCACCTCCACGTCGTCGGGGATCTCGGGCATTACTTCCAGGGCGGCGAAGGAGGTATGGCGGCGGGCGTTGGAGTCGAAGGGGGAGACCCGCACCAAACGGTGGACGCCGTGCTCGCCTTTGAGGTAGCCGTACACGTTTTCCCCTTCGATGATGATGGTGGCGCTTTTAAGCCCTGCCTCGTCCCCGTCTAAATAGTCCACGATTTTGTAGTTAAAGCCGTGGCGCTCGGCCCAGCGGGTGTACATGCGATAGAGCATCTGGGTCCAGTCCTGGGCCTCGGTGCCCCCTGCTCCCGCGTGGAAGGTGAGGATGGCAGGGTTATTGTCATACTCCCCGGTGAGGAGGGTGGCAAGCTTCGCCTCCTCCAGGCCTTCTGCCAAAAGGGCAAAATCCCGCTCCAATTCAGGCAGCAGGCTCTCGTCCTCCTCCTCGTTGCCGATTTCGCACAGGACCATCAGGTCGTCCCAGGCGCTTTTGCGCTTTTCCTGGGCCTCCAGCTTGGTGCGCAGCTGCTTCATCCGCTGGAGGACCTTTTGGGATTTTTCCAGGTTGTCCCAAAAACCGTCGGCGGAGCTCTCATGCTCCAAGAGGTCAAGCTCCCGGGCGGCGGATTCCAGGTCAAGGGCCTTTTCCAGATCCGCCAGGTCGGGGAGCAGGGCGTTTAGTTTTATTTTATACTCGTCAAATTGCAGCATGATACTCTCACTCGCATTCCTTCAAACTCTAACCACATATTATATAGGAAGCCTAGCCGCCTGTAAAGGGGGTAGCTGCGAGAAGAGGCCGGGGGTCGAATGTAAGGGCGGGCCATTACCGGCTGCTGGGGGTCAGGGTGTCGCACTCCCAGAGGAAGACCAGTTCGTCCACATCCTCGGGAACCTTGTTGTCGGGAAAAAGGGGATAGGGGTCGCAGCGCAATACCATAGTCAAATTCCTTCCTGATAGCAAATAGTCAGACCAGTATATGCAGGAAGGGGGAAGGTATGTGTGAAATTTTTGGGTGAGTGGAAGGGGCGGAGACCGAAAAACTCCGCAGTCAAGGCCCTACGCTACCTTTTCACCTGGCCCCAAAAATCACAGAAGACTAACGATGAAAGAAGCCACGGTGCCATCCTGGTGAAAGGTAAGGGTATGCTGCACCAAGGCCTTTTCATCATGAAAGGGCACAAGGATGCTATCCTTATTAAAGGCCCGCATCCCCGTGGTGAGGATGCCCTTGCTGTCTAACACCGTGGTCCAGGTATCGTCCAAGTCCGTCGCCGCCATGCCGGGCGTCACCCCGTCGAGTGACCCACAAGCAGGGCTAAAGGTTTCCACGCCGTACAGGCTGTCTTCCAAGAAGTAATAGACGACGCTGTCTCCGTTTTCATCGTCGTAACGATATTTGACTTGATTCTCCCCAAAAGACTCCTGGCTGACGGCGTCCCCAAGAAGGTCGGCCACTGCCTCCGTGGTCATCCCCAGGGTAATGGTGGTTTCCGCAGCGGGAAGATAGACAGATTGAAAATCGAAGTCCACAGGCGGGTTGTCCTCGGCCTGACAGGCGGCAAGGCTCCCCAGGGAAAAGAGCAGGATACATAACATAGAAATCGTGCGTTTCATTCAAATCACCTCTGGGGTAAAGTATAGCGAAAAAGAAGGGAAAAATCAAGGCGGCAAAGCTCTTGACATATACAGTCCGCCGGTATATAATCACAATGTACAGTTAAACTGTATATAATGGCTGTATAAGAACGGAGTGATGATATGGCAGAAAAACGAAACAAGCTGCTCCCTCTCACCGAGACTACCTTTTATATCCTGCTGGCCCTGAGGAAACCCGGCCACGGCTATCAGATCATGCAAACGGTGGAGGAGTTAAGCGGCGGCGGGGTGCGCATTGCGGCGGGGACGATGTACGGCGCCCTGGAAAACCTGTCCAAACAAAAGCTCATCGCGGCCACCCCCAGCGACGACCCGCGAAGAAAAACCTTTCAGATCACGGCCTTGGGCGCGGAGGTGCTAGACCTGGATTTAGGGCGCCTGAGGCAGATGATTGAAGCAGCCCGGAAGGAGGGGGCAGAGTCATGACAAAGTTTCGCATCTTTATCAGCTTCGAAAAGGAAGAAGCCTGGCTGCGGGAAATGGCGCAGAAGGGCTGGCGTTTTACAGGCAGGGGCACTTTTTTGGAGGACTATCAGTTTGAAAAAGCCGAACCCCGGGATCTGAACATCCGCGTGGACTATCGATATATTCCCGCTGACTCTGATTTTTCGGAGTATCTCCAGCTTTTGGCAGACAGCGGCTGGAATCATATCTATGGTGGCAATACGGGCGCCAAGTACTTTGCGTCTGCAAGTGGGGATGCCGAAGAGGAGCTCTTTTCGGACAACGCCAGCAAGGCCGGGCGATACCGCCGCCAGAGTAAGAACGCCGCGATTTGCTTCCTGATCTTTTTTCCCTTGATGTTATACACATTCCGAGATTTGATCATGACCCTTCTGCGCAACCCCGGAGAACTATTTCGAAACCCGAGCTTGTTGTGGAACGACGTCCATATTATCGCGGGACTGGCATTTCTGGCGAATCTTGTGATTGTCGGCCTTTGGCTGTATTCCGCCATCGGGTCCTATCTGGAAGGGAAGAAGCTAAAAGCAAAGGGATAGCCCGGAGACGAGCAGGCCAAATGGCGCAGCATTCCCCCAGAGGCCCGTGGCCGAAATGAAAGCGATAACAACCCCTAAAGCCGCCTGCGATCCAAAGATCGGGGCGGTTTTTTATGGCGACAAACCCCCGTAAAGCAGCCCCAAAATTGCGGCGAGAGGCAAAATCGGAAAAATTTGCCTCACATTACCCCGATAGGGGCCTATGGGATTAGTGCATTTAGACGAAGAGCGAGAGAGAAGGCCCAGTGGAAATTGTATAAGATTGACAAGCTGGCCATAGTTTATTATAATTTAAACAAAGAAAGCATTCCTTATTGGTACCCCCTGCGCAACCCCCGGTCCCTGCCGACCCATGGACGAAAACCCGGGGTTGCGTAAACCGATCAAAGGAGACAGCCCATGGAACATGACTTTTTAAAAAATGAAGAGGCCTATCTGTTTGCCCAGGGCACTTGGCAGCGAGCCTATGATAGGCTGGGAGCCCACCCCGCAAAAGAAGCGGGGGAAGAGGGCTACCGCTTCGCTCTGTGGGCCCCGGGGGCACAGCGGGTTTCCGTAGCCGGGTCCTTTAACAACTGGAATGCCAACGAATTTATCCTGACGCCCGATGCCCAAGGGGGCGTCTGGCACGGATTTATCCCCGGCGCAAAAAGCGGCGACGCCTACAAATATGTCATCGAGACAGCCCAGGGGGATATACTGTATAAGGCGGACCCTTACGCCTTCTACGCCGAAAAGCCCCCGGAGACCGCCTCCCGCCTTTACGACATCTCCGCCTTCCCCTGGTCCGACGGGCGCTACCTAGAAAAACGAAAGAAAAGGCCCCTCCTAGAGCAGCCTCTGAACATTTACGAGGTAAATCTGGGCTCCTGGCGCCGGGGGGAAGAGGGGGAATACTGTACTTACGGAGAGCTAGGGGAAAAGCTGGTGGCCTACGCCCTGGAGATGGGCTACACGCACCTTGAAATCATGCCTGTCATGGAGCACCCCTTCGACGGCTCCTGGGGCTATCAGATCACGGGCTACTACGCCCCCACCTCCCGCTTTGGCACCCCCCACGAGTTCGCCGCTTTTGTAGATACCTGCCACCAAGCCGGCCTGGGGGTGATCTTAGACTGGGTGCCCGGTCACTTCTGCCGGGACGCCCACGGGCTGGCGGCCCTGGTGGGGGATAAGCTCTATGAAAAAGAGGATCACGCTCAATGGGGCACCTATAAATTCGACCTGGAAAGAGGTGAAGTCCGCAGCTTTCTCCTCTCCAACCTGCTGTTCTGGATAGAACAATACCACGTAGACGGCATACGGGTAGACGGCGTCACCAGTATGCTCTACCTGAATTTCGGTATAGACGATCCCCAAAGCAAGCGCTTTAATGAGAGAGGCACCGAGGAGGACTTAGACGCCGTAGATTTTATCCGCAAGACCAACGAGGCCGTGGGGATAAATCACCCCGACGTGCTGATGATTGCGGAGGAGTCCACCGCCTGGCCCCTGGTGACCTATCCCCCAGAGACGGGCGGCCTGGGTTTTCACCTAAAATGGGACATGGGCTGGATGCACGACACCCTGCACTACATGCAAACAGACTTCCCCTACCGCCCGTCGAACCACAAGCTGCTGACCTTTTCCATGATGTACGCCTTTAACGAAAACTTTGTTCTGGCCCTCTCCCACGATGAGGTGGTCCACGGCAAATGCTCCCTCATTGGCAGAATGCCGGGGGACTACTGGCGGCAATTTGCCGGGCTGCGGCTTTTAGCCCTGTATCAAATCTGTCATCCTGGGGCAAAGCTAAATTTCATGGGCAACGAGATTGCACAGTTTATCGAATGGCGGTATTATGAGGGGATAGAGTGGTTCCTCTTAGCCCACGAGGCCCACCAAAAGCACCGCGCCTTCATCCGGGACTTAAACGCCCTCTACCTGCGGGAGGGGGCCCTGTGGCAGAAAAGCTACTCCTGGGAGGGCTTCCAATGGCTGGACGCGGATAACGAAAAGCAGTCTATCCTGCTTTTTCTCCGCCGGGGCAAGAGAAAGGGCAACGACCTGGTGGTGGTGCTGAGCTTTGTGCCGGAAACCCACGATACCTTCCGGGTGGGGGTGCCCCGCAAGGGCGTCTACCGGGAGATCTTCAGCTCCAACGAAGTGGCATTCGGCGGCTCGGGCGGGGTAAACAGGGGAGAATTCGAAGCAGAAAAAATCCCCATGCACGGAATGGACTACTCCATCCAAATCGCAACGCCACCCATAGGCGGCGCCATATTCAAGCGCATCCCCCAGCAAAAAAAGAAGAAAGACCCGGCAAAGTAAGCCGCAGTGAGGGAGATTAGGAATGTTTAGAGACAAGCAGGAATTTATCGCGGAGTACCGCAAAATGTTTACCGAGGGCCTGGGCCGCGAGTTTGAGCAGTGTAACGCCCAAGACCGCTACTTCGCTCTGGCAAAGCTCATCACATCCCAGGCCAGCGTGAAAAAGAACGAGAGCGCCAAGGAGAGCCGCGCTTGCAACCGGAAGAAAGTATATTACTTTTCCATGGAGTTTTTAATCGGCAAGCTTTTGGAAAATTACCTGATGAACTTTGGCATCTACAGCCTGGTGGAAGAGGCCCTGGGGGACATGGGCCAGTCGCTTTCGGCCCTCTGCCAGGTGGAGCGGGACCCGGGCCTGGGTAACGGCGGCCTGGGGAGACTGGCCGCCTGCTTCATCGACTCCCTGGCCAGCCTGGGCATGACAGGCCACGGCAACGGCATCCGCTACCGCTACGGCCTCTTCGAGCAGGAGATCGTAAACGGCTGCCAGGTGGAAAAGCCCGATAACTGGCTGGCAAACGGCTATCCCTGGGAAGTGCCCAAGCCGGAAAAATCCGTGGTGGTGCGCTTCGGCGGCAAGGTGGTGCGCCACTATAACGGCGACCAATACTGGTTCTCCTGGGAGGGGGGCGAGACCATCCTGGCGGTGCCCTACGACGTGCCCATCGTGGGCTACGGGGGCGAAACGGTGAACAATCTCCGTCTCTGGGGGGCCCGGCCCGGCAAGCAGGCCTTCGACATGGACGCCTTTAACCGGGGGGATTACAGCGGCGCCATGAAGTTCCGCTCCGATGTGGAGGCCATCACCAGCATCCTCTACCCCAATGACAACGGCCTGCCGGGCAAGCTGCTGCGGTTAAAGCAGGAGTATATGTTCGTGGCGGCGGGGATCGCCAGCATTCTGGACACCTATCGGGAGGAATATGGCGACGATTGGGCGCGCTTCCCGGAGCGGGTGGCCATCCACACCAACGACACCCACCCCGCCCTCTGCGCCCCGGAGCTGATGCGCCTGCTCATCGACGAGGAGGGCCTTAATTGGGACACCGCCTGGAAAATCGCCGTGGCCTCCGTTTCTTATACCAACCATACCATCCTGCCCGAGGCCCTGGAAAAGTGGCCCATCGACATGTTCCGCAGCTTACTGCCCCGGGTCTACGACGTCATTGAGGAGATAGACCGCCGCTACCGGGAGTCCTTCCCCCGGGACAAGGAAAACTGGCAGGAGCTCTTAAAGCAAACTGTGGTACTGTGGGACGGTCAGGTGCGCACGGCCAACCTCTCCATCATCGCGGGCCACTCGGTCAACGGCGTGGCGGGCCTCCACACGGAAATCTTAAAGCAGGATGTGCTGAAAAGCTTTTATACCGTGATGCCCGAAAAGTTTAACAACAAGACCAACGGCATCTCCCACCGCCGCTTTTTGGCTGAGGCGAACCCCTCCTACGCCAGGCTCATCACCGAGGCCATAGGGGACAAATGGCTGCGGGACGCCGACGAGCTGCGTAAGCTGGAGGCCTTTGCTGAGGATGCCGCCTTCCGGGCCGCCATGGAAAGATCCAAGAAGCGCAACAAGGAGCGCCTGGCCCAATATATCTTCGACACCAGCGGCGTAAAGGTGGACACCGACTCCATTTTCGACGTGCAGGTCAAGCGCTTCCATGCATATAAGCGCCAGCACCTTAATATCTTTAAGGTCATGGACATGTACCACCGCCTCCTCACCGAGCCGGGCTACAAGGTGGCCCCCTCCACCTTCATCTTCGCGGGGAAGGCGGCCCAAGGCTATGATTTTGCCAAGGATGTGATCCGCCTGGTGAATTCCGTGGCCCACGTGGTAAACAACGACAGCCGGGTGAACGACCTCATCAAGGTTGCCTTCGTGCCAAACTTCTCCGTGTCAAACGCCCAGTATATCTACCCCGCCGCAGACATCAGCGAGCAGATCTCCACCGCGGGGATGGAGGCCTCGGGCACGGGTAACATGAAGTTTATGATGAACGGCGCCCTAACCCTGGGGACCTTAGACGGCTCCACCGTGGAGCTGAGCCACCTGGTGAAGGAGGAGAACATCGAAATCTTCGGCCTGCGCACAGAGGAGATCGAGGCCTATAAGCGCCAGGGCAACTACTACGCCTGGGATGAATATCACCACGACCCGCGGCTGAAAACCGTGCTGGACCAGCTGACAGACGGCACCTTTGCCGCCCTGTCCGGCGGCTTTGACAGCATTTACGACGCTCTTCTGCGGGCCAATGACCAATTCTTCGTCCTGCGGGACTTCCGCTCCTACGTGGACGCGTGGCACAGGCTGGAGGCCCGCTACGGCGACCGCAAGAGCTGGAACAAGGCAGCCCTCATCAATACCGCCAGATCGGGCTACTTCTCCAGCGATAGAACCATCAAAGAATACGCGGCAGACATCTGGAAGCTGTAAGGGAACCCTGGCAAACCGGCCCATAACACCGAAGCGCCCGGCCCAAGGAAGCCCGCCGCAAAAACGGACATCCAACAAGGAAAGTCTAAAGAGAGAGGGTGCGCGCATTGATTAAGAAAAAAGAATGTATCGCCATGCTGCTGGCCGGAGGACAGGGCAGCCGCCTGGGAGCCCTGACCAGAAACATCGCAAAGCCGGCGGTGTCCTTCGGGGGCAAATACAGAATTATCGACTTTACCCTGTCCAACTGCATGAACTCCAAGATAGACACCGTGGGAGTGTTGACCCAGTACCGCCCCTTTATCCTGAATTCCTATATCGGTAACGGCAGCGCCTGGGATTTAGACCAGCGGGGCGGCGGGGTGTATATCCTCTCCCCCTACGCCACAGAGGAAGGCGGCCAGTGGTATAAGGGCACGGCAGACGCCATTTATCAAAATATCGACTTTATCGATTCCTTCGACCCGGAGTACGTCATCATCCTCTCCGGCGACCATCTCTACCGCATGGACTACCGGCAAATGCTGCAAAGCCACAAGAAAAACGACGCAGGCCTCACGGTAAGCGTTATGCGGGTGGAATGGGAGGAGGCCTCGCGCTTCGGCATCATCACCGCCGATGAGGACGGGCGTATCCGCAAGTTTTCCGAAAAACCCAAGGAGCCGGACTCGAACCTTGCCTCTATGGGCATTTACATCTTCTCCAAGGCCCTGCTGAAAAGGGCCCTCTTAGAGGACAGCGTCAAGGCCGATTCCGAGCACGACTTTGGGCAAAACATCATCCCGCGTCTCTTGGCAGAGGGGGAGCGGCTTTACACCTATGAGTTCTCCGGCTTCTGGAAAGACGTGGGCACCATTCCCAGCTATCATGAGACCAGCATGGGGCTATTAGACGTAAACCCCGAATTCGACCTCTTTGGGGACGACTTTCCCATCATGTCCAATTCCAATATTCAGCCGCCCCACTACATAGGCCCCGAGGCCCACATCGAGGAGTGCTTTGTGGCCAACGGCAGCCGCATTTACGGGACGGCCCTGCATTCGATTTTAAGTGTAGACACCTATATCGGCGAGGGCGCCTATGTCAAGGACTCTGTTCTCTTGCCCGGCACCAGGGTGAAAAAGGGCGCCAGGGTGGTCCGTGCCATCCTGGGGGAAAACTCCGTGGTGGAGCATAACGCAGTGTTAGGCAGCGAGGACCCCCAGGCCGAGATCGCCGTGATCGGTGACGAGTTTGTGGTAGATGAAGGAGGAGACGAGTAATGGATAGAGTGATAGGACTAATATCCGCCAACTACTCCACAGAAGCCCTTGGGGAGCTGACCAACCAGAGAACCGTTGCATCCCTGCCCTTTGGCAGCCGGTACCGCCTCATCGACTTTCCCCTTTCCAACATGGTCAATGCGGGGATTACCACGGTGGGCATCATCACCCCCTATAAATATCGCTCCATTGTGGACCATATCGGCGCCGGGGGCGACTGGGGCCTGGACAGAAAGAGAGGCGGACTCTTCGTTCTGCCCGGCACGGTTTTTGGGGTGTCTTCCTCGGGCTCCCGCTTTCTGCTGCGGGACGTGGCCCGCAACCTGGTCTACCTAAACCGCTCCCCCGCTCCTTATGTGCTGGTGGCCTCGGCCAACATGGTGAGCAACATGGACTACTGCGCCTTAGTGGAAGCCCACCTGCAAAGCGGCGCGGACATCACCCTGGCCTATCAAAGGGCCGTGGAGGATGACCCCGACGTCACCGGGCTGAAGCTGGCCGACGGCCGTGTTCTGGGGGTGACCAAGGGAGTGCAGCAGGGCCAGGAGACCTTTTTAGACTGCTTTGTCATCAGCAGAAGCCTGCTCCTAAAAATCGTGGAGTGGTATTCCGCTGTGAACTTTTTAGACCTCTTTGAGGTGCTGGCGGAGGACTATAACAAGATGGACGTGCGGGCCTACGAGTTCGACGGCTACGCCCGGAGCATCTTCACCGCCCAGTCCTACTACGCCCGCAGCATGGACCTGTTGGACGTGAAGGTGAATACCAAGCTGTTTAACAAAAGAAATCCCATTATGACCAAAATCCAAGACTCTGTGCCCACCAAGTATTTGGCAGGCGCCAGCGCCAAAAATTCCTTGATTCCGGCGGGCTGCTTAATCGAGGGCACGGTGGAAAACAGCGTGCTCTTCCGGGGAGTTACCGTGGGCAAGGGCGCCGTGGTGAAAAACAGCGTCATCATGCAGTCCTGCGTCATCGAGGAGGGCGCGGTGGTGGAAAACGCCATCATCGACAGGGCCAACCTCATCAGCGCCGGAACGGTGCTAAAAGGCTCCCCCGAGGCCATCTTCATCATGGAAAAACGCTATGGCTAAGAAGCACGTGACCAAAAAGGATGCCGGGAAGGGGAGGGAGCCCATGGAAAGAAAACTAGGGGTACTCTTTGCCGCGTCTGAGGCAGCCCCCTTTCTCAAAACCGGCGGCCTGGGGGACGTGGCGGGCTCCCTGCCCCAGGCCCTGAAAAAGGCCGGCTGCGAGGTGCGGGTGATCCTGCCCAAATATGGCGCCATTCCGGAAGGGCTGCAAAGCCAAATGACCCTGGCAGCCTCCTTCACCGTGCCCCTGGGCTGGCGGCGGCAGTTTTGCGGCATCTGGCAAATGACAAACAAGGGCGTTTTGTACTACTTTGTGGACAATGAGTACTATTTTCACAGAGACAAGCCTTACGGCTTTTTCGACGACGGGGAGCGCTTTGCCTTCTTCGCCAAGGCCGTGGTAGAGGCCATCCAGCACCTGCCGGACTTTAGCTGCGACGTGCTCCACTGCAACGACTGGCAAACGGCCCTCTCTCCGGTGTTCCTACGGGAGTTTTACCGGGGCGTGCCCCTATACGACAGGGTAAAAACCCTCTTGACGGTGCATAACCTCAAGTTTCAGGGGCAGATGTCCGACTATGTCCTGGGGGATATCCTGGGCCTGGGGGGCATACACGCCGCCGAAACCCAGCTGCGCAGCGACCCGCGCTCGGTGAACTTCATGCGGGGCGGCCTCTGTTACAGCGATTTGCTCAGCACCGTCAGTAAAACCTATGCCCAGGAGATCAGCGGCCCCTATTTCGGAGAGGGCTTAGACGATATCTTCCGTCGCCGCCATGAGGTGGTCCACGGCATCATGAACGGCATAGACACAGAGGAATTCAGCCCCAAGAGCGACCTTGCCATTGCCAAGAACTTTTCCCCTGGAAACATGGCGGGAAAGGCCGCCTGCAAAATGGCCCTGCAAAAGGAGCTGGGGCTCCATGTGGACCCCCACGTGCCCCTTCTGCTGATGATAGGCAGGCTCACGGAGCAAAAGGGCGTGGATCTCTTGCAGGCCGTTTTTGAGGATATCATGGCGCTGCCCCTTCAGCTTGCGGTATTGGGCACCGGGGATCAAAAGTACGAGGATATGCTGCGGGGCTATGAGGGCAGGTACCCCGGCAGACTCTCCGCCGCCCTCACCTTCGATGAGCCTCTCTCCCACCGCATGTACGCAGGGGGCGACCTGCTGCTGATGCCCTCCCTCTACGAGCCCTGCGGCCTGGCCCAGATGATCGCCATGGGCTACGGGACTTTGCCTGTAGTCCGGGAGACCGGGGGCCTCAGGGACAGCGTGACCCCCTACAATCAGCACGACAAAACGGGCACGGGATTCTCCTTCGCCAATTACAACGCCCACGAAATGCTCCATACCATAGGCGCTGCGGTGGATTTATACCACCAAGAGCCGGACCTTTGGGCGGGCCTGGTGAAAAACGCCATGGAGGCAGACTTTAGCTGGCAGCGGGCCGCCCGGGAATATTTGGCCCTCTACCACAGCCTGCACCCCCAGACCCCGCCGGAAAACGGGCAGACGAAGCAATAGGCCGCCGCTGCCTTTACCATTTGTATCCCTCGGGTGTCCGGTTTCACCGCCGGGCACCCGTGCAGGTTCCGGGAGCCGGTGCGCTCCAATCAAAAACGAAGGACATGTTTTATGAGAGCCATCCATCATACCCGCCAGGCTGATTACCGCAGCCCCTTCGGCGCCCTAGAGCAGGGAAAGAGCGTGGAGCTCACCCTGGACATTTTTGACGAATACGCCTCGGGCTGCACCCTGCGGGTCTGGGTGGACGGTCAGGGGGAGCAGCTGCATCCCATGACCCAGGAAGGCTGGGCGGAGAACCAGCGCTTTGCCATTACCCTGACCCCGGCGGCACCGGCCCTTTACTGGTACAGCTTTCACATCCACCTGCCCGACGGGAGCACGGTGCATTACGGCGCCAGGGAGGGGGCAGTGGGCGGCGAGGGGGCCCTATACAGATGGGAGCCGCCCTCCTTCCAGCTGACGGTTTACGAGAGGCGAGAGCTGCCGCCGTGGTATCAAAACGCGGTGGTCTATCAAATCTTCCCCGACCGCTTCCACAGGGGGGCAGACTGGCGGGAGCGGGCAAAGGAAGCCCTCGAAACGCCGCGCCTGGGCCCGGCACGCGTCCTGGAAGAGGACTGGAACACGCCCCCCCGCTACCAAAAGGACCCAGACGGCAGGGTGACCCAGTGGAGCTTTTACGGCGGAACCCTTCGGGGGATAGAGGAAAAGCTCTCCTATCTCAAAGGCTTGGGGGTTACGGCCCTCTACCTCTGCCCCATCTTCCAGGCGGCCTCCAACCACCGCTACGACACGGGGGACTATACGAAAATCGACAAAATGCTGGGCACGGAAGAGGACTTTACCGCCCTCTGCGCCGCCTGTGAGGAAAAGGGCATCTCCGTGATTTTAGACGGGGTCTTTAACCACACGGGCTGCGACAGCCTGTATTTTGACAAGTACGGCAACTACGGCGGGACAGGGGCCTGGCAAAAGGAAGCATCCCCCTACCGCAAGTGGTTCCACTTTGACGACAGTGCCGCGGGGTATGCCTGCTGGTGGGGGGTGGACGACCTGCCCGCCGTGAATAAAAACCACGAGAGCTACCGCGCCTTTCTCTACGGCGGGGAAGACAGTGTGGTGCGCCGCTGGCTCAGAGCCGGGGCCAAGGGCTGGCGTCTGGACGTGGCCGACGAGCTGCCGGACGACCTCATCGCAGGCATCAAAAGCGCCATTCTGGCGGAAAAGCCCCAGGAGGGTCTGCTCCTAGGGGAAGTGTGGGAGGATGCCTCCAACAAAATCAGCTACGGGCAGCTGCGCAAATACCTTTTGGGCCGTGAGCTGGACAGCGCCATGAACTACCCCCTGGGGGACGCCGTGACGGCCTTTGTCTTAGGCTCCCTTTCTGCGGGGGAGCTCTGGGAGCGGGTCATGAGCCTTTATGAAAACTACCCGCCCCAGGCCTTTTACGGGGCCCTGAACCTGGTGGGCAGCCACGATAGGCCACGGATTCTTACCATCTTGGGCGAGGCCCCGGGAGAGGAGACCCTCACCGAAGAGGAACGCTTTGCCTACCGCCTCCCCGAGAGGCAGCGCAGCCTTGCCAAGGGGCGGCTCTGGCTCCTGGCGCTACTGCAAATGACCCTGCCCGGGGTGCCCTGCCTCTATTACGGGGACGAGGTGGGGGCAGAGGGCTACCGCGATCCCTATAACCGGGGGCCCTACCCCTGGGACAAGGGCGACCCGGACACCTGGAACATTTACAGAAACGCCGTGGCCCTGCGAAAGCTGTCCCCGGTATTTACCCAGGGAGAGTTTACGCCCTTCTATGACCATGACGAGGTTTTCGGCTTCTCCCGCGGGCTGGGGGAGGAGAGCGCCGTGGTTTTAATCAACCGCAGCCCCTCCGCAAGCCGTGAGGTGACCTTCCCCGCCCTGGGTGAGGCAGCCTCGGAGCTGATTTCCGGCCTGACGGTGAAATTGGCGGGTGGCGGCGCAAGGCTGACCCTGCCGCCCATGAGCGCCGCTGTGGTATATTTCCCCCCCGAAAGGCGCTTGGGGAAGACCATGGCCCGGGGCTCCGGGGTGCTGTGCCACGTCACCAGTCTCCCGGATGGTGGCGAGGGACTTTTTGAAAAATGCCGGGGTTTTATCGACTTTTTAGAAGCCGCGGGGCAGAGCTACTGGCAGATTCTGCCCTTAAACCCCACCGATGAGCACGGCTCGCCTTATGCCGGGGCCTCTGCCTTTGCCGGGAATATCGCCCTCTTGGGATTAGAGGAGGCAGACCTCAGGGCGCGCTACCACTCCTTTATCCCAGACGATGACTACGCCCTCTTTCAGGCGGAAAACGAAGACTGGCTCCTGCCCTACGCCCTGTTTTCGGCCCTGAGGGAGCAATGCCCCCACAAACCCTGGCAGGGGTGGGAGGAAAGATACCGCAGCTATGACCCGGCCCTCTGTCAGGAGCCTGAAATCCGCGGGCGCGTGGACTATCATATCTTCGCCCAGTACCTCTTCCACAGGGAGTGGCGGCGGGTGCGGGACTATGCCCGGGCGGCGGGGGTCTCCATCATCGGCGACATGCCCATGTACGTCTCCGCCGATTCCGCGGACGCCTGGGCCCACCCCCAACTCTTCACCCTGGACGAAAAGGGCTATCCCACCATGGAGGCAGGGGTGCCCCCCGACTACTTCGCCGTGGAGGGCCAGCTCTGGGGTAACCCCCTCTACCGCTGGGAGGCCATGGAGGAAGCGGGCTATGGCTGGTGGCTGGCGCGGTTTCGCCGGGCCTTTGGCCTATACGACTATGTCCGGCTGGATCATTTCCGTGGCTTTGAGTCCTACTGGGCGGTGCCGGCGGGGGAAAAGGCCACCAAAGGCGCCTGGCAGTTTGGCCCCGGCGCAAAGCTCTTTGAGGCGGCCTATGCCGCACTGGGCCCCCTTCCCGTGGTGGCGGAGGATTTGGGGCTCATTACCCCGGCGGTGCGTGGGCTCCTGGCCCGCTGCGGCTTTCCCGGGGCGGAGGTGCTGCAATTTGCCGACGGCGACCCCCTGGTGGCCTACAACCCGTCGGAGGGGAAGATTGTCTATTCCGGCACCCACGACAACGCCACCTTGCTGGGCTGGTGCCGGGAGCGCTATCCCGAGAGTGACCCGGAGGAGACGGCAAAAATCCTCTTAAGCCGCCTGTTTTCCTCCCCGGCGGAGATGGTCATCACCCCCCTGCAGGATATTTTGGGCCTGGGTGACGAGGCCCGGATGAACGTGCCCGGCACCACGGGCAGCAACTGGCAGTGGAAGGCAAAAGAGGAGGATTTTAAGGGGGCCGGGGAGCGGCTCTTGGAATTCACCAGAAATGCGAGGAGGTAGAAGCCATGGATCAGTGGAAAAACTTTCAAAATACCATCTATTACGCCCCAAAGACGAAATTCATGTTGGATTGGGGCGGTATGGGGATAGAGGACGAAGATTTTACCGCCATGGGTGAAAAGCTGGAGGCTGCCCTTCTGGGTATGGAAAGGCTGGACGCCGGGGCGGTGGCTAATATCGATGAGGGGCGCATGGTGGGCCACTACTGGCTGCGGGCCCCGGCCCTTTCGCCCACGGAGGAGATTAGCGCCCAAATTACAGACTGCCTCCAGGCCCTCAAGGCCTTTGTGGCCCAGGTCCACGGCGGAAAAATTCTCTCCGGCGCAGGAAAAGCCTTCAAAAACGTGATTGTGGCGGGGATAGGTGGCAGCAGCCTGGGCCCCATCTTTGTGGATAAGGCCCTCAATAGCCCCGGGGATAAGATGCGCCTTTACTACCTGGATAACACAGACCCGGCAGGGATGGACCAGGTTTTTGCCACGGTGCTGCCCCAGCTGGAGGAGACCCTGACCATCGTCATCTCCAAGAGCGGCGGGACCATAGAAACCCGCAACTGCATGGCGGAGGCCAAGGCCTTTTACCAGCAAAACGGCTGCGACTTTGCCCAGTACGCCGTCTGCATCACCGGAGAGGGCAGCCAGCTTTATCAAGTGGCCAAGGACGAGGGCTGGCTGCGGATCTTCCCCATGTGGGACTGGGTGGGCGGCCGCACCTCGGTGATGAGCGCGGTGGGCCTTCTGCCTCTGGCTCTTAAGGGCGTGGATATCGACGCATTCCTACAAGGGGCGGCAGACCTGGACGCCCTTTGCCGCAGCCGCGAGGTGAAGCATAACCCCGCTGCCCTTTTGGCCCTGGGCTGGTATAAGTGCACCGGGGGCAAGGGCGGGGAGACCATGGTGGTGCTGCCCTACAAGGACTCCCTGGACCTCTTTCCCAAGTATCTCCAGCAGCTGGTGATGGAGTCCCTGGGGAAGGAGCACGACCTGGCGGGAAATAAGGTGCAGCAGGGCCTGGCAGTGCTGGGCAACAAGGGCACCAGCGACCAGCACTCCTATGTCCAGCAGCTGGTGGCCGGGCCGGAGAATATTTTTGTGGTCTTCGTGGAAATCCTGCGGGACAGGGAAGGGCCCTCCTTAGAGGTGGGTGAGGGCAGCACCAGCGGCGACTACCTCAACGCCTTCATGCTGGGCACCAAGGCCGCCCTGGAATCCCACGGGAAGAAAACCATGACCATCACCCTGCCTCAGGTCTGCGCCTATACCGTAGGGCAGCTCATCGCCCTCTTCGAGAGAGCCGTAGGGATCTATGCCCTTCTGGTGAACATCAACGCCTATCACCAGCCGGCGGTGGAGTTTGGCAAGAAGGCGGCAAATGGGCTCATCCAATTAAAAAATGCGGCGGTGGAAGAACTAAAGGCCTCTGGCAAGGCGCTCACGGCCGAAGCCTTGGCGGAGGCTGTCCACGGGTCGCCGGAGGATGTGTTCCGTTTGATGTTCCACCTTGCCCATAATTCGACCCAGGTGGCGGTGGAGCCGGCAGAGCCTATTTGGGAGAGCAGGTTTTACATTCAATAAGGGCGTTTGTATCGGCCCGCCAGGAAAAGCCGGATTCTTAGAAATGATCTAAAACATAAAAAGGTTCCGAAATCATGTGATTTCGGAACCTTTTTTGGTGGAGACAACAGAACTCGAATCCTTTCCAAGTATTTCCATGTTGTGTTGCCTATTATTAGGCTATCCCATCTCGTTTAGCCAAAACACCTGAAGCTATTGGGAATCAAGCGTTTTTTAGATTATCGAGCGTAATTCTGCAAAAGTCTTGGAATTTTTTCTTGGAAATCTTGGATTTTCTTAGGGGCATGTGTGGATTTTTTGGGACACTTTTGGGGAAGAACGTGGATATATCAGTGTAATGATATGCGAGCGCTAGAGGTGTCATCGAAATACCAAAATTGAACAATGTTGTGGAGGAGTCGCGTAGTCCGGCCGAGCGCGCACGATTGGAAATCGTGTAGGCCCCAAAAGGGTCTCGAGGGTTCAAATCCCTCCTCCTCCGCCAAATGTCAAAAATCGTCGAATTTACAGAGTTCGACGATTTTTCATGCCCTTAAATATTGGTATTCTTAGGTTCCTGACTTTTCAAGTCTTAATTGGACACTCACACCCTCTTAATAAATATCACCTGCAGATGAACCTCAACTCCATTGACTAGTTGGCAAATCGATTCTCTAAGCGAGCGTAAATTGCAAAATATCCGCGAATGACGGAAAGCTGTTGCACGAATATGTGCAACTTTTGCCCGGTTTCCACCTGTTGGTAGAGGGACTTATTCCCTATCACTTATGGGAGGAACATATTTATGACAGAAGAAAACTATAATTACCGTACAAGCCAAAGCCTGTTGCGCAACCAATTCCCGGGGAAGGATAAACTCAAAATTCCAATCATCCCCAAGTTCGAATCAAAGCCCGGTGATTTCAATGATCTGCTGCTCATCGGCTTCGACAAGACACATTTGGAGGACACGAGCCACCTTGAACGCATCGTACATTTTTTCCTCTACGATTACCGCTTTGAGCGTGTTTGGAAAAATCCCGACAACGACATTGAAAAACTATCACGTTACCGCGCGGTATTATCTCCGGATTTTAGCATGTACTTGGAAATGGCCCCGGTGATGCAGCTCTACAATGTGTTTCGCAACCGCTGGTGCGGGGCCTACTGGGCATCGAAGGGAATCCGGGTTATCCCCACTGTCAATTGGGGCGACGAAGCTACCTTTGACTTTTGCTTTGAAGGGATTGAAAAAGGAAGCATTGTCGCTGTATCTACTTACATGGCGTCGGAGCACGGCAACCGAAAGGATCAAAAGGAATGGTTTATGGCGGGATATAACGAGATGCTGCGACGGATTGAGCCTCTGAAAATTATCTGCTATAACACACCGTTCCCGGAAATGCGGGGCGATATTGTCCATGTGGATTATGAACGAAGCTCCTGGAAATATATGAGCTATGAACGAAAAGATGTGCCTGAAGATTTGAGCGTCTATCAAATGGGTGGCGGACTTAAGCTGCCTTGTGGTATAATAGAAGCATATCTGGATGTTCCAAAGGGCGGTGGCAGCGCTTTTGGTGGTGGATGGCAACCGGCAAAACCGGCAGATGAGCGATTCCTGGGAGAACCCAACACAATAGCGACGTTTTATTATTATGGCTATCGGATTGACGTCAAATACAACGACGACGGCTACGCAATCATGGAGAGACATTATACTACGCATTATACTGGGACCAAGCACACAGACCCGCATGACCATTACATCAGTTGGGAGAACCGTGGCCCATGTCCAGGCGGTCCGGTCAATTACTGGGGCGAGACGCCGGAATTTAAAAGTTATAGGAGGAAGGGTATGAATCGAAGTTTGAGACAAAGTACGCCTGAGGAGTTGAGATTCAAGACAATCTCGGATTTTAAATGGTGTGTGAACTGTGGCGGAGAAATTGGATTTACATGGAACAAAACAAATTATCACCTGACACATCCGGAAAACCGCATCCTTATTAATGAAGACGATAAGCCGGAAACCGAGAAGTGGTATGATACAGCTGACGAGGCGTTAGAATATATTGTAGCAGGCGACCGTCTTCGCGATGTAATAACAAAAGTCACTGTAACAGAGCGCACAGTTTAAGGACCGAAAAACGGAGTTTTCCCCCCTGCATCTTTTTTGTGCTAATTATACACTAAAAACAGCCTTGAAATGACTTTCAGGGCTGTTTTTCATTGTCCATTTTCGGAGTGAATTTTGAATAATATTCACTCTTTTTTATTTTGTGGTGCTGGATAAGGTCCAACTTGTCAAGCCCCCATCATCCGGTCTAAAAAGCCGTAGAGGAAACGGGATAGTTGCATAGTCACTATCCGGCAAGCAGCACAGCCTGGGGCGCAGGCGGTCTATAGCCCAGCGCACTGTGGGGACGTACGGTGTTGTACTCCCTAACCCAACGTCCAAGGAGCACCTTAGCCTCGTAAATTGTGTCGAAAATCTCCCGGTTCAGCAGCTCGTCCGCCATCCGGCTGTTGAAACTTTCGCAGTAGCCGTTCTCCCAGGGAGAGCCCGGCGTGATTTACATCGGCGAAATTTCCATCTCGGAAAACCACTCGCGCAGGTGCTTTGCGATGAATTCGCTGCCATTGTCGCTGCGAATGTATGCGGGTGTACCCCGCGTGAGCATAATCTCCCGAAGGATTTCTTTCACGTCTCCGGACCGGATGCGGAACCCAGCGTGGCTTGTGAGGCACTCCCTGGTGTACTCGTCTATAATGTTCAAAATCTTGATTTTACGGCCTTTTGAGGTCTTTGTTTCCACAAAGTCGTAGCTCCAGACATGGTTCTTGTGCTCGGCGCGCATCCGAACACAACTGCC
>JAVBLH010000025.1:0-19573 GCA_031553635.1 Evtepia sp. | reverse complement strand
CAATACTGCAAAGGGCTGTGGTTGGAGCCTTTCGTGAACCATCTTGTGGTAGGAGAATTAAACCAATCCACAGCATCCCTTACAGTGTAGCACATGCCCTTGGAGAGGGGCTTATAAACTACTACTCTATAATACAAGGAGGAAAGATACATGCCCAGTATGTATGTCAACGTACCCAAGATGGAAGCCGCCCAAAGAGACACCCTTGCCGCAAAGCTGTTTGAAGGCGCCAGCAAGGTGCTCCGCGGCATGGATATCCACACCTATGTCAACGAGTATGCCACCCTTTACCACAACGGCCAGCCCAGTGACAGCACCGACATGACCGTCATCAACGTGGAAGCAGGCCCCATGCCCGTGGAGAAGATCGAGGTGCTTGGTCAGAACATCGACGAGGCGGTGAAGGCTGTCTTCGGCGCCCAGCAGGGTTGTACTATGGTCTACCATGGCAATGGTCTGGATCATCTGTCCATCAACGGCAAGCTCCTCAAGAAATAATTTTTCAAAAAGCGCAAAAACACCCCGGATTTCATGGCAGCCAAGAGGCCGTCAAGAGAGATTCCGGGGTGTCTTTTTCGTTTATGGGGTGAGGGTTACAAGGCCGCCGCCCAATTTACTGCTGAGATACCAGAGGGAAAAGTCGATGACCTTCTCCTTGCCGTCGTCCAGAATGGCGCAGCGGAGAGATTCCCCCTCCTCCCAAGCGGCGATGAGCGGCACCCAATGCCAGCTGTCCAGGTTGGTGAGGGCCCCGTTGGAGAAGTTGAGAAAGGCCAGGGGGCAGTCCTTAGAGAGGGCCTTTTCCATAAACCTGCGGCAGTCCTCCAGACTAGGGCGTATGGCCTCGTTTTTTCCGGGAATGGCCAGGGCGTGGGTTTCTATGGGAACGCCCCGCTCCCGGGCAAAGGCCAGGCTGCCGTCGGTAAAGAGGGCCAGGGAGTTCAGGCCCCGCATGGTGGGGGTCACGTTTTTCCAAACGGCCTCCATATAGGGTCGAAAGGCGGCGGCATCGTGACCCAACCCCTCCGGCGCCAAGGGGGCGAGGGCGGGATGGGCCGCAGCCAGATAGGATAAAAGGGTGGCGGCGGTGGTAGGCCCGCAGCCCGCCCGCCGCTGCCAGGGGTCCCCATACCACTCCTGATTGGCCCCGCGGCAGGGCCCTCCCTTATGGTCGGTAAAATCGAAAAAAGAAGGGTTAGAAAGTTTGTGCATAGCGAAGCCTCCTTGGTGCCAGTATATGCGGTTTCGTGAAAATCCCCCATGGCGTTTTTGGTGCCACGGGGGATGGTTTTATTTCGCCAGTCTTTTCCGCTCTTCGGTGACAAAGTCCAGGTATTCCTGGGCGTTGTGTCTGTTTCCTGCGATCTCCTCGGGGGAGAGCTCCCGCTTGACCTTACCGGGCAGGCCCACCACGAGACTGCCGGGGGGGATCTGGGCCCCGGCGGGCACTACAGCCCCGGCCCCTACGATGGAGCCCCTACCGATGTGGGCCCTGTCCAGCACCACGGCGTTCATGCCGATGACGCAGTCGTCTTCTATGGTACAACCGTGGATCACCGCCCCGTGGCCCAGGGAGACCCAGGCGCCGATGGCAACATCTACGCCTATATCCCCGTGGATCACCACGCAGTCCTGGATATTGGTGTTAGGCCCTACGGTGATGGCCATGCCCATGCCCCGGACGGCGGCGTTATACCAAACGCTGACGTTTTCTCCCAGGGTGACCCGGCCTTTTACCACAGCCCCTTCGGCGATCCAGACGGATTCATGAATCTGTTCCATGACCTATCCTCTTATCTCTTTAAGATACGGGCGCGAATGACGCCGGCGATGGCGGAGAGGTCTTTTGCCACGTCGTCTCCGGGGGCCTCTTCCACGTCCAGAATGCTGTAGGCATAGTCGCCCTTAGACTTGCTGGACATGGCGGTGTAGGCGATGCCCTTTTGGGTGAGGGCGGCGGTGACCTTACCCAAGAAATCGTGGTCGTTCTTGTGGAGGAGGCAGATGCGCCCGTTTGTGAGCCACTCCTGGGAGAGGTTGGGCAGGTTCACAGAGTTGATGATGTTGCCGGAATCCAGGTAATCCTGCATCTGGCGGCAGGCCATCACGGCGCAGTTTTCCTCGCTCTCGGGGGTGGAGGCCCCCAGGTGGGGGATGGTGATGACGTTGTCTATGCCGGGGAGGGTGCTGTCGGGAAAGTCGGTGGCATAGCAGGAGACCTTGCCGTTATCCAGGGCGGCAATGATGTCGGGGTTCGTCACCAGGTCGCCTCTTGCTAAGTTGATGATGCGCACGCCGTCCTTCATCTGGGCTATGGCGTCCTGGTTGATAAAGCCCTTGGTGTCCTTGGTGGTGGGCAGGTGGAGGGTGATATAGTCCGCCACCTGATAGACTTTTGGCAGATCCTGGACGTGCTTAATTTTGGGGTTGAGAGACAGGGCCGCCTGGACGGAGAGGAAGGGGTCGTAACCCACCACGTCCATGCCCAAGTCGATGGCGGCGTTGGCCACCAGGACGCCGATGGCGCCCAGGCCAACCACGCCTAAGGTCTTGCCCATGATTTCGGGCCCTAAGAAGGCAGACTTGCCCTTTTCCACTACCTTGGGGATATCCGCGCCCTTTTCATGCTCCCGGTGGACCCAGGAGATGCCCCCGGCCACGTTGCGGGAGGAGAGGAGGAGGGCGCAGATGGCCAACTCCTTTACGGCGTTGGCATTGGCCCCGGGGGTGTTAAAGACCACGATGCCGGCCTCGGCGCAGCGGTCTAAGGGAATGTTGTTGACCCCGGCCCCGGCTCTGGCGATGGCCAAGAGGCTCTCGGGCATGGCGTAGTCGTGGAGCTCACCGGAGCGGACTAAAATCCCGTTTTCCTGCTCCAGGGCGTCACCGATCTCGAAGCGGTCTTTATCCAAATAGGCAAGGCCTCGCGGGGAGATTTTATTGACGGTTTTGATGCGGTACATAAGGCGGCCTTCCTTTCTTAATACTTCCCGTCGAACTGACGGATGAAGTCGCAGAGCTTTTCCACGCCTTCGGTGGGCACGGCGTTATAGATAGAAGCGCGCATACCCCCCACGTTTCTGTGGCCCTTCAGGGTGGTGAGGCCCAGGGCGGAGGCTTCTTTTACGAACTTATCGTCTAATTCTTCGCTCTCGGTGCGGAAGCAGACGTTCATGTCGGAGCGGGAGCCGGGCTGGGCGGGGCAGGTGAAGAGGCGGGAGGCGTCCAGGGTGTCGTAGAGCATCTTGGCCTTGGCGGTTTTGATCTTTTCCATGCCCAAAAGGCCGCCCTGAGTCTCCAGCCAGTCGCAGACCAGGCCCAGCATATAGATACACCAGCAGGGGGGGGTGTTATACATGGAGTCCTTATCCATCATTTCCTTGTAGCTCATCATCACAGGGGTGTAGGCCATGGGGAACAGGGGCAGATCATCGCGAATGATGGCCACAGTGAGGCCTGCGGGGGCCAGGTTCTTCTGGGCACCGCCGTAGATGAGGCCGTATTTGGACACGTCTACAGGCCGGGACATGATGTTGGAGGACATGTCGCACACCAGGGGCACATTGCCGGTTTCGGGAACGTACTGCCACTCGGTGCCGTAGATGGTGTTGTTGTCGCAGTAGTGGAAGTAGGCGGCGTCGGGGGAAATATTCAGCTGCTCCTGGGTGGGGATATAGCTGTGGTTCTTATCCTCGGAGCTGGCGGCCACACGGACTTCGCCGTATTTCTTCGCTTCCTTATAAGCCAGGGTGGAGAAGTTGCCGGTGAGGGCGTAATCGGCCTTGCCGGTTTTGCCGATGAGGTTCATGGGCACCATGGCAAACTGAAGGGAGGCGCCCCCCTGGAGGAAGAGAATCTTATAATTGTCGGGGATGGAGAGCAGGCGGCGGAACTTGGCCTGGGTGTCGGCAAAGATCTTTTCAAAGGCCTTGGAGCGATGGCTCATCTCCATCACGGACATACCGGAGCCACCATAGTTTGTCATTTCGGCGGCGGCGCGGTTCAGCACCTCCAGGGGTAGCATGGAGGGGCCTGCGGAAAAGTTAAAAACGCGATCAAGATTTGCCATTTTTGTTTGCTCCTTTCATTACACAAGGCACTACAATTACTTTCGTTCATTAAAGTTAAAAAAGACATTCGTGCTTCCACGAAAAACGATAATACGATATTATATTAAATTTTCCGGCACCCGTCAAGGCGAGGGGGGATAGCCTGGGGAATTTTGTGAAATCTTCTATTTTTGCGCGAAATTCATGGCACTGCCTTGTCGCAGGAAACGTCTTTGATACTTCAATCGGCCGTAGGAAAGCACCTTTTGGAGGCAGATGCCGTCGGAGATGCCCCCGCAGGCCCCCACAATGGGGATGCCCTGAATAAACTTTAGGTATAATAGCGCCCGGGAGAGTCCCTGTGCGGCGGATACAATGAAGGCGTCCTTGGTCCCGCCGGGGTCGCGGCCCCAGTCGATCCAATGGTTCAGGGCGTCGTCCATGGCCAAAAATTCGGGCCCCCGGGCCAGGGCTGCCTCAATGAGCAGCAGCTGGAACCGGGCCTCCTCCTCCCCTTCGTAGGGAAAGCCGTAGGTAAGGGAGAGCTCGTATAGGCTGCGCAGCAGCACCCCGGAAAAGAGGGGGATATCGGGGAGCCCTATGCCCAAAAGGCCCAGGGAAACGCCCTCAACCCCTGCCACCAGAACATTTCGCCTGCCTCTGGCCTTGGCTTTTGCGGAAAAGGCCCGGAGGGATTTCACGTCCTGGCGCAAATGGGCGGAAAAGGCCCCCTCCTGATACTCCTTTTCCAGGTTATCCTTAGAATAGGTCTTCTCGATGAGGGGCGCGCCCTTGGAAAACACCAGGTGGAAGGCTTTCACAAAGGCGGCCTCTAGGGTCTCCTCCAGCTTTGGCGGGATGGGGATTCGCTCCGTAAGGCCAGGCGGGGGGATTTTGCCCCGTTTCTCCCGCTCCCGGGCCTCTTTTTTCATCAGGTCTTGCCATTCCCGGCGGCGGGGGTCTTTTTCTTTGAAAAATACCAAGGGGAACCCTCCTTCCTGGGTGCATGGGCTTTGGGGGAACGCTGATTGCCTCAGGCCCCACTGCACAAGTCCTGCGGTGCTGCCCTTATTCTATCGCCAAAGAGGGAAAAATAGTCCCTTGGGGGTATGAAAACAGAATAACACAGGAAGATTAGGAAGGGAAGGGTCAAAGGGCGCAAAAAGTTTGCATTTTCAGGACATTTGGTGTAAGATACCCCATAGATTCCCCTAAGAAAGCCTTTCCATTTTCCCTTTTGCGGGCTTGCGATATAAAGGAGGGTTCCCCCATGGCCATTTCCTATACACAGTATGAAGAAAGTGCAGCCTATCTGAAAGAAAAGCTTTCGGACTTTGTTCCCCGGGTGCTGATGGTCTTAGGCTCCGGCCTGGGCGCTTTGGGCGACAGGGTAGAAGCGCCCATCACCGTTCCCTATGGGGATATCCCCCATTTCAAGGCCTCCACCGCCCCGGGGCATAAGGGCCAGCTGGTCTTTGGCATGTTAGGGGGCCAGCCCGTGGCTGTAATGCAGGGCCGGGTCCACCATTACGAGGGCTATTCCTATGAGGAGGTCTCCTACGCCGTTCGGGTGTTAAAACTTCTGGGGGCCACTACCTTATTTGTCACCAATGCCGCGGGGGGCGTGAATCAGGCCTTCCATGCCGGTGACCTGATGCTCATCACCGACCAGATCAAGATTTTTCTGGAGTCTCCCCTCCGGGGCGAGAATCTTTCTCAGTTCGGCCCCCGGTTCCCCGATTCCAGCTTTCTTTACACCCCCCGGCTTCAGGAATTGGCCCGCAGTGAGGCCCAGGCCCAGGGTCTGCCCCTGCGGGAGGGGGTTTATATCTACTTCCCCGGGCCCCAGTATGAGACCCCGGCGGAGATCCGCATGGCTAGGCTGCTAGGGGGCGATGCTGTGGGAATGTCCACCGTGCCCGAGGTCATCATGGCGGGCCACTGCGGCATGGAGGTGCTGGGCATCAGCCTCATCACCAACATGGCGGCGGGGATCTTGCCACAGCCCCTCACGGAGGAAGAAGTTCTCACCGCGGCGGAGGAGGCCAGAGAGCGCTTTTCCGCCCTGATCCTGGCCTGCTTGGAAAAACTATAAACACTTTGGGGTGCCGTCATGAAAATTTTAATTCAGAACGCCAAGACCCTTCTCATGGACAGTCAAAACACCATCCTGGAGCAGGCCTTTGTCACCGTGGAGGAGGGCCTTATCACCGGGGTTTCCTCCCAAAAGCCCGGGGGCACCTTCGACCGGGTGGTGGAGGGCCGGGGCCAGGTGCTGATGCCGGGCCTGGTGAACGCCCATACCCACATCCCCATGACTCTCCTGCGGGGCTATGGCGGGGGCTGCGACCTGCAAACCTGGCTGACCCAGTATATCTTCCCCGCCGAGGATAAGCTGGACGGGCGCGCCGTGCGGGCCGGGACGAAATTGGGGCTCTTGGAGCTGATCGCCTCGGGGGTCACCACCATAGCCGATATGTATATGTTCTGCGACGAGATTGCCGACGAGGTTTCAAAATCCGGCCTTTCCGCCAATATTTCCAGGGGCATGACCCTCTTCGCCCCAGACTTAGACCCCGCCACCTTCACGCCCTTTTTAGAGATGAAGGCCCTGGCGGAGACCTGGCACGGCTATGGCAATGACCAAATTTTAGTTGACGCCTGCGTCCATGGGGAGTATACTTCTAACCCGAGACTATGGGAAACCGTGGCAGCTTTCGCCCGGGAACAAAACCTGGGCATGCACATCCACGTTTCCGAAACCCGGAAGGAGCACGAGGAGTGCCTGGGCCGCCACGGGAAGACCCCTATTGCGGTGCTGAACGACTATGGCCTCTGGGACACCCGGGCCATCGCCGCCCACTGCGTTTACACCACCCCCGAGGACTGGGTCATTATGGCGGAAAAGGGTGTCACCGCCATCCACAATCCCGCCTCTAACCTAAAGCTGGGCTCAGGCATCGCCCCCATTCCCGCCATGATAAAGGCCGGGGTGCGGGTGGCTTTGGGCACAGACGGTGTTTCCTCCAATAACAGCCACGATATGTTCCAGGAGATGAAGCTGGCGGCCATCCTCCACAACGGGGCAGGCTGCGACCCCCTGGCCCTTTTGCCCACGGATGTGCTGCACATGGCAACGGCCAAGGGCGCCGCCGCCTTAGGACGAAAGACAGGCCGCATCGCCCCGGGCTATACCGCCGATCTCATCCTGGTGGATTTCAGAGCGCCCCATCTCACCCCCTGCCACAGCGCGGCGGATAACCTGGTGTATTCCGCAAGAGGCAGCGATGTGACCATGAATATGGCAAGAGGCCGTATCATATATGAAAACGGGGTGTTTACCACCCTGGACCGGGAGGAAATCTTAGACGAGGTTTCCCGCTATGCCCTGCCTCTGCTGTTCGGCTGAGGCCCGGGGCTTGCTGATTGGGCCGGGGCCCTTGGAAGCGGAGGTTTTATCCATTGAGTAACGCAGCAGACAAGAAAAATACCTTTTTCGGCGGCGTGGCTGTTTTGATGGCGGGCATCGCCATTGTAAAGGTCTTAGGCGCCCTCTTTAAGATACCCATAGGCAATATTTTAGGGGACGTGGGTTTTGGCCACTTTAATAACGCCTACGTGGTGTTTAACCTTCTCCTGATGATCTCCACGGCGGGGCTTCCCATCGCCCTTTCTAAGACCATCGCGGAGTCCGACGCCCTGGGCAGGCGCAATCAGGTGCGGCGCAATTTTCATGTGGCTCTTATCACCTTTCTGATTTTAGGCCTCCTGTCTTCTGCCGTGATGTTCTTCTTTGCCGGAGAGCTTATGACCCTCCAGGGAGATAAGCTGGCGAAATATGCCCTGCAAGCCATCGCCCCCACGGGCTTCCTCCTCTGCGTGGTCTCCGCCTTCCGGGGATTCGCCCAGGGCCACGGCAATATGGTGCCCACCTCGGTTTCCCAGATCATCGAGTCCGCTGTGAAGGTGGTCATGGGCATCCTTCTGGCGGTTTACCTCATGAAGATCGCGGCGGGGATGGACGTAGCCGCCGCCGGCGCCATGTTCGGCGTCACCATGGGCTCCTTGGTTGCCCTGATCTTCCTCATCGTGGACTTTTTCCGCAGGGGCTGCCACAAGGAGGCCCATCCCGCCCCAGACAAGCCGGATTCCATCCCCTTTACCCTCAAGCGGCTGATGATTATCGCCATCCCCATTACCATAGGCGCTTCCATCGTGCCCATCACCACCTGGTTGGACACCATTCAGGTTCAGACGATTTTGACGGACATCATGAACGCCAAGTACCCCTTCTACCAGGATAAGGACGTGGAAGAGATCGTGTGGGGCATTTATGGGGCCTACCAGAAGCCAGTCACCATTTTTAATCTGCCCTCCTCCTTCATGGTGGCCATCACCGCTTGCATCATCCCCTTTTTATCCGCCAGCCTGGCCAGGGGGCAGTGGGGCGAGGTGCGCAAGATCGCCGAGTCTTCCATGCGGATCTCCAGCCTGGTGGCCTTTCCGGCGGGGATAGGCATCGTGGCCATTGCCAGCCCTGTGGTGCGGGGCCTGTATTTCGGCACCAACTATGCCGTGGCCGAGCCCTGTATGTTCATTCTGGGCATCGCCTCCATCTTCATCTGTATCATGACCGTCTGCACCTCCATCCTCCAGGCCAGCGGCTATGCCAAGTATCCCATCTTCATCATGGCCATAGGCTGCGCCGCGAAGCTTTTAACCAACAATTACCTGGTGCGCCAGGAGGGCATAGGCGTGGTGGGCGCCCCCATCGGCACCCTGGTTTGCTATGCCATCGTGGCCTTTTTGGAACTGCTTCTTATCAAGAAGCTGATTCCCCAGCCACCCAGCTACCGCAAGGCCTATCTGAAGAATCTGGCGGCCGCCCTCATCATGGGTGGGGCCACCTGGGCTGCGGGCGGTTTGTTTACCAAAGTGCTGGTAAACGTCCCCTTTTTCCAGCTGGTTTCAGAAACCGGCGTCCTCATGTTAAACCGCTGGGGCTATATTTTAGTAGTCATGGGGGCCATCCTGGTGGCTGTGGTGGTCTATGCCGTTTTGATCGTTTTATTGAAGGCTGTTACCCGTGAGGACCTCTCTTTGATGCCGAAAGGCGACAAAATCGCGAAAATTTTAAGGATTCCGGAGTAATAACGCAAATTTTTCTTGTAGAGAAGGGCATTTTATGGTAAATTCTAAAAAAGACGCTTACGACTTTTTCGACCTTTGGGAAATCGTTCGTCTTCTCCGGGCCCCCGGCGGCTGTCCTTGGGACATGGAACAAACCCACGAAAGTATCCGCCGCAACTTCTTAGAAGAGGCCTACGAGGTCTGCGAGGCCATAGACGAAAAGAGCCCCACCCACCTGAAGGAAGAGCTGGGCGATGTGCTGCTCCAGGTCCTCTTTCACACCTCCATTGAGGAGGACGCGAAAAACTTCACCTTGGATGAAGTTTGCGACGGGGTTTCCAAAAAGCTCATTTACCGCCACCCCCATGTCTTTGGCGATACCCAAATCGCCAATACGGGAGAGGTTTTGACTAACTGGGAGGCCTTAAAAAAGATCGAAAAAGGCCAGGCAACCCACAGCGACAGCTTAGAGGCCGTGGCCCGCAGCCTGCCCGCTCTTTGGCGGGCCGAAAAGATCCAGCAAAAGGCGAAAAAGGCGGGCTTTGACTGGCCGGAGATCTCCGGGGCCATGGACAAGCTCTCGGAGGAGACCCAGGAGCTGCGCGCCGCCATAACGGAGGGCACCAACCCCGAGGAAGAGCTGGGGGATTTGCTCTTTGCCGCGGTGAATGTATCCCGCTTTTTATCCTGCGATCCAGAGGAGGCCCTATCGGCCGCCTGTGATAAATTTATAAAACGTTTTCGCATGGTGGAGGAGTGCGCCGCCCAATCCGGAAGGGCCATGGAAGCCATGAGCCTTTCTGAGCTGGACGACCTCTGGAACAAGGTAAAATCACTAGGTCAATCAACATGAAATTATACGATAAGAGGAAGTGAATGTATGAACAAGGCAGAGCTGATTATGGCAATTGCTGGTGAGACCGGTCTCGCCAAGAAGGACGTGGAAGCTACCGTGAACGCAATGATGAAGGTAGTCACCGACGCCCTGGTTCAGGAGGAAAAGGTGCAGATCGTGGGATTTGGCTCCTTCGAGACCAAGCACAGAGCCGAGCGCATGGGCAGAAACCCCCGCACCAAGGCCGATGTGCTGATTCCCGCCACCAAGATTCCCGTGTTCAAGGCCGGCAAGGCCCTGCGCGACGTGGTGGCAAAGTAAGAAGCCCCATCGCAGCGAAAAAAGAGGAGAGGTCTTTGGAGAAATCCAAGGGCCTCTTTTTCATGGCCCCACCCCCGGCCCCAGAGAAAACCACAAAGGGGCTTTTTTTCTGGCCCTAAGAGGTTTATAATGGGGAGATAAAGCTGCAAAGCCGGGCCTTAGGCCCAAGAGAAAGGAGACGATGCATTGACTGGGAAGAAGCACTTTTTCACCCAGGGTTTACGGGATGGTCTTCCCATCGCCCTGGGGTACTTTACCGTTTCCCTCTCTTTGGGAATCGTCATGAGCGCCGCGGGGATCTCCCCCTTTGCCGGGGCGCTGATGAGTTTTACCAACATGACCTCTGCCGGGCAGTTTGCCGGGGTGACGGTCATCGCCGCGGGAAGCAGCTACCTGGTGATGGTGGCGGCCCAGCTGGTGATCAACGCCCGCTACCTTCTCATGTCCTGCGCCCTGTCACAGCGGCTGGAGAAGGGCGTGTCCCTGCCCATGCGCCTCCTTTTGGGCATTACCGTCACCGACGAGATCTTTGGCATCTCCATCCGCCGGGAGGAGACCTATCTGGAGCCCTTATACTCCCTGGGTGCCTTTTGCGTGGCCTGCCCTGGCTGGACTCTTGGGACCCTTTGCGGGGCCCTTTTGGGCAATGTCCTCCCCGACCGCTTAGTCAGCGCCCTGGGGGTGGCTCTCTTTGGGATGCTTATCGCCGTGTTTGTCCCCCAAACCAGGAAGGACAGATCTGTTCTGGGGGCGGTGGCGGCCTCTATGGCGGTGAGTGCCCTCTTTTATTTCCTGCCACTTTTCGCCCCTCTCTCCCCGGGGCTGCGTATCATCCTCATCACGGTGCTGATCTCCGGCCTGTGGGCGGCTTTATTTCCTGTGAAGGAGGCGGCAAGTGATGTCCCATAATGTCTATCTCTACATAGGCCTCATGGCCCTTAGTACCTATCTCATCCGGGTGCTGCCCCTGACCCTCATTCGCGGGGAGATCAAAAACCCCTTCATCCGCTCCTTTCTCTACTACGTTCCCTATGTGACCCTGGCGGCTATGACCTTTCCCGCCATGATCTTCGCCACGGGAACCCCTTGGTCCGGCCTTGCGGCCCTATTGGTGGCCGGCTTTTTAGCCCTGCGGGGGACGGGCCTTACCACCGTGGCGGCCGGGGCCTGCGGAACGGTGTTTTTACTGGAGCTTTTCCTGTGCTGAATTCTTAGAAAGGCGGCGCTTTTATGCCCTCTTATGACTTTATCCTCCTGGACGCCGATAACACCCTCTTCGATTTTGACCTGGCCGAGGCCTTGGCCCTGGAGGACACCCTCACCGCGTACGGCTGCCCGGTGACGGCGGAGAACCTGCACCTCTATCACCTGGGGAACAAGTCTCTCTGGAAGGCCTTTGAGCAGGGCGCGATACGCCAGGATGAGATTTTGGAGCGGCGCTTTCGCCTCTTTTTGGAGGAGATCGGCCAGGGTCACCAAGACGGGGACGCCATGAACGTCTATTACATGGACAGGCTGGTAAAGCGCAGCCAAATCTACCCCGGGGCGGAAGACTTTTGCCGCAGCCTGAAGGCCCGCTGCACCCTGGTTTTGGTCACCAACGGGGTGGCGGTGATGCAGCGAGGCCGGCTGGAGTCCTCCCCCATCTGCGATCTTTTCTCCCACGTGTTTATCTCCACGGAATTGGGCTGCCAAAAGCCCGACCCCCAGTTTTTTGATATCGTTTGCCAGCAGGCGGGGATCACCGACCGCCGCCGGGCCGTGGTGGTGGGGGACAGCCTCTCCTCCGATATCCTGGGGGGCAACCGCTCCGGGATAGACACCATTTGGTATAACCCCAAAGGACTTCCAAAGAGCGAGATTATCCCCACCTATGAAGTTTGCGATTATAGCGAAGCCCAGACCCTGATTTTAGGCAAGGCCGCGGCTGCTACGGCGGCGGCCCTCACTTAATTTCCCACAGAGGAAAGGAGCTTTGGCATGTACGAAAGACTAAAATCCCCGGGGCGCATCGGCTCCCTGACCCTTCCCAACCGGATGGTGATGACCGCCGCCAGCTGCTCCCTTACCGGCCCCAATGGCGCCATGACCGAGGATATGCTGGCCTATTACGAAGCAAGGGCCAGGGGCGGCGTGGGCCTTATCATCACCGAGATGGTCTGCGTGGATGAAACCTGCGGCAGGCTCTTTCCCAAGGAGCTCTCCGCCGCCCGGGACGAGAACATTCCGGGCTTCAGACTCTTGGCCGACAGGCTCCATCCCTACGGCACCAAGGTCTTCGCCCAGCTTTTTCATCCGGGCAGCAATGGCGACCCCAAGCTGAATCCCGGGGGGCTCCTCTCCGTCTCCCCCGCCGCCGGGAAGAAAAAGGGCGAGGCCAGAGAGGCCACGCCAGGGGAGATTCAAACCATTGCCGACTGCTTTGGCTCTGCGGCCCTGCGGGTGAAAAACGGGGGCTTTGACGGGGTGGAAGTCCACGCCGCCCACCACTACTTTATCCACAGCTTTTTAAGCCCCGTCACCAATCAAAGAACCGACGAGTTCGGCGGGTCTTTGGAAAACCGGGCCCGGATTCTGCGGCGCATCGTGGAGGCCATCCGCAAAACCTGCGGCCGGGATTTCCCCGTAATGTTTCGGGTGTCTCTGGAGGAGTACATCGGAAAGGACGGCTACCACGCCGACCAGGGGATTAAAATCTGCCAGTTTTTAGAGCAGTGGGGGGCCGATGCCATCAACGTTTCCGCCTCGGGTACCAACAGTAAATTGAGCCAGAGTATGGAGCCCATTACCTTCCTCCAAGGCTGGCGCAAGCATCTGATGATGGCAGTGAAGAAAACCGTGTCCATCCCCGTTTGCGGCGTTGCTGTGGTGCGGGACCCGGACTTTGCCGAGGAACTGCTGCGGGAGGGCTATACGGACTTCGTGGGCAGCGTCCGGGCTTTTTTGGCCGACCCCAACTGGATGACAAAGGCCCTTACGGGGAAAAAGGAGACCATACGCCACTGCATCTCCTGCATGTCCTGCCTGGAAATGCATAACAAAATGGGGCGGATTACCTGCGCCCTGAACCCCGAAACGGGCTTCGAGGCCCAGCTGCCGCCTTTGCAGAAGAACGGCGCGGGACGGAAGGTTCTGGTCCTGGGGGCAGGCTGCGCCGGGATGGAGGCCGCCCTCATCGCCGCACTGCGTGGGTTTTCTGTAGAGCTTTATGAAAAGTCTCAAGTGCCCGGCGGACAATTGCGCCTGGCGGCCGCTGTGCCCCGGAAGGAGAGAATTTGGGGCCTCATCGAAACCCTGGAGCGGGACTGCCGGGACGCGGGGGTCACCTTCCACTACGGCAAGACCCTTTCCATAGAGGAAATGCAGGCTCTGGCCCCCTACGCCATCTTCGATGCCACGGGAGGCAGGCCTATGATTCCCGAAGGCATCCAAGGGGCCAGGGAGAGCTTCCTCGTCACTACCCCGCCGGATATTATCACCGGAGCCCTGGACATCAGAGGCGAGAGCGTGGTGGTAGTGGGCTCCGGCATGACGGGCCTGGAGGTGGCGGAGATTCTATGCGAAAGAGAGCGCAATAACGCCGTGGTGGTCTTAGAGGCCCAGAACCGCATTGCCCCCGGAGCCCCGGGCTCTAACCGCAATGTGGTAACGGCGGTGCTGGATATCAACAACGTGGTGTATATGCTCAGTCGCCGGCTCACCAAGATCGGCGAGGATAGAATCTGGTTCTGTGACAGCCAAACCGGGGAGGAATATGTGTACCCCTGCGATCGGGTGGTGCTGGCTTTGGGCACTGCCTCGGAGCGGCCCTATGGGGAGGCTCTGGCCCAGGTGACCCCTCGGGCCTATGTGATAGGCGATGCCCAACAGGCCGGTAAGATTTGGCACGCCATCCGCGACGGCTATCAGGCCGCCGCACAGCTGGACTAAGCCCCCCTTTGACACCCCGGGGGCCCATGGATTATACTATGTGATGTACAATAGGAAACACTATCATCTAAGGCCCTAAGATCGGGGCCGCGCTAGGAGGCACCGCCATGGATAAAACACACCGCCGTATCGTGGTGAAGCTGGGCACTTCCACCCTCACCCACCCCTCGGGACTTTTGAATATACGCCGGATGCAGGAGTTGTGCTTAGTCCTCAGCGACCTGAAAAACGCAGGCCATGAGATCATCCTAGTCTCCTCCGGGGCCATCGCCATGGGGGTGGGTAAATTGGCCCTGACCCAAAAGCCTGCGGATATTCCCACCAAGCAGGCCGTGGCCGCCGTGGGCCAGTGCGAGCTGATGTACACCTATGATAAGTATTTTTCCGAGCACAACCACACTGTGGCCCAGGTGCTCCTCACTGGTTCCGACGTAGAGGATGCCGACCGCTTTTTGAACTTTCGCAATACCATGGAGCGCCTTCTAAAGCTCCACGTGCTGCCCATCATCAACGAGAACGACACCGTATCCACCCAGGAGATCGAGATCGGGGATAACGATACCCTCGCCGCCATTGTGGCCGTCAGCACCCACGCCGACCTCTTGATTCTCCTCTCGGATATCGACGGCCTTTACACCGCCGACCCCCACGAGGATACGAACGCCCACCTGATTCAGGATATCCGGGACTTAAGCCCCGAAATTTGGGCCCTGGCCGGGGGCGCGGGCTCTAAATTCGGCACCGGGGGCATGGAGACCAAGCTCCAGGCGGCGAAGATCTGCATGGAGGCGGGCTGCGATATGGTCATCGCCAACGGGGCCAGCCCCGCAGGTCTTTACGACATTGCCGCCGGAAGACCCCTGGGCAGTAAATTCTGGGGAAGGGAGACGAAGAAATGACACAAGATTCCGCAACCTTAGCCCTCCTGCGGGAAGCCAGGCAGGCCAAATACGCCCTGCAAAACCTAAGCCCTCGGGAGAAGGCAGAGGTTCTTCTGACCCTGGCGGACTGCATCCAGGCCCACAGTGCGCACATCCTGGCCCAGAACGCCCTGGATGTGGAGGCCGCCCAGGGGACCATCACCCCCGTGATGATAGATAGGCTCCGACTCACCCCAGGGCGTATCGACGATATGGCGGCGGGGGTTCGGGCTGTGGCGGCCCTGCCTGACCCTGTGGGGCGGATTTTGCGCACCCACAGCCTGGAGAGCGGCCTTCGGGTGGAGAAAACCGCCGTGCCCCTGGGCCTTGTGGCCATTATTTACGAGAGCCGCCCTAACGTCACCTCCGACGCGGCCAGCCTAGCCTTTCAAAGCGGCAATGTCTGCGTGTTGCGGGGGGGCAAGGAGTCTTACCGGTCTAACCGGGCCATTGTGGACGCCATGGAGGAGGGCCTTCAAGCCCACGGCCTGCCCTCCCGGCTTATCAGCCTGGTGTCCGACACCACCCGTCAGAGCGCCCGGGAGCTGATGGGCGCTGTGGGTCTCGTTGACCTTCTTATCCCCCGTGGGGGCGCCGCCCTGATCCAAACCTGTATCGACGAGGCTAAAGTCCCCTGCATCCAGACGGGGACGGGGATCTGCCACATTTACGTAGACGAGAGCGCCGATTTGGACAAGGCGCTGGCTATTTTAGAAAACGCCAAGGTGAGCCGGCCTTCCGTCTGCAACGCCATGGAGGTCTGCCTGGTGCATGAGAGCCTCGCCCCCACCCTTTTGCCCCGGCTTCACGCCCTTTTGGTGGAGGCGCGTCTGGAGAAGGGGCTCCAGCCTGTGGAGCTTCGTTTGGGCCGGGGCGCACAGGGCCTGATTCCCGGCACACCCGCCCTGGAAGCAGATTTTGACACGGAGTTTTTAGACTATATCCTGGCTATCAAAACCGTGCCGGATGTCAAGGCCGCCATAGACCATATCGCCGCCCACTCCACGGGCCACAGCGAGGCGATCTTGACCCAAAGCCCGGAAAACGCCGCTCTCTTTACCCGCCTGGTGGACAGCGCCGCCGTGTATGTCAACGCCTCCACCCGCTTTACCGACGGGGGGGAATTTGGTTTGGGCTGCGAGATGGGCATCTCTACCCAAAAGCTCCACGCCCGGGGCCCCATGGGTTTGGAGGAACTCACAAGCTATAAATATATCATCCGCGGGGACGGACAAATACGGGGATAATTCTGGCCCCTTTTCGTTTTTTCTCCCCTTTTTCTGTTGACTCCTCCCCCCTTCTGCGCTAAAATAAGAGGACGAAAAACGAGACGCCGCGGCGGTTATTTGGGGGGATTCGCATGACAAAAAGTTGGGGGTACTTCGAGGAGTTTTTATGGGACTCCTTTCGGGAGGGCGGCACCGTGCGGGAGCTGCGCCTTTCCCAGGATGAGCTTTCCTACTTAAAGGGCCGCTACCCCATCGCCTCCTGCCAAGAGGCCGGGGCCTCTCACGAGGGAAAGGCCTGGTATCAGATCACCTTACGCCGGCGCTGCCCTTTAAGCGCCCAGGGCGCTTAGGAGTTCAAAACATAAGAATCAAACCACCCGGCGCTTTTGAAGGCACCGGGTGGTTTTCTTTTTGAATGGGATGAAGGCTTTATGCCAGCACAACAAAAAAAGCCCTGCTCCAACTTGGAACAGGGCTTTCTTTTCACTCAATAAAACTTTTTCTTGTTTTTCCGTGCAGCTTCAGACTTTTTGCGGCGCTTCACGCTAGGGCTCTCGTAGTGCTCTCTTTTCCGCACCTCAGCCAGAACACCGGACTTTGCACAGCTGCGCTTAAAACGCTTCAGCGCGCTTTCCAGCGACTCGTTTTCCTTGATATGAACCTCAGACATTAACTATCCCTCCCTCCGAAGTGACGAACCATTTCGTTCACCAAAGGGCCATAACTATGGCTTTAACATTCGTATTATACTTAATAATTTTGATCTTGTCAAGGCGTTATCCCAGAGAAAGGAAAATAAATTCCTTTAAGGCCGGAAATCTTTGGACTAAGCCCTCCCCGCCCCGCCCACTTAGGCATTGGGTCGGCAGGCCCGCAGCAGGGAAAGGGGCGGCACAGGGCAGGGTAGCTGCATCTGAAAGCGCATTTGGGGATTGCGGGGCTCCTCTAAGAGGGCCCCCTTCCCGTCCCACATGGGCCCGGCGGCAAAGGCTATGGGCTTTGTGTAGGGGCCCACCAGCTCCAGCTGGTCTCCCACCCGGAATTTGTTGCGCAGGGAGAGGGTGGCAAGGCCTCCCTCGGTACAGTCCTCCACCAGGGCCACCACCTGCCAGTCTCGCAGGTATTGGGCGTTTTCCGTGTGCTGGCCGGGCTTCTCATAGAAAAAGCCCGTGGAGTAGTGGCGGTGGCTCACCTTCTCCACCTCTTCCCGCCAGAGGGGGTCTAAGGGCTCTCCCCGAAGGCAGGCGTCTATGGCCTGACGATAGGCCCCGGTGACGATGGCAGCGTAATAGGCGGATTTGGCCCGGCCCTCGATTTTTAGGGAGTCTATCCCCAGCTTCATTAGGTCCTCCAAGTGATCTATCATGCACAGGTCGTTGGCGTTCATGATATAGGTGCCCGTGTCGTCCTCGAAGACAGGGTAATACTCTCCCGGTCGCTTTTCCTCCACCAGGGCGTATTGATAGCGGCAGGGCTGGGCGCAGGCACCTCGGTTGGCGTCTCTTCCCGTCATGTAGTTGGACAGGAGACAGCGGCCCGAGTGGGACACGCACATGGCCCCGTGGGCGAAGACCTCCAGCTCCAGGTCTGCGGGCGCTTTTTGCCGGATTTCTGCGATCTCCGAAAGGCTCAGCTCCCGGGCTAAGATCACCCGCTTGGCCCCTAGGTCATACCAGGCGGTGGCGGCTACGTGATTCACCACGCTGGCCTGGGTGCTGACATGGATGTTAAGGCCCGGGGCGTGGCGCTTTACCAGGCTTAAAATCCCCAAATCCGCCACGATGACGGCATCCACCCCGCAGGCGGCCAGGAGCTCCAGCCAAGGGGGTAGGGCGTTTATCTCCCCATTGCGGGCCATGGTGTTTAAGGTCACGTGGACGGAAACGCCCCGTTCCTTACACAGGGAAACCGCCTGGGGCAGGGTCTTTTCGTTGAAATTGCCCGCGAAGGCCCGCATCCCAAAGGAGGCCCCGGAGAGGTAGACGGCGTCGGCCCCGTAGGCCAGGGCCATGGAAAGCCGCTCAAAGTCCCCCGCGGGGGCTAATAGTTCCGGCCTTCTCATTGCTGGCTGGCCACAAAGGCCGTGTGCTCTGCGTTGGTTTTGAAGAAGTGGTGCTTACCGTCTTTACCCAGAGAGTAGAAGTAATAACCTGTGTTGGCGGGGTTCATGGCGGCGTAGATGGCGTCCAGGCCGGGATTGCCCACAGGGCCGGGGGGCAGCCCCTTGTGCAGGTAGGTATTATAGGGACTGTCGACGCTTTGGTAGTGGCTCTGATTCACGATCTCCCCCTCGGGCAGGACGTATTGAATGGTGGCGTCCACATTGAGGAAGCCGGCGGTTTCGCTGTTGGGCTTTTCCAGGCGGTTGTGCATGACGGAGGAGAGGTTCTCTCTATCTCCGCCGTCGGTTTCTTTGTCTATCATAGAGGCGATAATCAGCATCTCCCGGATGCTGTACTTGCTGTTGCCCACTTTCGTCCGCATGGCCTCGGTAAATTTCAGGTCGAAGTTTACCAGCATCTTATTGATGACATAAAGGGGGTTTTCCCCCATGTAGAAACGGTAGGTGTCGGGGAAGAGATAGCCCTCCAGCCGCTGATAGCTGCCCAGGGGAATATCCTGGAGGAAGGAGAATGCATAGTTATGGGTAGCGGCCATATCCTGAAGCTTCTTGGTGGTGGATACGCCCTTCTTCTCCAAAAGGGCGAAGATCTGGTCCACGGTGTAGCCCTCGGGGATGGTCACCTCCACCTCCATGCGGCTGTCGGAGTTGGCCCCCAGGCCGTTGATGATGGCCCTGTAGTCCATATCGGTGTCCAGGAGGTAGGTGCCCATGGTGATCTTGTCCTTCCCGCCCACCACGGTGGCGAAGGTTTTGAAAAGGCCCTTATATTGGATGATCCCCTTATCCTTCAGCTGATCCACCACTTTGTCAAAGCTGTCGTTCTCCCCCACGATGATGGCATCTTCATGCTGCACCTTGTTTAGGGCCAGCACGTCGTTGGCTGCGGTCCAGCTTAGGGCCGCCAGGATGGCCGAGACGCCAAAGACAAAGAGGAGGTAGACCCAGGGACTGGTGAATCCCCTCTTCTTCTTTTTCTGGGGGGGGCGGGGTCTGCGGGGGGGCTCTGCGTGCTGCTTTTTAGCCACTCTGCGATC
>JAVBLH010000010.1:0-20337 GCA_031553635.1 Evtepia sp. | reverse complement strand
CGGCAGATATCGGTGATGCTGTGCCCTTTTGCCTGCTTGATTTCCGCATCGCGCAGAATCCCGACAATTTCTTCCGGTTGATATGTTTTTCGTGGCATTTTCATCATTCCTTTTCTTTATTCTACCACGTTTCGACTCTACTTGATACTGGTGTGATTATAGGGGGTAGGGACAAAGAATTCAATGAGCGTTCTTAGCAAAAATCAGGGTGCGAAAACGACCTCGGAAATGGAAAAATCACCTCTCCGTCCGGCAAGACCAGAAAAGGTGATAATCCCGCAAACCCTTGATAACACTGGATTCATTGGCACGCCCGAAGGAATTCGAATCCCCGACCTGTCGCTTAGGAGGCGACCGCTCTATCCTGCTGAGCTACGGGCGCATATTTAGTTTTCTGACTGGAAAGCGTTCTCTTAGGAGGGGCTTGTTATATCCATTTAACTACGGAGGCGTATCCCAAGCCCCGGGGAAAAAGCCCCGCAGCCTACCCGTTATTTTACCCAAAGCCCGGAGATTTGTCAACCGCCGGGAAGCAGGAAGGCCACCCGAAAGACCCAAGGGAAAGAAACCGAAGAAAAAATGGCTCCGGGTAGCTTGTCCCGAAGCCATTTTTCAGTTGTATTTCAGTCCGGCGGCATCTTCAGCCTGACGGCATCTTAGAAAAAGGGAAAGGGAAGACCGCCGCCCCCGAAGAACTCCTCGGGGATCTGCCCCTGGTTAGGCGCTTGCTGCTGCTCCTGCTGCCCTTGGCCGTGCTCCTTGGCCCACTGCTCCTGGTAATCCATGTGGGCCTTAGAGGTCGCCAGGTTTTCCTCGTCCATGGTCACAGCGATCACCTTGGTCTGTCCCTGACGGTAGACGGTAAAGTTCACCGTTTCCCCGGCCTTATAGGCGTTTTTCGCTTGTATGAGCTCCTCCTTGCCGGTAACCTTCACGTCGCCCACGGCGGTGATCACGTCCCCCTCCTGAATCCCGGCCTTGGCGGCGCAGAGGGTGGGGGTGGCGATGATCACCTTAGCCCCCTTCGGCAGCTCGGGGTCGCTTTGTGCGTCCACCGTCCGGACAGAGATGCCCAGGTAGGGCTTGCCGGTGACGTAGCCGTTTTGGATAATGTCCCGTATCATCTCCCCCACGTCGTTGATGGGAATGGCAAAGCCTAAGCCCTCCACAGAGGCACCCCCGGAGAAGGGGTCGCCCCCGTTGGAATACTTGGCGCTAACGATGCCGATCACCTCGCCGTGGAGGTTAAAGAGGGGCCCGCCGGAGTTGCCGGAGTTGATGGTGCAGTTGGTCTGTATCATGTTGATCTTAGACCCGTCGGAGAGGGTGATGCCTCTATCCAGGGCGGAAACCACCCCGTCGGAGAGGGAGAAGGTCAGCTCCCCCAAGGGGTTTCCTATGGTGACCACGGTTTCCCCCACGTACATATCCGTAGAGTCCCCTAAAATCACGGGGTGTAGGCCTGCGGCGTTGATCTTGATGACAGCCACGTCGTTATCCTCCTCACCGCCCACTAAGGTAGCGGGGAAGGAGGTGCCGTCTACAAAGGTGACAGTGATGCTGTCGGCCCCTTTAATGACGTGGTAGTTGGTAACGATGTAGCCGTCCTCGGTGATGACAAAGCCGGAGCCCGCCGCGGCGCTCTGGACCCGCTGGCCGAAGAGGTTGGTGGTGACCAGATCCACGGTGATGCCCACGCAGGAATCCACGTAATTGGCATAGACCTCGGGGACGGTCATGGCCGTTTTCGTATCGGCGGAGATGGTGGAAAGGGGGGCGGGGGTTCTGTTGCCGTAGTGGATGGCGCCGGGATTGGTGCCGCCCTGTAGGCCCATCACCAGGCCGCCGCCCCCCAGGCCGCCCAAAAGGGCGCAGACCAAGCAGAGGGCCACGGTCTTCCTGGCGGCCCCGCCGGATTTTTTGGGTTTCTGGCCTATGGTATAGCCGGGGGTGCCCAGGGGGTCACGGGCAGGCGGGGTGAACCCGTCTTCCTGGGGAGGGGCTGCGTAAACGCTTTCTTGGGGCTCCAAGGGTTCCTGGGAGTTCTGGGAAAGGGGATCATAGTGTTCCATAAAAGTGCCTCCTTTAAGTAAAAGGGCGGGGAAAGGTGTCATTTCCGGGCGCCTTGTAGTTCATGGACATCAGTATAGAAGTAATATGTGAAAAAATCATGAAAAAAAGTCAGATAGTTTTTGAATTTGTGCAAAAAAATCTCTTCCTCCCGGAAAAGAAGGAAGAGATTGCTGCCTATTCGTCCACTCTCTCCTTGCGGTCGTGGCGCAGGAAGGCGTTGAGATCCTGAAAGGCCAGGGACACATCCGCCACAAAACCGTCGAACACCCCGGAGACGCAGACGCTGATGGCCACCAGCAGCAGGGTAGGGGCAAAGATCAGCCCCACCACCCCGAAGGATTTCATGCCCACGTAGATGGCGATGAGGGCCAAAAGGGGGTGCAGGCCCGTTTGGGAGCCCAAAAACCGGGGCTCGGCCACCCGGCGGAACACCACGATGACCCCCCAGATGGCCAGGAGGATGATGGCGGTTTTCCAGTTCCCCAGGGCCATGGACACCACGGCCCAAGGCACCATGATGGTACCGGCCCCCACGATGGGGATAAAGTCCAGCACCGCCAAAAGGAAGGCGATGAGAAGGGCGTAAGGCAGCTTCATCACGGAAAAGCCGATTGCCAGGATGAAGAAGACCACCAGGGATAAAAGGAGCTCCGCCCGGATATAGCCCGTAAAGGCCGACTGGAAAGTATGCTCCAAAAACCGCAGAAAGGCCCGAAGATTCACCGGCATCCAGCGGGTGGTGACCGCGCCCATCCGGGGGTAATCGGCCATCATGAAGTAGCTGGCCATCAGGAAGAAAATGAAGGACAGCACCACCCAGGGAAGGCCCACGGCGATGGAGGTGCCCTTGGGGATCAGGTCGTAGCCCAGGCCCCGGAGCCAGATCATAATCTGGTTGGTGAGGCTCTCCACGGTTTCCCGCATCTCCTCAGGGAGATAGGAGAGGGTTTGGGTCACTTGGTAAGATAGCTGGGAAAACACGGCGCTAAAGCTCTCCCAAATGGCGTTCCAGTTGGCGGAGAGGTTATTCACCTCGGCCACGATCTTAAAGCCCAGCCAGAAGAGCCCGCCGCCTAACAGCCCGCAGATCAGGAGGATGACGATGATAGACACCGCCTTGCGGGACAAAACGGTATGGCGGATGAGAAAGCGCACCATGGGCTCTAAGAGCCAGGCAAAGATCAGCGCCATCACAAAGGGGATGCAGTAAGAGAGGACAGGAATCCCGATCTTCGCCACCACCAGCAGGAAGAGGGCGGCAAGGGTGAGGCGGATCAGCAGCCGCAGCCAGAGCCTGCCGCGGGCCTGCCAGGAGAGTTCTTGAAAGTCCAAAGGGATTCTCCTTTCTTTTGTGGTTTTTTGGGGACCCCCAAAAGGGGATTTGTTTGTTCTACCATGCTGGTAGGTGAGTTGTTTTGTACCGCCCTGGCAGGACGGAGATGCTTTGTCCGACCCGTCAAACTGTCCAGCGGACAGTTTGATTAGATGAAGCGAAGCCACCTTTGAAATTGGGGCCCCATTTCTTTAGAAGAAATGGGGGAAAGAACAGCAAGGGGGGCCTTCCCCTTGCACCCCCCCGAGATATGGCTAACCGCCAAAATTAGGTTGGGTGGGTGGGTGCGGCTACTGGGTGTGTTGTTCGGGGCGTGGTTCTTTTGTTTTCTGTGGTTCTCGGGTGAGGAAACACCAAGCCCTGGGCGCGCTGCGTTGGCGGTTGACCACCCCGTCACTGCGTGCCACCCCTCCACAGGAGGGGAATTGTGCGCTCCTGTGAGGCAGAGGAAACCCAAGCCGCATTCCCCGTCCTAATTCCCCTCCTGTGGAGGGGTGCCCATAGGGCGGGGTGGTGACTACGTCAGTCAACCGTTCACCCAAAAGAGAACCACAACAAAAGCCCCGAGCCAAAAACAGTCTTGGTTGCGGCCCACAAGCTTACCAGTATGGTAGAACCAAACCCCTGCTACCATCATCCCCAGGGCAAGCGACTCATAATCAAAGGATGAAATATTTTAAAGAATAGCAAAAAACCGCCTGCATATGACAGGCGGCTTTCAGACTTACTGTGCGATTTTGTTCAGCTTCAGGGTCATGCTGCTCTTTTTGTGCGCCGCATTGTTGCGGTGCAGGAGCCCACGAGCCACAGCCTGATCCACAGCCTTGACTGTAGTTCTATATTCCTTATCGGCCTCGCTGCGGTTGCCTTCGACCACCGCGGCCTCAAACTTCTTCAGCTGAGTTTTCAGGGCAGAACGAGCAGCCTTATTTTGCAGGGCCTTCGTCTGATTAACAAGAACGCGCTTTTTAGCAGACTTAATATTCGGCAAACCAAACACCTCCTCCGATGAGTAAAATTTACGTGATTGCTCCACGCAGGATTAGATTGTAACATAAGTACAGGCCAAATGCAAGGATTTTTTTCGCGAAAAAGAAGTTTTCGCATAATCCCGGGAAAAAGGCAAAAAATAGGGGGCAGAAACAATATGACCACCAGATGTGGTGGCAGAAGGAGGCGCCCATGGCAGACCGCCGCACCGACCTGGCCCTGGAGGCAAAGGAGATTTGGGAGGAATCCGCAAAGGAGACCACCAAGCTCCCCGGGGTCATCGCCAGAGAAGAAAAATTCCCCGACTACAGTGTCACCCACGTGGAGATCATCGATGAGGAAGGGGAGAGAGCCTTAGGCAAGCCCCGGGGCCGCTATATTACCCTGGAAATGGAAAACCTCTGCCAGCTAGGCCGCTCCGACTACGTCCAGGCGGCGGAGATCGTGGCGGAGCAGCTGTCCCAAATCCTGAACATCCCGGAAAAGGGCTCCGTTTTAGTGGCGGGCCTGGGAAATAGAGACGTGACCCCCGACGCCATAGGCCCCAAGACCGTGGAATCCATCCTGGTGACAAGGCACCTTATCGAGGCCGTCCCCGAGCATTTCGGCGGCTTTCGCCCCGTCTCCGCCCTGGCCGCCGGGGTCATGGGGGATACGGGGGTGGAGAGCGGAGAGCTGATTTCCGCCGTGGCAAAGAGCCTGAAGCCCGACTGCATCATCGCCGTAGACGCCCTGGCCTCCCGGTCCCTGGGCCGCATTTTCCGCACGGTGCAGATCACCGACACGGGCATCATCCCCGGCTCCGGGGTAGGGAACCACCGCATGGCCCTTACGGCGGCCTCCATGGGGGTGCCGGTGATTGCCCTTGGCGTCCCCACGGTGGTGGACGCCGCGACTTTATGCCTGGATCTTTTGGAGAAAACCGGACACCACGGCCAGGACCCCGAGGCCCTTTTGGAGATGGGCGCAGGCCTTTTCGTCACCCCCCGGGAGGTGGACAGTTTTGGAGAAACCCTCTCCAAGGTCTTAGGCTTGGGCATCAGCCGGGCCTTGCACCAAGATTTGTCCGTGGAAGATGTGGAAATGTTCTTATCTTAGGCCACTACCAGAAATTTTCAGCTTTTTTTGATGAAAAAGGGAGGAAAAACCCCCGGGCCTGCATTGACAGCGTTCCAATTCCGTATATAATAATAGGAATGAAAATATTCGGCCTGGAGGAAGGGAATTGTCATGATGGAGAACAGAGAAAAAACCATGGAAAAAATCGTCGCGCTCTGTAAGGGGCGCGGGTTTGTATATGCAGGCAGCGAGATCTACGGCGGCCTGGCCAACACCTGGGACTACGGCCCCTTGGGCGTGGAATTGAAGAACAATATTAAAAGGGCCTGGTGGAAAAAGTTTGTCCAGGAGAATCCTTATAATGTAGGCCAGGACGCCGCCATTTTAATGAACCCCGAGGTTTGGGTGGCATCGGGCCACGTGGCCACCTTTAACGACCCCCTCATCGACTGCAAATCCTGCAAAATGCGCCACAGGGCCGACAAGCTGGTGGAGGAGTGGAACAAGCTCCACGAGATCACCGATGTGAACGTGGAGGCCATGGACAACGACGCCCTCATCGTCTACATCCGGGACAGAGCCATCGCCTGCCCCCACTGCGACAAGTCGGACTTTACGGAGATCCGCAAGTTCAACCTGATGTTCAAAACCTTCCAGGGGGTCAACGAGGACACCGCCGCCACCGTGTATCTCCGCCCCGAGACCGCCCAGGGCATTTTTGTCAACTTCCAGAACATCCAGCGCACCACCCGCAGAAAGCTGCCCTTCGGCGTTTGCCAGGTGGGCAAGAGCTTTCGAAACGAGATCACCCCCGGCAACTTCACCTTCCGCACCCGTGAATTCGAGCAGATGGAGCTTGAGTTCTTCCGCAAGCCCGGCACGGAATTAGAGTGGTTCGACTACTGGCGGGCCTTCTGTAAGGAATGGCTCCTGTCCCTGGGGATGCAGGAGGGGAACCTTCGCCTCCGGGACCACGAGCAGGAGGAGCTCTCCCACTACTCCAACGCCACCACCGACTTTGAGTTCCTCTTCCCCTTCGGCTGGGGCGAGCTGTGGGGCGTGGCCTCCCGTACCGATTTCGATCTCAAGGCCCACCAGGCCCAGTCCGGCAAGGACCAGACCTATTACGACCAGGAGCAAAACCAGCACTATATCCCCTACGTCATCGAGCCCTCCCTGGGCGCCGACCGGGTGACCCTGGCCTTCCTCATCGACGCTTACGACGAAGAGCTGGTAGACGCGGAGAAGAACGACATGCGCACCGTTCTGCGGCTCCACCCGGCCCTGGCCCCCATGAAGTGCGCCGTTTTGCCCCTTTCCAAAAAGCTGGGGGATAAGGCCCTGGAGATCCAGCAAATGCTCTCCAAGGATTTCATGGTGGACTACGACGACGCAGGCTCCATCGGCAAGCGCTACAGACGCCAGGACGAGGTGGGCACCCCCTACTGCATCACCGTAGACTTCCAGACCATAGGGGATGAAAACACCCCCGCCGACAACTGCGTCACCGTTCGTGACCGGGACACCATGGCCCAGGAGCGGATTCCCATTGATAAGCTTCGCGACTACATTGCAGCCAAAGTGGCATTTTAAGGAGTTTTATGTCAGAGCATTTCTCCAGCGGCGCCGCCGCCACCATAGAGCAGGAAGCGGTGGGGTTCGTCTCCGCCGCTTCTCCCGTCCTGCCCCCACCCCTGGAAGAGTCTCCCTTTCAGCCGCCCCAAGGCGCCCTTCCGGCGCCGGCGGAGAGAAAGACCTTTCGCCAGTGGGTTAAGCTGCTCCAGACCAAGGGACTACATAGTCTCGGCACCCCCTTGATTCTGGTGCTGCTTTCAGCGGCTTTGGCCCTGGTGCCCCTGTGGTTTTCCGCAGTGGACCAGCAGGAAAAGCTGTTTGAGAGCTTCTTCGACCTGCCCATTATCGCCGTCTTAAACATCCTGCCCGTGGTGCTCCTTTGCCTGTTTTTATACTTTGTCACCAACAGGGCCTGGCTCTCTTGGCTCCTTACCGGGGCTCTGGCTCTCACCCTGGCCTTTGCCAATATCTATAAGCTCACCTTCCGCAACGCACCCATCTACTTCGAGGATATCACCCTCTTCCGCGAGGCGGGGGAGATGGCGGACAGAGGCTACGATCTCTTCCTCATCCCGGGCATGGTGTCCCTCATTGCGGCCTTTTTGGGGCTGCTGCTGCTGCTCTACCTCTTCGCGGCGGGGCGGCAAAAGGCCCCGGTGCGCTTTTTGGGGGCCACCTTGCTTTTGTGCGCCTTTTTCCCTCTCTCGGGCATCTATGCCAGCGGAGAGGTGTACGACGCCAGAACCCGCAACGAGGCTCTCATCAACCCCTGGGCCGCCAACGAGGTGTTCTACTCCAAGGGCTTCGTCTACCCCCTCCTCCACTCCGCCTGGACGGGGAACGCCCCCCTGCCCGACGACTACGACGAAAAGCTGGCGCAGCGGGCCCTGGCCGCCTACCCCAACGAGCCCATTCCAGAGGAGCAGCGCATCGACGTGATGAGCTTCATGCTGGAGGCCTACGCCGACTTTGAAAAATACGGCATAGACGGCCTCTCCTCCACCATTTACGCCCCCCTCCACCGGATACAGGAGGAGAGCATATACGGCAGCCTGATTACCAACATCTTTGCCGGAGGGACGGTGGACACGGAGAGAGCCTTTCTCTCGGGCTTTGTGGACCTGCCCTCCTACCGCAGCCCCACTACGGCCTACCCCTGGTATTTCCGCCAGAACGGCTACTACACCGAGGGGGGCCACGCCTGCTTTGGCTGGTTCTACGACAGGGAGAACATCAACTATAACCTGGGCTTTGAAAACTACTATTTTATCGACAGTCCCCAGGTGGGTAAGTCTCCCTACGACAGGGATGTGTTCCCCAACCTAGAAAAACTTTACCGGGACCACTGCGCCCAGTCCGACGATCCCTATTTCGCCTACCACCTGACCTACCAGGGCCACGGGCCCTACACCACAGAGTATGCCGAATGGGGCGAGGGCTTCGTCTCCCCCCTCTTCCCCCACGACACCAGAATGATTTTGTCCAACTACTTTGGCAGCATACGGGAGTCCATGACGGAGATGGAGAAGATGTTAGGCCGCCTGAAGGACTTTGAGCGCCCCCTGGTGGTGGTGGTCTTCGGCGACCATAAGCCCGCCCTGGGGGAGGGCGCAGTGTCCATCTACCACGAGCTGGGGATTAACCTGGCCCTCAGCACCCCCGACGGCTACCGAAATTATTACGAGACCCCCTACTTCATCTGGGCTAACGACAAGGCCAAGGAGGTTTTGGGCAAAGACTTTCAGGGCTACGGCGGCGATGTGGCCCCCGCCTTTTTGATGAACAAGGTTTTTGAGGCCTGCGGGATTCAGGGCCCCCCCTTCATGCAGGCCATGGATGTCACCCGTGCCCAGGTGCCCGTGCCCACCAACCGGGATGTCTACTTTCTCCCCGACGGCACGGTGACCTTAGAAGAGCCCGCGGCCATCCGCCCCTTTGAAAGCATACAGGCCTACGCCCGGGAGAACTTCCTCTACCCCTTAGAAGCGGACTGAGGAAGGGGCCCGGCAGTCCGCGGAAGGGAAACAGCGAAAAATCCCCAGGTGCATCTCCTCCGGGAGAGAACCCTGGGGGTTTTGGGGTAATATCCAAAAGAAAATCCTGTCCTATGCTTGTTTCGAAGCGTGAAATTTGTTATAATAAAGACTATTGAAAAAACCGCAGGGCGGTTTATTCGCGCGGATTTTCCGCGCGAGTACACAAAACAAGAATGCTTTTGTTTTGTGTACTTTAGTCATTATTGAAATGTCTGCTTTTGGAAGCTGCCCTTGGCACCTTCCAAAAGGCCGTTGGCACCGAACAATAGCTTCGCTCTTGTTCGACAGACATTATAATATGTGAATGATTTCTTGCCGGAACAGGTAAGCTTATGTATTGAGGTTCTTTATGAAGTATAAGCAGTGGAAAATTGCAGAGCGCTCGGGGGAGGTGTTTCTCCGGCTCAAGGGCCAGGGTGTGCCGCCTTTGGTGGCGGCGGTGCTTTGCGCCCGGGGGCTTGACAGCCTGGAGGAGGCCCAGTCCTTCCTCTCCTGGCACCCCAATCTGCTCTTAGATCCGCTGCTGCTAAAAGATATGGACAGGGCCGTTGCCCGCATCGAGGCTGCCCTTAGTAAGGGAGAAAAAATCTCCGTCTTCGGCGACTACGACGTGGACGGCATCACCTCTACCTGCCTTTTGACCCACTATTTAAGAGCCCGGGGCGGGGCCGTTTGCTTTTACATTCCCTGCCGCTTGGAGGAGGGCTATGGCGTCAGCCGCGAGGCCGTAGACGCCCTTCATGGCGAGGGGGTCTCCCTCATCGTCACCGTCGACTGCGGTATCACCGCCGTGGAGGAGGCCCGCTACGCCAAGAGCCTGGGCATAGACATGGTCATCACCGACCACCACACCTGCAAGGAAACCCTGCCCGAAGCTGTGGCCGTGGTGAACCCCCACAGGGAGGATTGCCCCTACCCCTTTAAGGACTTAGCCGGCGTGGGCGTTGCCCTCAAGCTGGTGCTGGCCATGGAGGGCCCGGAAAAAGCCCGGGAGGTTTTGGAGGAATACGCCGACCTGGCCGCCGTGGGCACCGTGGCCGACGTGATGAAACTTTTGGGGGAAAACCGCACCCTGGTCCACATGGGCCTGCGGCAGATTCAAAAGAACCCCCGCCCCGGCCTCTTGGCTCTCATGGAGGAGTCCGGCACCACCCCCGCCGCCCTGAATTCCACCACCGTGGGCTACTGCATCGCCCCCCGGCTCAATGCCGCCGGGCGCATGGGCAAGGCCGTTTTGGCGGCGGAGCTGATCTTAACCCTGGAGCGGGACAAGGCCGTGAAGCTGGCCCAGGAGCTGGGGGATTTGAACCGGGAGCGCCAGGCGGTGGAGCTGGAGATCTATACCCAATGCACCGCCCTACTGGACCACCAGGCGCGCCACGACTGCATCGTTCTAGGCCAGGAGGGCTGGCACCAGGGGGTGGTGGGCATTGTGGCCTCCCGCCTCTCCGAGCGTTACGCCTGCCCGGCCCTGATGATCTGCCTCCAAGACGGCAAGGGAAAAGGCTCCGCCAGGTCTTACGGCGGCTTTCACCTGTTCCGTGCCCTGGAGGCCTGCGCCGATCTGTTAGAAGGCTATGGCGGCCATGCCATGGCGGCGGGCTTTACCATTTTGGAGGAGCATATCCCCGCCTTCCGTGCCCGGATGAGCGCCCTGGTGAGAGAGGACACCGGCGGGGAAGAGATGGTGCCCACCCTGGAGGTAGACGTTGAAGTGTCCGACATCTTCGACCTCTCCGTGGAGGGGGTAGAGGGTCTGAGCCTTTTAGAGCCCTACGGCAACGGAAACCCCAAGCCCGTGTTCGCCCTGTCCGGCCTGGCCATCACCTGCGTGGCCGATGTGGGAGGCGGGCGCCACCTGAAAATGCGGGTGGCAAGAGACGGCAGAAGTCTGGACGTAATCTTTTTCTCCACCACCCGGTTAAAGGCCGGAGTCCAGGTGGGCGACACCATAGATTTGGCCTTTTACCCTCAGATCAACGAATACCGCGCGTCCCGCACTGTCCAGCTCCAGGCGGTGGACCTGCATCCCACCAGTGAGCGGGAGGAGCGGGAGACCGCCCTCTACCACCGCCTCCACCGGGGTGACGCCCTGCCTTCTCTGGAGGCGGCCCAGATCACCCCCCGGCGGGAGGACTTTGTGGCCCTCTGGCGGCATCTGGCCCGCTGCGGCCACCTAGAGGCAGACACGCCCGAGAGCTTAGCCCGCAGCCTGGTAAGCGGCCAGGGGCTCAGTACCACCCCGGTTCGTGCCCTCATTTGCCTGGATGTGTTCCGGGAGTGCGGTCTTTTGGATTGGGAGCACCGGGGCCAGCGCCTGAGAGTCCAGACGAAAAACCCCGGGGGCGACAAGCTGGATTTGGAAAAAACCAGCCTCATGCGCAGACTAAGACATCTGGCAAATGGATAATATCTTGTCAAATCCCATGGGTAGTACATAGAATAGCAAGCAAAGACCCAATGAAGGCAGTTTTCCGGCAGAGGCACCCCTTTGACCCGACGACTCTGCCTGGAAAAGGAGGGAGAACCATGGAATCCACCAACAAACGCTTTGAGCATCTTGTAGAAAAGGTAAAAGGCTACCTGCCCGGGGCGGATATCGCCAAGCTGCGGGAGGTTTATCAATATGCCGTTGACCACCACCACGGCCAGCTGCGGAAAGACGGCTCTCCCTTTGTGAGCCATCCCGTGGCCGTGGCCGACCTGGTGGCCGACCTGGGCCTGGACATGGAGTCCATTATGGCCGCCCTCCTCCACGACTGTATCGAGGACACCGACAGCTCCTATGAAGACGTGGCGGATAAATTCGGCGTGACTGTGGCCGACCTGGTAGACGGCGTTACCAAGCTGACTCGTGTGCAGTATACCTCGAAGGAAGAGGAGCAGATGGAGAACCTGCGCAAGATGCTCATGGCCATGGCCAAGGACATCCGGGTGATTTTAATCAAAATCTGCGACCGTATGCACAATATCCGCACCATGGAGTATCAGTCCGAGCGGAAGCAGCGGGAAAAATCCTTGGAAACCCTGGAGATCTACGCCCCCATCGCCCACCGCCTTGGTATGCAGCGGATGAAGTGGGAGATGGAGGACCTCTCCTTAAAATATTTAGACCCCATCGCCTGTAAGGAGATCGCCGAGGAGTTAGCCCGTGAAGTCCAGACCAACGAAAACTTCATGGAAAACATCCAAAAGACCATAGAAGACAGGCTGAAGGAAGAGGGCATACACGGGACTGTTTACGGCAGAGTGAAGCACACCTATTCCATCTACCGGAAAATCTACGTTCAGGGGAGAAAACTCTCGGAGATTTTTGACCTATATGCCTTCCGGGTCATCGTAGACGACATCCCCAGCTGCTATAACGTTTTAGGGGTCATCCACGACCTTTATAAGCCCATGTTGGGCCGGTTTAAGGACCATATCGGGACGCCCAAGCCCAACCTTTATCAATCCCTCCACACCTCCGTCATCGGCTCCGAGGGCATCCCCTTCGAAGTCCAGATCCGCACCACGGATATGCACCACATGGCGGAATACGGCGTGGCGGCCCACTGGAAGTATAAGCAGGGCCTGAACCTGGCGAAAAAGGGCCAGGACGACAGCGAGATCTTTGCCTGGATACGCCGCCTTCTGGAAAACCAGCAGGACAGCGACGCCGAGGAGTATGTCCGCACCCTAAAGGTGGACCTCTTCGCCGACGAGGTGTTCGTCTTCACCCCCCAGGGCGACGTGGTAAATCTGCCCGCCGGCTCCACCCCCATAGACTTTGCCTATAACATCCACTCCGCCGTGGGCAACGGCATGGTGGGGGCCAAGGTCAACGGGCGCATCGTAAACTTCGACTACCGGCTCCAGTCCGGCCAGATCGTGGAGATCGTCACCTCCAAAAGCGCCCACGGCCCCAGCCGAGACTGGGTAAAGCTCTGTAAGAGCAACGAGGCCAAGATCAAGATACGCCAGTGGTTCAAGCGGGAAAAGCGGGAAGAAAACGTGGCCCACGGGCGCAGCGCCTTTGAAAACGAGCTGCGGCACCTGGGCATCAGCCTGGCCCAGGCCTCCAGCGACGAGGTGCTGCCCAAAGTCTTGAAAAAGCTCAGCTTTAACGTGCTGGAGGAAATGTATGCCGCCATAGGCTACGGCGGCGCCTCGGCCCAGAAGTGCGCCAACCGCATCAGAGAAGAGCTGGTGCACCAAAACCGCATTCAAACAGAGAAGCTTACGGCGGAAAAGCAGGCGGGGGACGCCGCCAACGTTCCCATCCAGCTGGAGGCCGGGGTGGCCCACCAGTCCGGCAAAAAGCACGCAGGCTCCGGGGTGGTGGTGGACGATATGACAGACTGCTTGGTAAAGTTTGCCAAGTGCTGCACCCCTGTGCCCGGCGATGAGATCGTGGGCTTTATCACCAAGGGCTTTGGCGTTTCTGTTCACAGGCAAGACTGCCCCAACGCCGCCGTGACCCGCCGCAAGGCCGAGGAGCGGGACCGCTGGATCAAGGTCAGCTGGGACGAAGAGGGCCAAAACACCTATAAAACCGCCCTGGAGATCATGGCCAAGGACAGAGACGGCCTGACTCTGGATGTGGCGATGATACTCTCCGCCGCCAAGGTGCGCCTTTTGTCCCTGGCGGCCAACGGCCTAGCCGACGGCTATGCCAAGGTAAGCCTGGTCATCGAGGTGAAGGGCAGCGGCGATGTGAAAACCGTGATGAATAAACTCAATCAGATCCCCGGCGTCTATCAAGTGAGTCGGGTATCCGGATAAGAAGGTCAGCCAGTGAAAGCCATGGGGGAAAGGTGGAAAAGCCGCCTTTCCCCTCCTTTGAAACGGGGAGGAAACAGGATGAATCAGGAATTTATACCCCTGCTGTTCGGTGGGGACATCAACGTGTACAGCGTAGCCAGAGCCTTTCACGAGGCCTATGGGGTGCGCTCCATCTGCTATGGCAAGTTCTCCTCAGGCCCTGCCTACCAGAGCGCCATCATCGACTATAGGACAAGCCCCCAAAACGAGGAGCCGGACACCTTTGTGCAAAACGTGCAGATGGTGGCCGCCGCCCATTTCGACAAGCCCGTGGTCTTAGTGGCCTGCGGGGACAGCTATGTGAAATTAGCCGCCCAGTGCCGCGACCAGCTGCCCAAAAACGTCATCGTGCCCTACGCCTCCCTAGAGCAGATCGAGCGGCTCACCAACAAGGAGAGCTTTTATCGCCTCTGCGAGGCCCACGGCATCGCCTATCCCGATACCTTCGTCTACCGCCGGGAGATGGGGGAGGAATTTGACCTGCCCTTCGAGGCCCCCTACATCGTAAAGCCCTCCAACGGGGTTGCTTACTGGGCCCACCCCTTCGAGGGTAACGACAAGGTGTTTAAGTGCGCGGACAGAGAGGCCCTTCAGGCGGTGCTGGAAAAGGTTTACGCCTCGGGCTATGAGGACAGCATGATCATCCAGGACTTTATCCCCGGGGACGACAGCTACATGCGGGTTTTGACCAACTACTCCGACCGCCACGGCAAGGTGCTGCTGATGTGCCTGGGTCACGTGCTCTTAGAGGAGCACACCCCCCACGGCCTGGGGAACCACGCGGTGATCTTAACGGAGTCCAACACCGAGGAGAACGAGGCCCTGTGCGAAAAGCTCCGGGGCTTTTTGGAGGCCATAGAATTCCGCGGATTCTCCAACTTCGATATCAAATACGACCAGCGGGACAACCAGTTTAAGGTCTTTGAGATCAACTGCCGCCAGGGCCGCAGCAACTATTACGTCACCGGCTCAGGCTATAACATCGCCAAGTATTTGGTGGAGGATTTCATCGAGGACAGGGAGAAAACCTTTGTCATCGCCGCCAGGCCCAGCCTTTGGCGGGTGGTGCCCCGGAAGGTGGCCTACGACTATGTGCCCGCTACCTATCATAAGAAGATGCGCCGACAAAAGCGGCAGAAGCGGGATAGAAACCCCCTGTTTTACAAGGCGGATAAGAATCCGTTGCGGTTTTTGAGGAATCTCAAAAATCAGCTGGGGCAGTTTTCGAAGTTTAAGCAGTATTATGAGAGGAAGTCTTGATATTGCTTCAATGAACATTTAGCTTTGCCAAGCTGGCAGGCAGTAGGTTTTGGATTTCGCAGGCAAACGGCCTGATCGTTTTGTCCTCGCCGGACGGGCAGCCTATCCGGCTGGGACACCCTTTCTCCCGCGAGAAAGGGTGAAAAGAGCGCCAAGGGCCTCGGCCCCTGGACCCCGGGGTGAAAGGCTGCGCTTCGCTCCGCCTAAACGTGTGGGGCCCCGTTGTTTCTAGCGCTCGTTTTCTTACACTTTGATGGGTGGTTCTTTTGTTTTTGTGTTCTAAGGCAAAGAAACACCAAGCCCTTCGACCTCTACGCTCGCCGGTTAACCACCCCGTCACTTCGTGCCACCCCTCCACAGGAGGGGAATTGTGTGCTCCTGTGAGGTAGAGGAACCCCCCAAACCACATCCCCGTCCAAATTCCCCTCCTGTGGAGGGGTGCCCATAGGGCGGGGTGGTGACTACGTCAGTCAACCATGCACCAAAAAAAGAACCTCAACAAAAGCCTCCCTCCTCTCAGGACGAACCATCAAAACAGCTTGCCTGAGAAATCAAAAAGGCAACAGGCCCTTTGCCTGTTTTATAAAAGGGTTCAAGGCCCAGCCTTGCAAAAGACACAAAGAGGTGTATTTCTTATGAAAGAAGAAAGACTAGGAATCCTCGGCGGCATGGGCCCCCAAGCCACCCAAATCTTCTACCAGCGCATCATAGACCGCACCGAGGCCGCCACCGACCAGGCCCATGTGCCCACCCTGATCTGGAGCGACACGGAGATCCCCGACCGCACCGCCTATATCTTAGGCGGCCGGGAGGAGGAGGTGTTCCAACGGCTCTTGGGGGACGTGCACCTCTTAGAGCGGGCCGGCTGCACCCGCATTGCCATCCCCTGTAACACCTCCCACTACTTCGTCCCCGCCCTCCAGGAGGCCATCGGGATTCCCATCATCCACATGATAGAGGAAACGGCCAAGAGCCTGTTGGCATTAAAGCCGGAAAAAGTGGGCATCCTGGCCACCGACGGTACCATACAAATGGGCCTCTACCACAAGGCCTGTGAAAAGCTGGGCCTGAAAACCTACACCCCGGAGCCGGAGATTCAAGCCTTAGTGATGTCCATCATCTACGACGAGATCAAGAGGGGTGAGCCGGGCAGCCGGGAAAAATTCGCCCAGATCGATAAAGCCCTCCATGAGGCCGGCTGCTCCTGCGCCATTTTAGGCTGCACCGAGCTCTCCGTCTTCCGCAACCACTACAATCTGCCCGCCTTCTACGTAGACGCCATGGAGGTGTTAGCCCAGTGTGCCATCCTGGGCTGCGGAAGAAAGCTGCGCAATATCTAACTTTTACCCAAAAGGGAGGGACCCCCATGAATCGAGAAACCAGCTACGTCCTGGGTGATTACATCCAGTTATTACACAAGCACAGCCTTTTGACAAAGCCCTATACGGGAATGGATTTGAAACGGCGGGTGCCCTTCCTCTCCTGCGACTCACGGACCGTAATCCCCGACAGCCTCTTTCTGTGCAAAGGGGCCCATTTTTCCGTGGATTACCTGAAAAGCGCCGCGGAAAAGGGGGCTATGGCCTATATTTCCGAAAAGCCCTACCCTGAAATCCTGCTGCCCTGCCTCCAGGTCGGCGATATCCGGGAGACCATGGCCCTCCTCGCCGACTACTACTACGACCACCCCAGCAGCAAGCTCTCCGTGGTGGGCCTCACGGGCACCAAGGGGAAATCCTCCACTACCTATTACCTAAAGTATATTTTTGACGAATACATGGCCTCGAAGGGCGGCATGGAATCCGGGGTCATCTCCTCTATCGACACCTATGACGGGGTCCGCCGCTTCGAGTCTCACCTCACCACCCCGGAGCCCTTAGACCTTCAGGAGCACTTTCACAACGCGGTGACGGCGGGCCTTAATTACCTCACCATGGAGGTCTCCAGCCAGGCCCTGAAATACGGCCGGGTGCGGGACGTGGAGTTTGCCGCCACGGTGTTTTTGAACATAGGCACAGACCACATCTCCCCCATCGAGCACCCGGACTTTGAGGATTACTTCACCTCTAAGCTAAAAATCTTCTCCCAGGGGGCCGTGGCCTGCGTGAACCTGGAAAGCGACCACATAGAAAGAGTTCTGGAGGCCGCCCACAGTGACTGCCCCCGAGTGATTACCTTTTCGGAAAAGGACCCAGCCGCCACGGTGTATGCCTCCGGGGTGCGCAAAATCGGCAACGACATTGTCTTCCGGGTAAAAACCCCCAGGTACAGCCGGGAGTTTCGCCTCACCATGCCGGGGCTCTTCAACGTCCAAAACGCCCTGGCTGCCCTGGCGGTCTGCGAGGGCCTGGGCATCCCCGAGCAGTACGCCTACGCCGGCCTCATGAAAGCCCGTGTCCCCGGCCGCATGGAGATCTACACCAACGCCAACGAAAAGGTCATCGCCCTGGTGGACTACGCCCACAACCGCATGTCCTTTGAAAAGCTTTTTGAATCCGTCCGGGCGGAGTACCCCGGTCGGCGCATTGTCACCGTTTTCGGCTGCCCGGGCTATAAGGCCTTAGATAGACGAAAGGATTTGGGCGAAATCTCCGGCCGCTACTCCGATCTCGTGATTCTCACCGAGGAGGACGCCGGGGAGGAGCCCGTTCTGGATATCTGCCGGGACGTTGCCCAGTGGGTAGAGGCCCAGGGCTGCGACTACTCCATCGAGCCCGACAGAGGGGAAGCCCTGCGCCAGGCCGTGATGGGCTGCGAGGTCCCCTCCATCCTCCTCATCACAGGCAAAGGGGCCGAAACCCGGCAAAAACGGGGCACCCTGTATATTGACTGCATCTCCGATGTAGACTATACCAAGGAGTTTCTTAAAGAATACGACGTTAAGCACGGCATGGACGGCATGAGCAAGGTGCGCTCCCTTCTGGAAGTTATCCCACTCCTGCGCCGCTACGCCGGGAAAACCATGGTGATTAAATACGGCGGCAGCGCTCTGGGCAGCGACTTTGTGGATACCATTTTAGAAGACGCCGCGGCCCTCCAATCCGTGGGTGTCCGGGTGGTCTTAGTCCACGGGGGCGGCAAGGATATCTCCGGCCTGTTGGACAGGCTCCAGGTAGAAAGCCACTTCGAGGGCGGCTACCGGGTCACCACTGGGGAGACCCTGGAAGCCGCGGAACTGGCCCTCTCCGCCAAGGTGAACAAGAGCCTGGTGTCCGGCCTTGCGGCCTTGGGGGCCAAAGCCTGCGGCATTTCGGGGCGGGACGGAGGTCTTCTCACTGCCCGCACCAAGGACCCGGTTTTGGGCCGGGTGGGTGAGGTTTCTCAGGTAGACCCCGCCATTTTGAACCTGCTGCTGGAGGGGGGCTTCCTCCCCGTGGTGTCCCCCATGGCCCAGGGGGAGGACGGCGGCTTTTATAACTGCAACGCCGACGATGCCGCCCGTGCCCTGGCTGAGGCAATGGCAGCGGACAAGCTGGTGTTTTTAACAGACACCGACGGTATTTTGGTAGACAGCCAGAACCAGAGCACCCGCATCCCCCACATGGACCCCGCCCACGCCCGGGAGCTGGTGAAGTCCGGCCTCATCGCCGGGGGCATGATTCCCAAAACGGAAAACTGCCTCCACGCCGTGGAGCATGGGGTAAAGGCCGTCACCATCCTGGACGGCAGAGTCCCCCACGCCCTGCTTTTAGAGGCCATTTCGGAAAAATCCCTGGGCACCACCATCGCCCCCTGAATCTGCGGGGCGCATTAAAGGAAGTTAGCGCCTATGCATGAGATCATCACCCTGCCCAACGGGGTACGGGTCGTTACAGAGCGGCTGCCAGCCATCCGCTCCGCCGCCATCGGCATCTGGGTGGGCACAGGCTCCCGCCAGGAGGGTAAGGCCGAAGGGGGCGCCGCCCATTTTATCGAGCACATGCTCTTTAAGGGAACGGAAACACGCTCCGCCGCCGACATTGCCCGGGAGACCGACGCCATCGGGGGCCAGATCAACGCCTTTACCACCAAGGAGTGTACCTGCTATTACGCCCGGGTGTTAGATAACCACGTGGCCCAGGTTTTTGACATACTCTGGGATATGGTGCAAAACTCAAAATTCGACCAGAAGGACGTGGAGACCGAGCGGGGGGTTATCCTGGAGGAGATCGGGATGTATCAGGACACCCCCGATGACCTCTGCGCCGAGCGGCTTTTTGGGGCGGTGTTTAAGGGCTCCACTTTAGGCCTGCCTGTTCTGGGTAAGGCCGCCACCTTAAACTGCTTCACCGGGGCGTTTCTCCGGGACTATCAAAAGCGCCACTACTGCACGGAAAATATGGTGGTGTCCCTGGCGGGGAGCTTCGACGAGGCCGTGGTGCAGGAGATCTGCGCCCGGTTCGGCAACCTGCCCAAAACCGCAGCCGCGCCTTATAAAGAGGCTCTCTACCAGCCCGCTTACACCCTAAAGCGCAAGACCACGGAGCAGAACCACCTGATCCTGGCCTTTCCGGGGCTCTCCTTCCGGGCGCCCCAGCGCTTTTCTCTGCAGCTGCTGTCTTCCATTGTGGGGGGCGGCATGTCCTCCCGGCTCTTCCAGGAGGTGCGGGAGAAGCGGGGCCTTTGTTACAGTGTGTACAGCTACGGTGCGGGCCACGATGAGACCGGGGTCTTTAACGTGTACACCGCCCTGAACCGGGACATGGAGGGGGAGGCCCTTCAAACCATCTGCCGGGTGATCCGGGAGTTTGTGGAAAAGGGCCCGGAGAAGGACGAGCTGGAGCGGGCCCGGGAGCAGTCCAAAGCCAACGTGCTCATGGGGATGGAGTCCACCCAGTCCCGGATGAGCCACATGGGCCGGTCCCTGCTCTTCACCGGGGAGATCATGACGGCGGATGATATCATCGAAGCTTATGACGCCGTTACCTGGGAGGATGTGCATACCCTCTCTCAGGAGATCTTCCGCTTTGAGAAGGTTTCCCTTTCCGCCGTGGGGAAGGTTTCCTCCCGGGAGGAGTATGAGGGTTTATTACAGCAGTAATATTTATGAAAAGAGGCGAAGCTTGCGGGCTTCTGCCTCTTTTGGTTTTTGTAATCCGAAAACCACGCGTTGTACGCGTGGTTCCAAAAAGCTTAAAGCTTTGAACAAAAAAAGCCTCCCATGTTAGAATAGTGAGGGTTTGCCAACCGCACTACAACAAAGGAGGCGTCCAAAATGGACAAAAACAC
>JAVBLH010000014.1:0-25258 GCA_031553635.1 Evtepia sp. | reverse complement strand
TTTCCGGGGGCGTAGGCGGCGTCTCCGGGGGCGCAGGCGGCGTTTCCGGGGGCGCAGGCGGCGTTTCCGGAGGCCCGGGCGGGGTTTCCGTGGGAGCAGGCGGCGGGTCCGGGGGCGCAGGCGGCGGTTCCGGGGGCGCGGGCGGCGTTTCCGGGGGGGCAGGCGGCGTCTCCGGGGGCGCAGGCGGCGTTTCCGGGGGCGCAGGCGGCGTTTCCGGGGTGAGGGGTCTTGCGCTGTTGACCCCCGTTACCTGGACTGTCTCTGTGGCCTTGGCTGTGAGATGCAGCACCAGGGCCTCTCCCTCTGTTCCGGCAACAAAACCCTGGGCCGTCTTCCAGCCCAAAAAGTGGTAGGGCGCCTTGGGGGGGATCACCTCGCTGATCCGATAGGTGCCAGGGGGCAGTCCCTGGAGGCTGCGGCTCCCTGCGAAGAGCTTTCCCTCCTCCTGCCAGGTGACATGGACTGCTATGCCGCTGTCCACGGACTTCCACTGCCCGGCCTCCTCCTGCCGCTCTAAGCGGAAGTAAAAGTCGTAAGCCGCTGCTTTCTCTGCTGCGGTGGGGCTGTAATCCTCCGGCCATGGGGGGGCATACTCCTTGCCGATCCGCAGTTCGGCGGTGGGGCGCCCCTCCTTGGTGTTGGTGATGCAGGTGGTGATGCAGCCTGTTTTGTTGCCTGTCTCCTCCCCACTGTTCAGGTAGAGGCGAGTGCCGTCGCTGCTCTTTCGCACCGTGTACTTCACCAAAACCTCTTGGGCGGCGGCGTAACCCTGGGGGATTTTGGTTTCCTTCAGGAAGAGTGTCCAGCTGTCTTGGGCCAAAATCTCCTCCGGGGGCAGGGTGAAATGCAGGATGTTTCGGCCGGCGCTTCCCGTGGTCACCACGCCGCCGGGGTAGGAAACCCCCGCCTCGTTGGTGATGGCTGCGATTTTACCATAGTCCGGCGCGGTTCCACTTTCATTGCCGTAGTAAAGGGTGAATTCCGCCCCGGGAAGAGGCTGGCCCCACGCATCCTTTTTGGCCAGGGTGATTTGCAGCGGGGCGTAAGAAACCACCTCGTTCCCCAGGGCGTTTTTCAGGAGGGAGCCGTAGACCACATGGCTGTAGCTCACGTCGAAGGCCACATAGTACCGCCTGGCGGCGGCCATGGCCCCGCTGTTTGTGATGGTGAGGGTTCTGCCGTAGGCATCAAAGGTCACGTCCCCGGGGGTGATGGGGGGATGGTCGGCCTCGTGGCCGGTGAGGGCCCACTCCCCGCCGTCTTCCCAGCGGAAGCCTGTCACCTTCAGGTTTCCCACAGACCGCAGGGCGGCGCCCTCCGGCACCCTGATCTTATCCCGGATGTACACCTGGCCGGGAGGAATGGCAGACGCCTGGCCCTCGACGCTCTGCGCGCTTTCTACCAGGATGCGGTAAGTAATCTTCGTGTCCCCTGCGTCCTGCAAGGGGTTTACTGCCACGGGCTGCCCGTTTTTTAAGATGTCTATGCGGGCCGAGACGGCGATGGGCTCTTGGCTCCCGGCAATCTCCGGGGCTTCCGTGGCGGGGGCGGTTCCCTCCGCCTGGTCCGCCGGGGTTTCTTCTCCATAGTCAGCAGGCTGTCCGTCTTCGGCTGCCCCTTCCGGGCTTTGGGGGCCTTCCGAATCTATTTCTTGGCTGCCTGCTTCGGCGTTTGGCACCGCGCCCCCTTGGAGCCCTTGCTCCTGGGAGTCCGGGGGCTCTTCTAAGGGCAGGGCATCGTCCTTGGCTCCTGTTTCAAATCCGACCTCTACTTGCAAGGGGGCGGCAGGGGTGGCAAAGGCCGGCATTCCCGAGGCCATCAGAAGCAGAAGGGTCAGTATGACACAGAGCAATCCCATTACCCTTTGTTTGATCGCGTTCGATCTCATTCCAGTTCACTCCATTTATCCAATTAAATGTCTTTTTCAACATACACGCTGCTTTCGGCGCTGTCAAGCCTATTTGCACAGTTGATTAGTAGGAAATATTAGCGTAGTTGGGTGAATCTGGAATCCCTCGGGAAAACTGGACCGCCTCTTTCCCTAAATCCTCTTGGCCAGAATCACCAGCCTGCCGTTTTCCCGGGAGTATTCACAGGTGGACAGGCAGAGGAGCTTATCTCCATATTGCGCTGTTTTCCCAGTTGTGTAAAGGGATAACACTTCACACTTTTTCAGGAAGGTGTTAAAGTCTTCCTCCCCTTTGGCGTCTACAAAACGATAGTAGGGAAAGCCCGATTCCGTATACACCGCGGTTTTGAAGACACCGATCACCTCATAGTGCCCCGGCCCTTCTAAGGTGTCGAAGCGTATGGCTTGATGGGCCCGGTAAAAGGCCTCCTCCTCATAGTTCTCCAAGGCACCGAAGACGGCCCCGTTCTTCATATGGTGGCCGTAGATGGTGATATTGTCGCTGGGCGGGGTGATGCTGCAGGCCTCGGCAGCGTAGGGAACGCCGTAGGGGCTTTCTTCCCGGGAGAAGCTGTGGTTCAAGTAATAGTTGGGCCTCTCGGGGGTCTGCATCACCGGGTAGTCCACCGTGGTGCCGGGAATGCGCAGCCAGCCAACCAGGTCCGGGTTCTCCTTCGCCAGGGCCAAAAGGTCGGGCATGGGGGCCTCGGCCTCCTCCCTCCCTGCTGCGGGGGGCGCAGTCTGCCCCTTGTCGGGCCCGGCTGCCCGGGCCAGGGCGGCAAACTCCGCCTCCAGCTCTCGCCCCTCCCAATAGTCCTTCAGCAAGTCGCTTCCGCTTGCCAGAAAGAGGCAGAGGAGCAGGGCAAATAGTATGCATCGCTTCTTGATTGAATTTCCTCCTCCGGGCAAAGGGGCCAGTGGACTGCCTTGACTTTTTGTTTCCGCGCTCTTCCGTGGTGCCGGCGCAGTGCCCGTGGCGCCCGGCCCGCATTCTCATGAGAAAAAGTATAGCATATCCCCCTCCGATTAAAAGCGGTAATTCCTGCCGCCGCGCCCTGTCAAAGACTGCGGCTTCCCGGCGGGATTCTCAGATCCCTTGAGCGGGCCTTTCTTCACCCGGGCTGCTGCAACCCCGCCGGTAAGGCCTCTGTCTGACTGCGCCAAAACAAAATGAGCAGCGTGCCCATCAAGGCATACTGCTCATTTTGTCGCTGAGAAAGGATATGGATTAATTATGGACCCGCAAATCAAGTGGTGCCGCTATGGTCAATCGGCACATGCCGCTGCTGGGTTTTCTTGCGCAAAGCTGCGGACATGACCAGGGCGACGGTTGCCAATACAGAGAGGGCAACAAAGAGTATCCAAGCGGGCAGATAGCTGCCTGCTGCATCGAAAATGAATGCCGGAAGAGGCGACCCGATGGCGGCGCCGAACATGAGTATCATCATCACCAGGCCGTAAATGCTGCCAAAGTCTCTGCTGCCAAACAGGCCGCTGGTGAGCAGGGTCAGGTTCACCGTCTGGGTGGCAAAGGCGAACCCAAAGGCCACCGCAAAGAGGATGGGTACCCCGCTAAACTGGGAAAACGCCATGGCCACCGAGGATAACAGGCAGACGAACCCCGTGAGAAACGCCCCCACGCCCAGACCCAGCTTATCAAAGATGACGCCAAAGATCAACTTGCCCGCCACGGTGACGAACATGAAAATGGACACCACTACACCGGCATAGCCGGCTGTATAGCCGATATCTGTTAAAAAGGCGGCGGAATGCAGAGCCAGCCCCATGGTGATCACCGCGGTGAGCATGGTGGCCAGGGCGAAGAGCCAGAACACAGGCCCTCTTAATGCCTCCCGCCGGGTAAGGCCCTCCGTATGGGCGGGGATGCCCTCCGCCGAGGTGCTGTCGGACGCCGCCTGCACCCCCAAGGGCAAGAGACCCATATCCTGGGGCTTATCTCTTACAATGAAGAGGATGGCGGGCAGCAGCAGAACCAGGGCACTGAGCCCTATGGTGCGGTAGCCCATCTGCCAGCCGAAGGTTTCGATGATCTTGGTGAGCTGGGGCACCATAATGCCTGCCACGATGCCCGAGCCTGTGTAGGCGATGCCGGTGGCAATCCCCTTCTTTTCCACGAACCAGCTGTTCATGAGGGTGCCCACGGAAAGGATCTCTATGCCCACCACGAAGGTGCCGTGTACCACAGCCAGGACGTAAAACTGCCAAAGATGGCTGGAAAAGGAGAATCCAAACTGGACGGCGCAGCAGATGACAGCCGCCGCGATCATCACATTGCGCTGACCCAGCTTCTTGAAAATGTAATTGTAGAAGGGCGTCACCAGGGTAACAACAATGGACTGCACCGTGGTGTAGAAGGCAAAGGCCCCCCGGGAGAATCCCAGGCTCTCGGGCACGGGCACCGCGAAAACCATAAAGGTATTGTGGAAGAGTCCGATGCTGGCCCCGATGATGAGGGTGCTGGCCAGTACGATATACCATCCGTAAAAGGTTTTTGTCCTTTTCATATGGATGTCTCTATTACAGGCAGCCGGCGATGATCTTGCGCTGAATCTGATTGGCCCCCTCAAAAATCTGGAAGATCTTGGCGTCGCGCATCAGCTTTTCTACGGGGTAGTCCTTGATATAGCCCACGCCGCCGAACACCTGCACCGCGTCGGTGGCCACCTTCATGGCGGTGTCCGAGGCAAAGGTTTTCGCCATGGAGGCCACCTTCACGGCATCGGGCGCTTTTACATCTCGTAAATAGGCTGCATAGTAGGTCAGCTGCCTGGCCGCCTCCAGCTCCATGGCCATATCCGCCAGCATAAACTGTATGGCCTGGTTGGCGCCTATGGCTTTTCCAAACTGCTTGCGTTGCTTACTGTAGTCAACTGCGTGGTCTAATGCCGCTTGTCCAACGCCCAGGGCCACGGCGGCAATCACGGCCCGGGCGGTGTTCAGGGTTTCCATGGCGATTTTGAAGCCCTCGCCTTCTTTGCCCAGAAGATTGGCCGCCGGAACGCGCACCTCCTCAAACACCACCTCGGCGGTATCGGAGCAGCGTATGCCCATTTTGTCCTCATGCTTCCCCACAGACACACCCGGCCTGTCGCGCTCTACCAAAAAGGCGCAGATGCCCTTGGGCCCCTCTGTGCCCTCCAACTTGGCAAAGACGGAAAACACGCTGGCGTAGCTTGCGTTGGTAATGAATTTTTTGGTGCCGCTGAGCACATATTCGTCCCCCTCACGGCGGGCGCGAGTCTCCAGAGACCCGGCATCGGAGCCGGCGTTGGGCTCTGTGAGGCAGAAGCCCCCCAAAGACCCGGGGAGAATCAGGTCAAAAAACCGCTGCTTCTGGTCTTCGTTGCCGGCGATGAGCACCGGATAGGTGGTGAGTCCGTTGGCGGCGATGGTGGTGGCAAGGCCTGCGTCTCCCTTGGCAATTTCCTCAACCACAAGAGAGGTGGTGAGTGCATCCAGCCCCGCACCGCCGTATTCCTCCGGTGCTGCCGGGCAGTGGAGCCCCAGGTCAGATAGCTTTTGATACACCTCCCATGGGAACTCACCCTTCTTGTCAAATTCCGAAGCGATGGGAGCGATTTCATTTTTGGCAAAACTGGCTGCCATTTCCTTCATCGCTCTTTGCTCTTCTGTCAAAGAAAAATTCACGCCTTACCCTTCTTTCTACTCAAATTTAACCTTTCCCTTTCGGAAGACCGATGCCGCGGATTTTTTCGCAGCTCAGGGCCGGATGCAGGGGGTCAAGACTTCAATGCCTTCACCTGCTCGATTAGCTTGGGCACGACCTTGAACAAATCGTCTACGATACCGTAGGTGGCCACAGCGAAAATGGGGGCATTGGCATCCTTGTTGATGGCAATGATGTTTTTGGCGCCCTTCATTCCCGCCACGTGCTCGAAGGCGCCGGAGATTCCTATGGCCAGATAGACCTTGGGCTTTACCACTTTGCCTGTGGAGCCCACCTGCCTGTCTTGGGGCAGCCAGCCTGCATCTACCACAGCGCGGGAGGCGGAAATGGTGGCCCCCAGGGCCTCGGCCAATTCCTCTATCATCTCCAGATTCTTCTGTTCCTTGATGCCGCGGCCCACGGAAATCAGAATCTCCGCCTTGGTGATGTCCACATCGCCCACGACCGCCTCCAGATATTCGATAAATCGGCGGTGGGGCAGGTCTTCCGTCAGAGGAGAGGCGGTTTTCTCAATGGTCCCCTGTTTTCCCGGCTCACCCACCATAAAGGTGGACTCACGGAGGGTAAAGAGATAGGGCGCCTGACCTGTGATGGCAAAGGCGGCATTCAGCTTGCCTTGGTAATAGGAGCGCACGGGCTTCAGAACGCCCTCGTCCGCCTCCAGGCTTATGACATCGGTCACGTAGGGCATATCCAGCTGGACAGCCAGGGCGGGGGCCAGATCGATGCCCTGGGCCGTGTGGGCCACCAGTACCAGCTCTGGTTGGTGATTTTTAATCAGGTCTGCCAGAACGATTTGGTATTGTTCGGCGTTGAAATTTTCAAACAGCGGGTGGTCGATATAGATGACCCTGTCGCTATACCCGGCAAGCCTCTGGGCCATTTCCTCTATCTGACTGCCCAGAAGAACGGCTACCACCTCACCACCCAGCGCAGGTGCGATCCCGGCGGCGGCAGAGAGCATTTCCAAGCTGACTTCCCGCAGCTCTCCCCGGCGGTGCTCGGCAAGTACAAAAATATTGCCCATTATAACAGTCCTCCCTTCACCAGTTTGAAGGCAATTTCCCCTGCGGTCTCCTCCGGTGTCCCCTTTAATATGGTCGCGTTGGAAACCACTTGGGGAAGGTAGAAGCCCAAAAACTCCACCTTGGCGCCCGCCTCGTTCACCAGGGCCTCCTCCAGCCCCAGGTCATCCAGGCTTACCACCTTCAGCTCCTTTTTCATAGCCTGGCGCAGCTCGCGGATGGGGGCATAGCGGGGGGTATTGATGCCGGTTTGCACGGTGACTACGGCGGGCAGGGCGACTTCCATCACCTCCAGCATTCCGCCTTCCAGCTCTCTGTGTACCGTGGCCTTTTCCGGGGTTACGTCCATGTGCTTTACCATGGATGCATGGCGGATGCCCAACTGGGCAGCCAGGGCCACGCCCACGGACATATTCTTGTCGTCGCTGGACATGCTGCCGGTGAGGATCAGGTCGAACTCCTCATGTTGAATGGCAGCAGCCAGAACCTTGGCCACCTGAAGGGGGTTCCGAACGTTTACCCGGGGGTCTTCAATGCGGATGGCACGCTCTCCGCCCTTGGCCAGCGCCATGCGTATCATCACATCCGCATCCTTGGACGCCATATTGAGTATCGTGACGGTGCCGCCCAGGGCCTCCTTAATCAGCATGGCCTCCTCCACTGCGTAGTTGTCGGCCTCGTTGATCTCAAACTTCAAACCGTGGGGGTTAATGCCCTTCCCGGTGTGGTTGATGCTGACTTCCGTCTCGGAGGTGTCAGGAACCATTTTGATGCAGACCAATATTTTCATAGGGGGTTCAACCTTCCTTCTGTCTTGTGTTTTGCTTTCCCCGGCGCAGGGCAGCCACTTTGCGATTTCTTGTGCCGCGCCTGCGCCAGGGAGGGAAATCATCCTTCTTTGGAAACGACCTCTTCGGAAGCGGTTCCTTCAAACTTCTCCCAATCTTCCCGCTGGAAGGGGCGAATATAGTCCAGCTGCTCCTTGGTGGGGGGCGGTGTCACCAGGGAGACCGCAACCACCGTAATGGCGCTGAGAATCAGGCCTACATATAGGGGGGCTATGATGCCGGCAAGCCCCGGGATGAAGGACCAGGCGAAGAAGCTGAGGCAGCCCACCAGGACACCGGAGATGGCCCCCTTAGAAGTGGTGCGGTTCCACCAGAAGCCTGCAATGAAGACGGGAACGCAGACAGAGAGCATCTCACAAGCGAAGTACATGAGGCTTAAAATAGAGCCTGCCATTTGGGCGATGACGCAGCCCATGATGGCGAAAAAGATCATGTAAATCCGGCCGACCTTTAAGATCTGCTTGTCCGTGGCGTTGGGCTTAAAGAGAGGCTTGTAAACGTCCTTGGAGAAGATGGCGGAGTTGCCCAGAAAGGCCTCGCTGCAGGTAGACATACAGGCGGAGAGGATGGCCGCCACAAAGAAGGGCGCGCCCCAGGGCAGCAGCTTTTTCAGCATGTAGATCAGCGCATAGTCGCCGCTTTCCAGACCGGGGGCCTGGGTGACGCAAACGATAATGCCGCAAGCGGTGAACAGCACCACAAAGACGGTAATGAAGGCGGAAAGCCAGCCGCCGCCTATGGCATGCTTGCGATTTTTCGCAGCGAAGGTACGCATATATTCGGCGTTATAGGTCACGGCCACCAGCACCACGGGAAGCCAGAGCTTCACAATGCCGCCAAAGGTCTGCCCTTCGAAGATTCCGGGCTGCCAGCCTGCGGGCAGTTGGGTGGTCAGCATATTGGTGAGGCCACCGCCGGACTTGAAGCCCACGACTACCGCGATGATGATGCCGATGAAGGTGATGAACATTTGGATGAGGGTATTGCGCAGGGAGCCCTCCATGCCCCCCAGGGAAACGTAGATGTAGATGATGAGGGCAGCCCCGATGCAGCCAACGTTATAGGGGACCCCCACGAACATATCCAGGATGATGGCGATGGCGATGATCTGCCCCGCACAGTAGGCGCAGTCCTGTATGGTCTGGAATACGGACCAAACGGCGCCGAACTTGGTGCCGAACCTGTGGCGCCAGATCTCTACGAAGGTGCCCGTGCCTCTGGCGTCACCTAGGCGCTTCGAGGGCCCGGCGAACACCACGGCAAATAGAATAAAGGAACAGCCAAATCCGATGATGTACCAAATACCGTTGGATAAGCCAGTGAAATAGGACTTGCCGTAAGCGCCAATCAGCGTACCGGCGCCCACCCAGCCCATCACGTTTCCTGCGGCGATCATAAGCGCGGAGTTTTTGCGGCCGCCCAGGTAGAAATCTTCCGTACTCTTTGCTGCGCGCTTAGAAGAAAGATAGCCCACCCCGATCATGAGCACACAAAATGATAAGACAATAATGCCTTCCATTGACATTGATATTCCTCCCGTTCTCTTTCAAATACATGTTTTGATTTATCCCAAATGGGACGCTAGGCCTGCGCGGATTGCCTGGGTAGGAAAATCGAAATAGGGGGGTAGGCGGTGAAGGATTACAAGGCTGCCCTCCTTCACCGCCCAAGAGAGAGAAATCAGCGGCCTTTATAAAGCGGCTTTCTGCCTTCGTTAAATGCCTTCACGGCCTCGATGCTGTCCTCGGTTTTCTCGCAGATATTGCCGGCGGCCATCTCCGCTTCCAGGGCCTCGTGGAAGCCGATGAACCAGGTGTTTTGCAGCAGCTTCTTGGCCTCCACAATGGCCACCGTGGGGCCATTTGCCAGCTTTTTGGCATAGGCCATGGCCTCCGTCATCAGGTTCTCGGGTTCGCAGAGGTAGTCGGCCAGGCCGATCCGCAGCGCCTCTTCGGCGGGTACTGTATCGCCGGTGAGGATCATTTGGGTGGCCTTGGGCATTCCCACTACCCGGGGCAGCAGCCAGGAGCCACCCACATCAGGGGGATAGCCCACCTTCACATAGGCCTCCAGGAACTTGGCCTTGGTGGAGGCAAAACGCACGTCGCCGGTGAGGGTCATGTCGCAGCCTGCCCCCGCCGCAGCGCCATTGACCGCCATGACTACAGGCTTGACCATTTTCTGCATGATCTCTATCATGGCGTGGTCTGCCACGTTCCAGGCCGCAATGGCTTCGGAGGCGTCGCCGTCATTGAAGTTATCCCAGGCGTTTAGGTCGGCGCCGGAGCAAAAGCCTCTGCCCGCGCCTGTCACCAGTAGGCAGCGAATATTGGGGTCTGCCGCCGCTTTCTCATAAAAGTCGAAAATCTCAAGGGCCATGTCCATGTTGACTGCATTGAACACGTCGGGACGATTCAGCATCATAACTGCCACGTTCTCGTCCATCTGAACTTGGATGGTTTTGTACTTACTATACATGAAGTATCCTCCTTAGATGAATTTTGGGGGGGAGTCTATGTTTTAGAAGTGGAGGATGCCTCTCTTACGCAGGCCGCCGCCGATGATGCGCAGCTGAATCTGGGAGGTTCCTTCCCAAATCCTCTCAATACGGGCGTCGCGGTAGAGCATCTCAATGGGGGATTCCTTCATGTAGCCCATGCCGCCGTGGATTTGCAGGCACTTGTCTACGATGCGGCCGTGGGCCTCTGTGGCGAAGTATTTGCACATGGAGATCATCTCGTTCATGGCCTTGTCGTCTGTACTGTGCTCTTCCTCCCAGGCGGTCTTATAGGTCATCCAGCGGGCGGCATAGAGCTCGGCGGCGCACTCGGCCAGCATGAACTGAATGGCCTGGAAATCGCCCACGGGCTGGCCGAACTGCACTCTCTGCACGGCGTATTCCCGGGCCAGCTTAATGGCGCGGGCAGACTGGCCCAGGCTCTCGGCGGCGGTGAGCAGACGCCCGGCTCGGAGCCATCTGTTGCTGAGATCCCAGCCCTTGTGGACTTCGCCCAGGATGTTGGCCTCGGGCACTTCGCAGTCCTCAAAGACCAGCTCGGCCTGATGATAGCCGCGGTAGCCCATGGTTTCGTGGGTCTGGCCTATGCTGTAGCCCGGGGTGCCCTTGTCCACTAAGAAGCAGGTGGCCGCTCTGGTCTCCGGGTCGGAAATGGCGAATACGATGGCAAAATCGGCGGTGTCGGCGTGACTGATGAAGCGCTTGGTGCCGTTTAGGACCCACTTGTCGCCTCTCTTCACGGCGGTGGTTTTGATGTTGCCGGCGTCGGAGCCTGCCTCGGGCTCGGTGAGGGCAAAGCACTCGTGCTTCTCGCAGTTGATGGCGGGCATCAGGTAGCGCTCTTTCTGATCCTCATTGCAGGCCAGCAGAATGGCAGAGGGGTTGGGCAGCATCCAGTACATGGCGCCGGAGACCACAGAGGTGATGGCCTCGATGGTGAGAACCTCGGCCAGGGTGCCAAAGCCGCCGCCGCCCACTTCTTCGGGCATACTGACGGCGATGAAGCCCGCTTCCTGGGCCTTGTCGTAGATTTTCCGAATGGTCTCCTTAGGAAGACCGTTGTTGTCTTCGTTTTCCTTTTCATAGGGCAGCATTTCATTGGTTGCAAAATCCAGAGCCGTTTTCCGGATCATTTCCAGTTCGGGCGTTAATGCAAAATCCATAATTTACTCCTCCGTTTATGTATTAATTCAATAAAGGCAAAGCCAGGACCTCACCCGCTCCGCCAATATCCCAGAGTATTAGGCGGGGGCTAACATGGTGGCGGGTTCTTCCACAAAGGCCAGGGTCATGTCGGATTTTTCCCGGACTTCTTCCTCTGTCACCCCTGGCGCCAGGGCGGTGACCACGGGCTTTCCTTCGTTAAACTCGATGATGCAGAGGTCCGTCACCACCACATCCACGCAATTGACGCCGGTCAGCGGCATGCTGCACTTCTTCACCAGCTTTGGCCCGCCGTGTTTGGAGCAATGCTCCATTGCGATGATCACCCTTTTGGAGCCGGCGACCAGATCCATCGCGCCGCCCATGCCGGTGATTCTCTCTCCGGGAACCAGCCAATTGGCTAGGTTCCCCTCCTCATCCACCTGAATGCCGCCGAGCACCGTGGCGTCCAGATGGCCGCCTCTGGAGATCGTGAAGGAGATTACGGTGTCAAAGCAGCAGCCGCCGGGGCGCAGCCTGATAAAGGCATCATTCGCATTGGTCAGATCGCGGTGGCCGGTTCTCCAGTCGCCGTTCCCGTCGCCATGCTTCTCCAGCCAGTCGATGGAAGTTTGCCGGTCGTCCCAGCTCCACTCAAAGGGGAGCTCCTCGATCTGGCCTATGGCGCCGTTTTCACCGTGGAAGAAAATTGTGACACCCTCGGGCAGATAGTTGCTGGCTAAGGCCGGTATGCCAACGCCGAGATTCACAAAGTCGCCGTCATGCAGCATCGTTGCCACATTCATGGCAATGAGTTCCTTTTTTTCCTGAGAGTTCATCAGAACACCACCTTATCCGCTAACACGATGTGATCCACAAAAATTCCGGGAAGTCCCACTTGATCCGGCTCGATCTCACCGCATTCCAGAACCCTTTCCGCCTCTAAGATTACGATATCCGCAGCTGTGGCCATGGCTAAGTTAAAGTTTCTGGTGGAGTAGCGAAAGACAGCGTTCCCCATCTTGTCCGCCACCTGGGCCTTGATGAAGGCTACATTAGCCCGGAGGGGAAGCTCTAAGAGAAACTTTTTCCCGCTAATCTCCTTGGTTTCCTTCCCTTCCTCCACGATGGTGCCCACCCCTGTGGGCGTATAGAAGCCGCCTATCCCCGCGCCCCCTGCACGAATCCGTTCCACCAGGGTTCCCTGGGGCACCAGGGTAAGCTTCACCTCTTTGTCCGCCACAGCCTGGTTCATTTTCTTGTTTCTCCCCAGGAAGGACACAATGAGCTCCTTCACCTGCTTATTGAAGACCAGGGTCTCCTGCCCCTGGGGGTAGGAGGTGAGCCCGTAGCCCATATCCGAAGAAACCAGGGTCAGGTTGTTGATCTCCGGATGTTTCCCCAATTCGTAAAGGAGATGATAGGGGCAGCCTGAATGGGTAAAGCCTCCCAGCATCAAGGTGTCGCCGCTTTTTACTTTGCTGATGGCTGTCGCAATGTCTGTCACTTTATTCATAGGCATCTCCTTCAATATCCAAAGGTGAGAGAGGCTCTCCATCACCCCAAGGGCCGACCCTCGCGTGTTCCCCTTGGGATGGTTCTCTTTCCTCCAGGCGTATTCCACGAGACAACTGTAACAAATCGAGGGTTCTTTTTGCAGTGGCCAAAAAGCTATGGATAATCATAGGAAATTACTATATTCTCCATTTTTCTTTCTTTAATTTTATGTAATTTCACAACTTTTCCGTCTGACCCGCCTGGACCGCGGCGAAACCGCCCCCTCCCCTGTAACAAAGAGAGAGGGCTTGCCGCCTGTGCTACACAGACAACAAGCCCTCTCGGCTGCTTGCGCTTTTCTCACAAATAGGTATTCTGTGGTTCAGCCGCAGGCCTCTGCCGCAACCACCTGCAGTTCCTCGATATACTGTTCCACCAGTTCTCCCAGGGGCCTGTCCTTTCGCGCGATCCAGCCCACCTCCATTTCTGCGCTTCCGCCGCCCTCTGCATAGAAGGGCAGGGTCATCACTTCGGCGCCGTACAGGTCCAGACCCTGACGTCCTGTTGTCAGGGTATAGGCATTGATGCCCAAAAGCAGGTGCAGCATGGTTCCTCTATCCCCGATGGAGATGCTCTTTGCCCGTTCATCGGTATTTTTCTCCAGCCTGTCCTCTCTCAGAGTCACCATCTCGTCGGAAAAGTACAAAACGTTATAGTCACTTCGTTCAAAGGAGGCCCGGGGATACTCGCGCAAGTCCTCCGGCGTTAGATATTCTCGTTGGGAAAGGGGATGGGCGGCGCTAATCAGCACATGAGGTTTCCCGATAAACAGCGGGTGGAACTCCATGCCGTCCTCCCGCAGCAGCTTGTTGATCACGGCGCGGTTATAGCAGTCTCTGTATAATAGGCCGATATCACTGCGCAAAAGCTTTACCTCTTCAATGATGTCAAAAGCCCTTCCCTCTTGCAGGCTATAATCATACCCTTGGAAGCTGTGTTTATTAATCATACTGATAAAGGCCTTGACCGCAAAGGCATAATGCTGGGCGATGACATGGAGCCGCGGCTTGGCCGGCTTGCTGGTCACCCAGCGCTCCTCTAAGAGGGCCGCCTGCTCAATAACCTGCCTGGCATAGCGTAAAAACTCCTCCCCATCGTGGGTAAGATAGGTGCCCTTGGAGGTGCGGGAAAACAGCTTGCGCCCGGTTTCGCCCTCCAGCTCACGCAAGGCGGCAGAAAGGCTGGGCTGGGCGATGAATAAACGCTCCGCCGCCTTGCCTATGGAGCCGCTATTTGCCGTGACAATAAAATATTTCAGCTGCTGCAGTGTCATTGACTCTCCTCCTGGCCTCATGAATAATCTAGGGGTAATCCGCAGGTCCGGTTACAAAAGACGCCTGCCGTTTCTGCTGGGCCATAAAAAACAAAACACCCTACCGCCAGGCAAAGAGAAGGAGCCTCTCGAGAGGCGCGGCCGACGGAGGGCTTTTGTGCTCACTGAAGTATAATAGCATATCAATCCCCTTGGTTAAAGGGAAATTTTCGAAAATGTGGGGCGATTTGGCCAGGCACCTGTAAACGGGGTATGTCGCTCCCCCTCCATGGGCTTCCTTCGTCCAACTCGCCCAGTTTTATCCAGCTTGGTCATGGACAAATTGTATCATATGAACAAAGACTTTTTGCACTGCCGGAAATCCTATGGCTTTCCATAGCATAAAGCTATGGTTTCATAAGCCCTCCGTGCTTATGCTTCTTAAATTTCATTTTAGCCGCGCCGCGCCCCTCGACACATGGCTTGCTATGCCAAGGTAAAACCCAGAAGAAGAGCGGCGCGGTTTCCCTCCCCGCTCTTCCTTCCGTCTTATTGGGCGCCTTCCTATATGGGTCCCGCCTTTCCTTTGAGCCCCACGGGCCGATCCTGATTCCCCCAACGGAAAGGGAAGGGCCTGCGTCGGCTATCTTCTGCACATGTACAAAAAACGGAACAGCCTGCCCATTTTGGGTGGCTGTTCCGTCTTTTGATATCCACGTGTTACCGGGGCCGTCTGTCTCGCGGGGCCACCGATAGGGATGAAACTATTGCTTAAGGCTTTTCAGCCGGCTCTTCCACGGGCAGGGGTGTGTAGAAATACAGGCCGTTGGCGGCGTGCATCATATACTCATAGGCCCAGAAGCCGGGCTGCAGGTCGGGGAAGGTCTTTACATTGTCGTGAACCAGCTCGTCGCGTCCCTCGGCGCGGCAGATGATAGCCACGGCCTCGGCGCGGTCCATCAGCTGGTCGGGCTTAAAGCTGCCATCGGGATAGCCGGTGATGACACCATTTGCCACCAGAGGGGAAATCTTAGCGGCAGCCCAGTGACCGGCAACATCGTTGGGAAGGGTGCCTGCTTCGCCTATATAGCCCTTCACGTTCTGGAGGAGGGTGGCTACTTCGGCGCGGGTGATGGCGCTGTCGGGACGGAAGTCGCCTTCAGGGTAGCCCTGCATGTAGCCCCGCTCGCTGCAGAAGGCAATGGCCTTATAGGCCCAGTGTGCGCCGGTCAGGTCGGTATAGCTGGGCACATAGCTGATTTCTGCCGTCTCGATGGAGTAGAGGCGGAAGATGATTGTGGCCAGCTCGGCACGGGTCAGGTTCCACTGGGGCTGGATGGTGCCGTCGGGGTAGCCGCTGATGAAGGGCGGGATGATGTTGGCCAAGGGGGTTACCACGTCTTCGATGGTGGTGCCGCCGCCGGTGCCGCCTCTGCTGGGGTTGTCAGTGGTGGACGACTCAGCTTTCCACTGGGCGTAGAGGGTCTTATCTGCGATAACGGCATCATCAAAGTTCCAATTCACGCCGCCGGAGCTTGCCGTGAACCAACCCTGGAAGGTATAGTTGCTTCTGGTGGGATCGGTGGGTTTAGTTACTGTCTTTCCGTTTTGCACCACTGCGCTGCCCACGGCGGAGCCACCGTTGGAATCAAAGGTCACGGTGGAAACATCCTTCAGCTGCACTTGCAGGGTGAGGGTTCTGGTGCCGAAGAGATTGTCGGTGGTGATACCCAGCCGCGTTAAGACGTCTTTTATGTCCTTTGTAAAGTCCATGGTGATGTCGACGGGTCTGTGGGTAATGTCCGTGCTCATCTCACCAGGCAGGCGATCTAAAGGCGCCACGCCGCTCACGATGATCTGGTGGCCATTGCCGAACTTCTCCACGGTGAGGCCATAGCTGTCGCCCACAAAGCGGAAGGTATAGAGATCCATGGCGTCCAGCTCGCCCAGGTCGATGTCCACATGATATCTGTCAAAGATCTGCTGGACCTCAGTGAGGCCAATGTTGGCATAGGTGAAGACGTCTCTGTAGTTCACCCGGAGGATGGCGCTGTCTGCCGCGCCGTTGAGGGTGGCATCGTTGCCGTCAACAAAGGGATCCACACCCAGGGAGATGTTGGGCAGCTGACGGATGGCGTTGTCCAGGATACCCAGAACCTCGTTGATTTTGTCCTGGATGGCGTCAGCAATCTCCTCCCGGGTGGGGAGGCCCTTTAAGAAATCTTCCACCTGGTCTCTTAGGTCTTTCAGCGCGTCCAGGATAGGTTGATACTCTTCGTTTTCAAAGTAATCCTTGGTGTCGTCAATGAAGGCGTCGATCTTCTGATAGATATCCCAGGCCTTGGCAAGGGCTGCTGCTAAATCGCTGTTTTTGAGGCAGTCCAAAGCGTCGGCAATGTCCTCACAGATGTCTTCCCTGAGGTCTTGTACCAGGCCCAGGAATTCTTCTAGGGCAGCCCGCTTGGCGTCATCAAGGCAGGACTCAATTTGTGCGCGGATGTCGGCTTCCAGCTGATCCAAAAGGCCGGGCAGGACATTTTCCAGCCAGTTTTCCAGCTGGGGCTTGGCGTCTTCCAGGCAGTCGACGACACCATCGGCCAGTCTGATGAATTCTGCCACCTTGCCGTAGATGTCAAGGATCTTTTGGTAGGTTTCCGCGATGTCGCCGTTTCGGATGCAGTCCTTGGCATCGTTAATATCTTCACGAATGTCGCCAATCAGGCCCGTAAGCTGGTTGTAGAGTTCCGCTTCGATCTGGCCTTGTAGGGCCTCCAGCTGATCTTCCCACTTGTCGATCAGGTTGGGGATTTCCACTTCCAGGAGATTTTTTACGGCAGCGTGGGTCTCAATGGCTTTGTCCTTCGCGTTGTTTACGATGGTCTGGAGATCAACAAGACCTGCGGCCAGCTTTTCCAGACCACAAGCAATCTTCCCGGAGACGCTGATGATGGCAGCGGGGAGATCTTCGGGATTGATTTCTGGAATCTGGCCGCCCAGTTCCTGGTTGGCAAGGCCCAGAAGCTCTTTGATTTGCTCTTCGGTCAGATTCACGCCATCAGGCAGGTTGGCCTGAATAGCGGGGGCCAGGAGGTCGATGACAGCATCGGGGTCAAGCAGGTTGGTGATGCTGTCCATGCTGAGGCCTAAGAAGCCCATGATGTCCACCAACAGCTCCTGGTTTTCTGCAATCATGTTATGGAAGTTGCGGTAGGCCACGCTGAGGTCGCCGATGGTTCTGGTGGCGTTGCTCAAGGTGGAGACGTCAACGGCTTCGATGGCGGATTCCAGGTTCGCAGTCAGGGCAAATGGCTCGAATGCTTGATTCAATCCCAGCATAGCAACCGCTGCGGCACCTAGCTTGACCCACGCGCCTGTCATGACGCTATTGGCGGCGTAAAGATCACTTTCTGTCGCGGTGTCCACATTCAACTCCGCCAAGGGTAAATTTGTAACGGTCTGTAAAATAGCCAAGATTTCCTTAAAGCCCTCAGTATTCTCCAGGCCATAATCTTTGATCTTTTTGACATATTCATTTGCCTGAATAACCGTTTTAAGGGCATCGGAATTATTAAAGGTCACGATGTCAGCTTCCAGTGCTTCGATCCTGGCCTGGCCTGCGGCGATGCTGCCGGGATTGGTGAGGCGGTTATCGCCATGGGTCAGAATGAATTTCAGGAGGGTGCAGTCACTGACGGGGATAACTGCTTCCAAGGCGGCAAATTTCGCCGCGATATCGGTCGCGTCAATGGCCTGATAGGCATTGATGGCGGAAAGGCCTGCGTTGAGGAAATCGGGATTAAAATTCAAACGCTTGGCGTCGCCGTTCAGGAAGGCCTCCACCGCCGCAATGGCATCTGCCAGCTGGTTGTTCGCACTGGCAACGGTTTCCAATTTGTGTTCCTTTTGATACTGGGAATCCAGGCGCTGATAGAGGTCATAGTAGCCTAAGTAAGCCTGCACAGCATCCCACACGGCCTGGACGTCGGTGTTGGTGAGGCTTGCCTCCGTGGGCAGGCTGGGCGGATTGTTCATTAAAGCTTCGTCCGCCGGAGAAAAGCCTGTCTGATCAGCCAGATTACCGTATATGTCGGCAAGATTGGCATCAGCGGGAACTACTTTGCCTGCTAGAAGGTTGATGGAGTATTGGTTGATTGTAGGGACGGGGCCTTCTAATACTATCGGGAAGGAGATTACTAGTGCCGCTATAGTCCCTAAAGTTCCATTTGGCTTATTAATCTGATATGAATTAGTGAGTCCATCTGCTACGCCTGTAATGACAGCATCTGTAATTATTGAGTTCTTTTGAGTTTCGTTCAATAGCTTTGATGCTGCAATTGTTTCTAATAGGCCAATTCCCGCTTTGTATCCAGAAACCTGATTCAGCGCAACTGAATTATCGCTCTGGTTCGTCTCAATAAATGTTTGCAACTCTGCGAGGAAAGTAGTTTTTAAGTTGGTCAGATATGCTGTCTTTTGAGCAAAAGTCGCTCCTGTACCTGGTGTTTGCGGCACCCCCACCGCCAACGCCGCTGTCCCTACCAACGACAGCACCATAGCCACGCTTAGGAATAACGCCAGGACTGATTTCAAGGTCTTCTTCCTCATCATAGTTCCTCCTGTTTCCTCATTTCGTTTTTGCGTGAAACAAATCTCATCTTGCAAGGCTTTTCCCGGTCTTTGCCAAAACCCGGAAAAAAGGTTGCCTCATTGCTATCGCGCAACGTGGTTAAGCGGGCCGGGGCGCTCCCCTGTGCCAAACGGGCTATCATTTACTATCATACCGAGGACGCATGGGAATTTCAACAGTCTTTTGGTTGTATTTTCCATTTTCGAGAACCACTTCGCGGGAAAATGTTACCATCTATATCTGCTCCCATTCATTTTGTGACTTTTGGTCATTTCGCCCTCAAGCGCAGTGGATTTCGCCTCCTATCTCATGAATTTTGCCTATAATTATACCCAAGCTTCCTCTCCCTCGAAGCAGCTTCTTGTGAGTGACTCGAATTAACTCGTGAACAACATAACCCATTTCAAGGCCGCATTATTCTCCCTTTTTTTCGGTCGGTAACACTATGTCATGCCCCTTTTTAAGTAGCGCCCACAGCGCCCGCATGGTTATTTTCCGGCTACGGCTAAAAGCCCACTGAAAAATTTGTCACCGCATCAAGCTTGCACTCACTCCCCTGTGGAGCTACTGTTTTAACAACAAGGGCTTGTCGCCTGCTCTATGCAGACAACAAGCCCTTTTCGCTTCTCGATCAAAGACTGCTTAGCTTTTCGAGGCGCTTTCCCGATCTGCGGCCTTGGCAGCCTTCGCCTCGTGCTTGGGATTTGCCGGGAACCAGCCCTTTGCCACCCGCTGTTCCTGGTGCTTCAGCTCCAAAATGCTCCACAGCATGGTGAAGCCGATGACCGCCAGGATGGCGGAGCCGGTCAAATTTTCGACAAAGAGGGACAGCCCGGAGAAAAGCAGGCCCCCCGCCAAAAACACGGGCCAGATCCGGGCGGAAAAGTGATATTCGCATTTAATCACCACAGGGTGAAAGAGTCCAATGACTAAAAACGACGCTGCGCCAATGATAAGACCGGACCAAGCCACACGCCTCTCTCCTTCTTTACGTGTCTATTTGATTTATAAGGATAAAAACATCGCCAGCATCCACAGATAGGCGCAGGTTTTGGGGAGCATCAGCATGCCCAGCTTCGGATTTTTGCCGGCCCACAGCACCACCGGCCCATAGAAAAGAAAGCTCAGCAAAATGGCCAGCCATAGAAATGCCAGCCCCGAAACCGCGGCCCGCTCCAGGAAAAAGTAGGCCATCACCACTACGCCCATGAGGAAAAAGGGGATGTTACGCCAAATGCCCCACCGGGCCGGCGACTGGGGGCTTTGCCATTGATTCTGGGGCAGCAGGCAAAGAATGATCCGCGCCAGGGCCAGAATCCAAAGAATCCCCGTCCAAAGTAAGGGGGCGGGCTGGGGACAGATTACCTGGCCCAGCTGCCAAAGAAGAAGATAAAAGACTGTCATGGTCAGGGAGGTAATTTGTTTGCCGCGTCCCAACGAGGCCCAAAGCCCCTCCTGGCTTCCCCTTTTGATTGCCACCACCCGGGGGATCAGATGAAAGGCATCCCCCGCGCCCAAAACCAGGGCCGCGATCCCCGCCAGCATACGCCCCTGGCTGTGGGCCCCGGTGGCCAGCAGAAAGGCGCCTATCCCCAGGGCTGCCAAAAGGTAGCAAATGTCAAAAATGGCCTCTATCCGGCCAGTTATGCGCTTCACGAGTCTTTCACCGCCTATCTTCAATATCTGAAAAGGGAATTTACTTTACACAAAATACCTTCCCGGAACGTGTTTTCCAGGAGCTGTCTTTCTGTTCATTAAAGCAAGAAATCCCAGTTCTGTCAAGGGCAGCGGTCCGTCCATGGCACCGTTCTATTTGACCCTTACCCTTATTAACACCGCCAACCCCACTGCGCGTGGGCAAGGGCGCAGTGGAGCTGGACTGTTTCTTACTAGGACTGTCTGGATAGAAAGTCCTCTCGCGCCACGACACCGCCTCCATTGTCCCACACAACGGAGCCGGTTTCAACACCTGTTGGTACAAGGATTCCATTAAAAACCGCCCTCTCTTTTCTGATGGAGGACTAAAACCCAAATCCCTCACCCCCCGGCAAAGGGAACGCCCCTCGTAAAAGGCGCGGCCGGCGGCCCGTTGGGCTGCTTTAAGGCGCACCTTTTTTCCCGCGGCGTAGCCGATTTGGATTTTTTTATTCAATAAATTATTGACAAACGATAATTTGTTGTTTATGCTTTTCTTATCAGAAACCGTTCGGGCCATAAGGAGGCAGCTATGTCAAAACAACTTTTAGGGAAACTCTTAGGGGCCGAGGCGGCGCTTTTGCTGGTCTTCTGCCTCCTGCGTCTGAACTTTCGCAGCCTTTTCCCCTCTCTCTTGGCCTTTCCCTTCGCCCAGATCGCCCTGGGCCTGCGAGGCCTCTCCCTCTCCGGCAGCGCTGGAAACCTTTTAGCCCTGGTTCTCTACGCTACCCTGTGCCTTCTGCCCCTGGGTCTTCTCCTCTTCCTGGGGCGAAAGCGGGCCCTGCGCTGGGAGGACGGCCTTTTGGTGCTTCTTTCGGCCCTGCTTTTTGCCGTGCTCTACCTGATGATAAACCCCGCCGCTCTCTGGGGTCTTCTCCCTTTGGGGGAGATTTCTCAGCTGGGCGGGCCGGAGCTTTTCCTGGCGTATCAGGGGATTCTCTCCTGCATCCCCTATTCTGTCATGGTGGGTTACGGCATCCTGCGCCTGCTGCGGCGCTTTGAAAAGGGAACTTCCGATTCCCTCATTGGCTATCTGCGCCTCCTTTTGAGCCTGCTTGCGGTTCTCCTGGTCTTCGACCTTTTCGGGGTGGGGCTATTCTCCCTGGCAGACGCTCTGGGCGGCGTTCCCACGGTGACAGACGCCCTCTCCCCCATGGGCGGCTTTCTCTCTCTGCCCCCCTCCGGTTTTAGCATGACCGCCCTGATTTTGCAGCATTTGGTCGCCTATCTGCCGGCTTTCTTCGGCCTCTTGATTCTAAGGGCTGCCTTCTCCCTGCTGGACGCGCTGGAGCAGGGCCCCTATCACGAAGCCGTGGCCCCTGCCGCCCGGAATTTGGGCCTGGTCTGTAAAAAGGCTGTGATTTGGGTGCTGGTGACCCAGATCGCCATGAACACGGCGCAGCTTTTGTTCTCCTCTCTCCTGCTTTCCAGCCAATATACGGTGCACATTCCCCTGGACGCTATCCTGCTAATGCTGGCCTCGCTGCTGCTGGCAAAATACTTTGAAGCGGGCCGCACTCTGAAAGAGGAAAACGACCTGTTTGTTTAGGAGGGAGCTCTGTGGCCATTAAGGTCTATTTGGATGAGGTTTTGAAACGCCGCGGGATGACTGCCAAGGAGCTCTGCGCTAAGGTGGGGATCACCGAGGCCAACCTTTCCATCCTCCGCAGCGGCAAGGCCAAGGGCATCCGCTTTCACACGGTGAACCGCATTTGCTACTTTTTAGACTGCGATGTGGGGGATATTTTAAAATTTGACGGTATTTTGGAGGGGGATGAGGATGAAGAATAAACTTTTAGGGCTCTGGGGCGCACTTTCCCTCTTGCTGCTTTTGGTCCTTTCCGGCTGCTCTCTGGCAGAGGCGGCCCAAGGTGGCGAGGCAAGCGGCCCCCACCAGCTCTGCGGCGTCTATGTCACCACGGAACATGTAGATACCTTTGACGCCACCGGGTACTTCGAAGACCACCCTGACCAGATCACAAACGGCGGAGATATCTTCATCCAAGATTCCGCTGCCTACACTGGCAAGCTCTTTTTCACAAAGGTGCCGGGGCAGAACGGGGGCGAAGACCGCTATGTTTTAGACGGCCCTTCCGGTCTTTTGCTCCTGGCTGTCCCGGTGACAGAAACCGATGGCATCCCGCATTATGAAACCTACGCCGACCCCGGCGTGGAGGGCAGCTTCCACACGGAGATCAGGGAGGACCAGGGCGAAACCCGGGTGGAGCATATGCTGGAGGGGACGGTAACCTTCCCTGTGTCCCGGGATACCTTTCTGTGCTGTTTCAATCCTGTTTACCGAGGGGCGGACGGCGTTTTCTACCTCACAGGCGGCAGCGGCATATCCTCACAAAGCGAAGTGGAAAGCGCCTTCACCCACAGCGAAAACGAGTCCTACCGTGTTACAGAGGGGGCCAAGGCGCACACCGTAAGCTTTGACGTCAAGATGATCGTCCAGGGCCAGTATCCACCCAAAGCCTACACCGTCCTGTATATGAGTGGGGACGACAAGGTCATCTCTCAGGAGAGCTATACGCCGGAGACTCTTCCTCCGCAGATTTCTCCTCCCCAGGGCACGGCCTATCTCCTCCTGGAGACCCAGCGTGCCGTCCCCCCAGATACCGACCCCTTTAAGCGGCAAATCGTCGGTTCGGGGGATGCCCTCACCCTGCTGCGCCCCGGTGAATTGGGCTTTTACCTCCCCCGGGAGGTCCCTGTTTCTTGGCCACAGAAGGAGGCGGTTCCATGAAAAAAGTAATGTTCCTCCTTGGGGCGCTTTTTACCCTGTGCCTCGCCGGCTGTCAGCCCTTGAGCGGGACGGGGACAGCCTGGGACGAGGAAGACAGGCTCATTGGCGCCTATTTCACCGTGACCCCCCGATCTGCCGAGGCAGCCCCCTATGAAGAGCGGATTTACGCCACCATCCTCCCAGGCGAGACCCCGTCGGAGGCCCAATACGTTTTTCAGGACAAACCGGGCCTGGCCTTTCTCTCTATCCCAGGCGCAGCGTCGGACGGACAATATCGCCATGACTGTATCGATGCCGGGATCCACTCCCCCGGCTCCCGTTCTGAAATTTTAATAGAAGACGGGAAAACCCGCTATGAAACGACGCTGGAGGGCACCCTCTACGTCTCCGCTGACCCAAGCTATTTTGTGTGGCTGAACCCCGTCTATCAAACCAAGGCGGGCCAGGTCTATCTTTTGAACCATGATGCGGCCATGGAGGCCGGGGAGACCCTTGGTTCCTCCTGCAGCCAGACCTACTTCGACGAAAGCAGCCGAACCCGGGTGGGGGCGTCCTATGAAGAACGCTTTGCCGTTAAGGCCATGGTGGAAGTACAATTCCCCTTAAAATCCTTTTCCCTTTACGCCATGAACGAAGAAAACGCCGTGCTATGGCAGGAAGACTATACCGCCGGAGCCCTCCCCGATTTGGTCACCGCAGGCAGTGACGTTTCCTACCTCCTCCTGGAGACCCGCAGTATCGCCCCCGACGGCAGCGTTCTCACCCGGGTTCACGCCCTGAACCGGGGGGCTCCCCTCTTTACCCTTTACCTCTCCGGTGCGCCCGGCTGCTGCCTGGCCCGGCCCATTAGCCTGATCTGGCAGGAAGGAGACCCATCATGAAAACCCTTTGTACCCTCGCCCTTTCCCTGCTGCTCTTCGCCCTGATTCCCGGCTGCCAGCTGGCCGCCACCGAAATCCAAGAGGCAGATACTATGATAGGCGCCATTGTAGAAACCCGGGGTCTTGGCTTTGTGGAGAGTGACAGCAGCCCCCTTTTTCAAGGCACGGCGTCCCAACGGTTTTACGCCACAGCCACCCCGCCCCCGCCGGGCGAAGACCCCATAATCTACACCACCTATGTGTTTGAGGGGCTGGAATGGCCCTATGCCGCCGTCATGGGCAACCCCGCCGATCTCGACAGCGTTATCTACCCCATAGGCAGTGACGAGATGCTGTATCAGATCGGTCTCGCCATAGGCGACGAGGCGGCGGAAAAGAGCTTTGACGCCACCCTCTATGTAAAGCCCGGCCTTTTACAGGAGTACCGCCTTTTCCCCCTCTACCTGGACGGGGCGGGGAGCATCTACTTCGATTGGGACAGCACGGCCCCCTGGAATGGCGTGGATGAGACCTTGATAGGGCACCTGGGCAGCCAAACCCTCAGCGCCAGTACCGCCGCCAAGGACAATACCGGGAAGGACATCGCGGCAAAAATCTCTGCCACGGTTCATGTCGAGGCAAAGTATCCCGCAGAGACCCTTACTGTTACGGAGATGTCCCCTGACCATCAAGTCCTCTCCCACCGGGCGCTAGACCCCAAAAATCCCCCGGCGGAGCTGACCCCCGCCCCCGAGACCGCTTATCTCATCCTCGCCACCCAGGTGGGCCCGGAGGGCGCGCTGCAGCGGGAGGTGCTCCAGAAGGACATCACCTACTATACCCTCCATTACGCCGGAGATAAGGGCGTTTTGCTGGCCTCCAGCTTTTCGATCCTCTGGGGGTAGGGACTGTGACAGTTTGCCTGCCTTCTGCCCATGAATGCCCCTCGTCATGAAGGACTACCTCTCGCCAATTCCCTTTGATTTCCAGCCCTGGGTGGTAGATAATTTTGTTGAATCTAAAAGACGGATTACTTTGAAGATGCAGACTCCCCCCATGGCAATAGCAGCGAAGATGCGCTGCCCCAAAAGGCTTGCGCATGCTTCGGACGGGAAGCCGATTTTGATTATCCAAAATGTCCCTGTTGTGGGTGTTCGTAACGGCGCGTCCTTGATCCCAGCGTGATGATCGCCGGAACTCGAATCTCTTCCGCCGCAGCCGCATATTAGCCAAATCCTTCCCATTTGCCGGGCAGAGTGCAGAAAACCGTTGGACAGGCCCCGCGATTCCAGGCGGCAGCGAAATGACTCGGATATCAGAACCTTGCGCATGTGGCAAAGGCTCCATGGATCGCCTCATGATTCCG
>JAVBLH010000027.1:0-18721 GCA_031553635.1 Evtepia sp. | reverse complement strand
GGCAAAAAATAGCAGCCCCCGGAAGGGGGCCGCCTGTAAACACAATGCGGTTGGCAAATCTTTCAGTAAGCCTTTAGGCTTAGCTAGAAAATAGCCTTTCAGGCTTTGTGCATGCCACCCCTTAGAGGGGTGGTCATGACTCTCCTCTCCTTAAAAAATCCGGCGTCACCCTGGGGGTGACACCGGATTTATATGGTTTTTGGGGCTGTTTCTTTACTCCTGGTTTACGTCCCCTTCCTCCTCTGGCAAGGGTAGGGCAAAGAGGGCAAAGAGCTCGGCGCGGCTTTGAATGTTCAGCTTGCGGTAATGGTGTGGTGCCGGGTGGGCGAATATCCCTTGCCACTAGGAACCTATGGATGGTGTGCCCTTCTTTACGACAAGAATATCCCCCATTTTCCATTTTACGATAACAAAATCGTAACCATGTGGCTTTTTCTCTAAAATCCTGATAACATGAACAAGGGGAGGCAGGGTCCACTTTTCAGAGTGGCCTACTCCTCTTTGCGGAATTTGTTTTGATTGAAAAAGGCTCCAAAGGGTGTGATTGACCTATGAAGGAAACGACAAATTTAATTGTGATGCTGACACAGGATGACCTCACGGTCGGCAACGCTTATGAGATTTTTGATCGTTACAAACATACCCAGGCGCAATTTTGGGGGTGTAAGGAATCCCCCCTTCCCTTTGACCAATTGAAGGAATTATACGCCCACATGAAGGCCTGCGGCAAGACCACGGCCCTGGAGGTTGTGGCCTACACAGAGGAAGCCTGCCTGGAGGGGGCGAGAATGGCGGCAGCATGCGGCTGCGATATCCTGCTGGGCACCTTGTTTTATGAGTCCGTTCGGGACTTATGCCAGGAACACAAGCTCAAATATATGCCCTTTGTGGGGACGATTTCCGGGCGGCCCTCCGTTCTGCACGGAAGTGTGGATGAAATGATTGCCCATGCCAACAGCTGTCTGGAAAAGGGCGTTTACGGCTTCGACCTTTTGGGCTATCGATACGTTGCAGACGCCACGGAGCTGATCCGGCGTTTTGTCTCTCAGGTAAAGGCGCCTGTCTGTGTCGCGGGCAGTGTCAACAGCTTTCAAAAGCTGGACGAATTAAAGGCTGCCGCCCCTTGGGCCTTCACCATAGGTAGCGCTTTTTTTGAGAATGCCTTTCCCGGCACCTTTGGCCAGCAGATTGACTGCGTTTGTGACTATATGCGTCGATAGAATATCCCGGTTTTTGCTAGGACTGCAAAACAGCGCAGGGAGATAAGGAGGGCGCCATGCTTCAGCAATTCTATCCATATGACTATGTGGAGAGCGTCTTCGCCATCGACTATGGGAAGCTATATGCATTGGGATATCGCGGGCTCATCTTTGATATCGATAACACCCTGGTGCACCACGGCGCCGATTCCACCCCGGAAGTTGACAGCCTCTTCAAAGACATCAGGCGCATAGGCTTTCAAACCCTGCTGCTGTCAAACAACGAGGAAAAACGGGTCCTGCGCTTTATGCGCAACATCGACACCTTGTATATATGTGACGCGGACAAGCCCGCCCCCTGCAATTACTTAAAGGCTCTGGACATGATGGGCATCAAAAAGGAAGAGGCCATCTGCATTGGCGACCAGATTTTCACGGATATTTTAGGCGCCAATAAAAGCGGTATAGCCAGTATTCTGGTAAAGTTCATCCGACTTGATGAAAAGGCGAAGTTAGGAAAAAAAAGGCAGCTGGAAAAGGTGATACTTGCGTGCTACAAAAGGAGTAAAGCTTACCAAAACAGATTGGGAGAAATCCATCAAGAGGGGATTGATTTGAGTGCTGTGGAATAGAAACAAGCTTTTTTGCGATATCAACCCCACTTGCTATGCCATATCAGAGCAAAAAGAAATCTGCAAGCGCCACCTGAAGAATTTCCTTGGGCGCGAAAAGCGGCCCAAAACCATCCTAGAGGAGCGACTGCCCCATGTCATCTGCGGCCGCAGCATCAATCTGATTAAAACAGGAGACACCATAGACCCGGTGCTCCAGGAAAACAAGGCGGTAAATATCAATCTGGCCTGCAGCAAAATCAGCGGCATGGTGATACGCCCGGGAGAGGAATTTTCCTTTTGGGTGAGCATTGGAAGGATATCCAAGAAAAAGGGCTACAAGGACGGGCGCGTCCTCATCAGAAAGAAGCTGCAGTCCAGCATAGGCGGCGGACTTTGCAACCTGGGTAACACCATCAATTGGCTGGTGCTGCACAGTCCCCTGGATGTCACGGAATTTCACAGCCATTCCGATGCTCTCGATCCGGATCGAGGGGCGAGAATTCCCCTGAATTCCGGCACATCGGTGAGCTATAACTACATCGATTACCGGTTCAAGAACAATACGGCGCAGGATATCCAGCTGCTTTTATGGTGCGATGACACACAGCTCCACGGAGAGCTGCGCAGCCGGCAGGCCTTTCCTCATGCCTTTGAAATCGTGGAGGAAGACCACCGGTTTCAGGAGGAGAATGGGAAATATTACAGGGTCTCCAATATCTATAAGAATACCATTGAGAAGGCAACAGGAGCAGTAATTGATAAGAAGCTCTTTTGGGCCAATCACTCCGAGGTGATGTACGACCCTGCGCTGATTCCCAAAGAGCTGATTCGGTGCTAAAAGACAGGATCGCAAGGCCGATGGCTACGCTGGCGCAGACTGGCTGAGGTTCCGATGCATTGGGACTTTTTGCCGATAGATACCCCGGCGATTTGCCTGGTATTAAATCGCCACTCTTTTGAGCGCCGCTTTTTCCGCACTGGACAGCGGAGCGCCGATATAGGCTGATTTCCCTTGTTATATTTTGCGAATAGGTAGCCTCTGTCTGGTGTAGACGTAGTAGCTCAACCAGATAGCGGCTGCCTATTTGCCGCTTTTTTGTTCATCCCGGATATTGTGGCTGTACTTCTGCTTTGATCTTCATTTCAATTTTATGCAATTTAATTTTGCTTGATTAATTTTGCGCCCGGTGATATAATCCTTCTATAAAAACACGCGAGGAGCAAAAAACAGACCCACTGAAACTTGCGCATCAACTTTGCTTTCCCCTTTATGCCACGGCCCGGGCGCCGTCAAGCGCTATCCCCCGCCGAGAGAACTCGGCTTGACTTATACTCAGTACCAGGAGGACGACCAATGAACATTTACGATTTCACCGTAACAAGCGGCAGCGGCCAGGAGGTTTCCCTGTCAGAGTACCGGGGAAAGGTGCTTCTGGTGGTGAACACGGCCATAAAATGCGGCCTTACCCCTCAATATGAGGCCCTGGAAGGCCTGTATCGCCAGCTGGCCGAAAGGGGTCTGGAGATTTTGGATTTCCCTTGCAACCAGTTTCTCGGACAAGCCCCCGGCACCCATGAGGAAATCACCGACTTTTGCACCTTGCATTACGGCACCACGTTTCCGCGCTTTCAAAAAATCGACGTCAACGGAAAAGACGCCCACCCGCTTTTTACTTGGCTCAAGGAGCAACAGCCCCAGGATTTGGGCGATGCAGATACCAAATCCTTCGAGAAGAAAGTGAAGCTTTTGAAGCCTTTTGCCAAGGCAGGAGATATTAAGTGGAATTTTGGTAAGTTTCTCATTGACCGAGAGGGTAACGTGGTGGCCCGCTATTCCCCCGCCTATCCGCCGGAGCGGCTCATTGCGGAGTTGGAAGGATTGCTTTAGGGCTTATCAACCAAAAAGGAACAGTCCACCCGGAAAGGGGACTGTTCCTTTTTAGTTTTGGCCCAGTGCTTTTGCCTATCGCAGTGGCTTCTGTTCCGTTTTCAGTCTGGCCTCTTAGCCCTTTACAATCTCCTGAATCCAGGGAAGATAATTGTGGGAGTAGTTGCTGCGAATTTCCACCTGAAAGGGGCCGTCCCCCTGGAACAGGCTGCTGTCAAGGGTTACATAGTCGAGATAATCACTGCCATAGCCTGCGGTATATAAGCCGCTTTCCACCTTGACGTCGTCAACAAATACGCTCAGGGCGCTCTTTGTCAGGATGTAATTGGATGTGCTGTCTGCCTTGATGGTGAGGGCGCCGTCCTGCCCCCAGCTGTAGGTGAGATTGCCTGCTGCCGTGTTGGGCTTAACCGTCAGCTTTGCGTTGCGGTAGCCTTCCACGGCGAGGGAAACTGTATAGTCGTATGTTCTGGAAAGGGCGGCAGAGAGGCTGATCTTCACGGTTTTCAGGGTCTCATCCACTTCAACAGAGGAAACGGTGGCTTTGGAGCTGTAGCCATAGGTCACGGAAATCCCTTCTTGCTGCACCAAGGCCAGCCAGTGGGAATCCTCTGTGTGAAGGGTGAGGGTCTTCTCTCCGTGAAGGGCCGGCGTGGCCAGCTCCAGGGCAGGCGCTTCTGCGGGGATTACCATTTTGACTATGGTTTGGGTGATGGTTCTGTACCCGGTCTTGGCGATCACCAGGGTATTTTCCGCCTCCTGGAATTGGGTGTAGGGCATGTATAAAACGCTTTTCAGACCATTGAGGGTGTAGTCCTTACCCAGCTCCAACACCTTGCCGTTTAGGCGAATGGTGGCGCCATCCAAGAGATCGTAGTCGGTGTAGCCGCCGCTTTTGGCGCCAAACTCCATCCGCAATTCTTCTGCATTTTGAACCACTGTTAAGGCGGCTTCCTTTACAACAGAAAGGCTTACAGTGGCATTGATATAACCTGCTGCGTAGAAGCAGAGAGTATAGTTGCCGTTGCTGCCGACATAGCTTTTGGGAATGGTCACCGTGCCCTGATCCTTGGTAAGGCCGGTGACGACGGTAACGGCGCTATACCCGCTTCTCTGAATAGTCACTTTGGTAATCGCGCCAGCCCAGCTTTCATCGTCGTGCTGTACCCTTGCCTCGCTGCCCACCAAAATCTCCGACGCAGTGAGAGCGGGGGCGGGGGCGGGCTTCACAAAGTCTGCGGGCGTTTCCAGGGTGATATTGGCATCGGGATAGCCCGCAGCCTTCAGCACTAAGGCGTAGCTGGCCTCTGGCTCAAAGTTCTGGGCGTAGATTTCAACGCCGTAAGGAGAGCTGCTCAGCTTTGCATAGTCCCGGCCCTCCACCAGGGTTTCACCGTCCAGCAAAACGGCTGAGATGGTGTAAGCGTAATCCGTTGTGGTTACTTGGTAGCTGTGGGCCGCTGTCCAGCTCTTAGTCTGGGAAGGCAGCTTCTTTAGAGGCTTAAATGCTGCCTTTACCTTCTCATAACCCGGAACCGTAATGGTCATATCGATGGTATTGTAGTCAGAAAGGGTGCCGGAGCCCGAGATTGTAACCGTTACCGTGTTGGTGTTTTTGTCCACGGAAACACCGCTTACGGGGTAGGCAGAATAGCCGCTGTAGGGAAGGGAAATGCAGGCCGCTGTCAGGGCATCCAGCCAGGCTTCCCTCTCGCTTCCCGCCGTCACCGACTCAAAGGTAAAGGTAAATTTCTTATCCCCCGCAAAGGCATCCCCTATCTGAATTTCAGGGGCTTCCTTAGGTGTCACGAAGCCTTCCGGCGCAGTGACCGTTATGGCTTGATCCTGGTAATTCTTGCAGTGAATCTCCATCACGTTGTCTCCGGGACGCAGATATTGATAGGGGATATAGAGGTGATTATATCCCGAAGGCTCTATGCCGTCTGCCTCGGTGCATATTCTTTCGTTGATGGTGATGCTCTCAAAGTTCTCGGTAAAATAGAATGAGAAGTCAGACTTCAGCTCCAGGCGCTGCTCGGCGTCGTTCCATGTGGCTGTAATCTTAGCCGCCTTGTCCACAACCATAAAAGAAACCTCGCTCGGCGCAAACCCAAAGGATGCAAAGGTCGCCTGATAGCTTCCCGAATAGTTGGTGGCGCCAAAATTCTGCGGGGCCAGGGTGAGTGTCTTGCCGTCTTGGGACAGATTGCTGCCCACTAAGTAATGATAGGTTTGGCTCTCGGAATAAGGAATGGCGATGTCGGTGAGATAGCGGTACCAAGTTTCGTTCTCCTCACTGAGCTTTGCCACCACTTGGCCCCCCTTTAACACCGGGTCTATGGTGATTTCAGGGGCTGTTTTGCTGTCGGGCTGATGGGTGGCAAAATAGACCTTGGTGCCGTACAGTCCGCCGGAGGTCAGGTATTTCACGTATTTCGGCAGGGCCGCGCCGGAGATATCCAGGTCAATGGCATCCCCCAGCTTCTCACCGTAGAGGCTAAGGCCTTCATTTAAGACCATACCCTTCTCCAGGCTGTCCCACTTTTCCAGCAGGGCATCCGTCTTGGTCCCAGGGATGCCCAGGGCCTTTGCAATGAGATTATTGGCGACCATGTCAAACTGCACAGCGATGGTGGCCTCCACCGTCACATTGGCAAAGTCGGGGGGAACCGCTGTTGTCGCGCCGGACACGGCATCCAAACGCAGAACCCGGTTCACCTCGGTATTCACCGTGGTTTTGCCGGACTTAATATAAATACTGCCATTGGTCTCGATAAATTTCAGATATTGCTCCAGGGAGATGGTCTCATTGGTGAGCACCAGGTAGGGCACCCTGTTTTCCCGCACCATGGCTTCCGTCTCCTGGGTTGTCACTGCTTTGCTGTCACCTATGGCACCTAGGCGGATGATTTCTACTGCCTTGCCGCCTTGATAGAGGGCTAGGGTGCGGGCTTTCTCATCGGGGAGGGGCAGCTTGACGATGGTGCCTGCCTCGTTCACAGGGGTGGGCTGTCCCCAATCATTGCCGGAGAGCTGATAAGAGAAGTCCCGGTAATTGGTTCCCGTATCCTGAAAGACCAACACGGCATAGGGCAGACCGGCCACATCTACTATGCCGCAGTTGGCCAGGCTTAGAAGGGACTTGGTTTCCGTCCCGCTGCCACCGCTGCCGCCAGAGCCGCCGGAGTTGGCAGGTACGCCGGGGGAAAGGGGCGTGGCGGTGTCTTCCAGGGAGCCAGTTTGCTTTTCAATGTTGTAAATGATTTGGGCTGCCTGGGCGTAGGTGAGGTTACTCAGGGGAGAAAAGGTGCCATCTCCCATACCGGAGACCAAGCCCCGCTCACAGAAGGCGCTTACAGCATCCCTTGCCCAGCTGCCTATAAGGGCGCTGTCGGAAAAGGTCAGATAACTCTCTGGCTTTTCGGCGGTGAAGCCATAAGCCCGGGTCAGAATAGTGAGAGCCTCCTGCCGGGTGAGGGTGCCCTTGGGGAGAAACGCCTTTTCGGAAACCCCCTTGACGATCCCCGCCTGGTATAAGGCATTGATGGCCGGGGCGCTGGCTGCGTCGGGGCCTACGTCGGAAAAATGGTTCTCTGCCGACGCGGGATAGTGAAATACATTTTGAATCAGCTGCGCGAACTCCTCCCGCAGAAGAACCCGGTCGAAGTTGGTGTCCTGGGATAAGTACTGTTTGGATATCGCGTTGTCGATGGCCGCCTGCGCCCAGTGGGGCTCCTCCGTGGCCAGGGCTGCCGGAGCCATGGTACACAGAAGGGCCGCAGCCAGAAGATATGCCATGCCTTTGCGCCAGATATTTGTCATAAATTCGCCTCTTTCCTGAAATCAGTTTTTCTCTGTCAGCTGTGATGAAATTCTCCGCTTTTTCTGCCCACTTCCTCTTTAGGTTCTCTATTCCTCGGTTAGCATTCGCTAACTTTTTGAGAAAAAGAAACCCGCCGTCGCAAAGCATCGGCAGCGGCGGAGATTTTGTTATCTATCGCTAACATTTTGGTTATACCATAGAGGCTTTGGGCTGTCAATAGTTTCCTGTCTTTTCTGATTGGATCCCTCCACCTTTTTTCTCAGCGGAAAACAACCCCCCTTTTCATGTTGACAAACTCGACCTCATCCCTTACACTGTTGTTAGCATTATCTAACATCGTCTTTCGACGATTTAATTTCTATTCCGTTGTTAGCTTGTGCTAACGTCGGAGACAGGAGGGACTGCCCGTGCAACCGAACCGTAATACTCATTTCCTACCCACAATCTCCGGGAAAGGAGGGGATGCACCATGACCAAAGGGGCACGCAAAACAGGCATGGCGCGCTTATGGCAGCTGGCTTTTACCAAAAAGGCCCTGGCCATTTTCTCCGCCGTGTTTTCCATTCTGGGCACCATCGTATCCTTTGTGCCTTTTGTGGCCATCTACTTCATCATCAAAGAACTGGTGCTTCACATGAACGATCCGGGCAGCCTGGACGGCGGCACCATGATCTCCCTGGGCTGGTTGGCGGGGGGTGGGGCTATCGCCGCAGTTGCGCTGAACTTTCTGGCCCTGATGTTCTCCCATATGGCTGCCTTTCAGACCCTCTATCAGCTGAAATTGGACTTTGCCCGCCACATCGCCTCCCTGCCCCTGGGCTTTCACACCGCCAACTCCACGGGAAAGCTGCGGAAAATCGTGGACGAAAACATTGAGAAGATCGAGGGTTTTATCGCCCACCAATTTCCTGATTTGATCGGCACCTTCACCACCCCTATCGTGGCTCTTTCCATGCTCTTTGTCTTCGACTGGCGTATGGGCCTGGGCTGCTTTGTCCCCTTGGTTGGGCTTTTTTTGATTCAGGGCGCGGCCATGGGTGGCAAAAAGAGCCAGATGTTTATCGAAAAGTATCAAACCGCCCTGGAGGACATGAACAACGCCGCCGTGGAATATGTCCGGGGCGTTTCGGTGGTGAAGGCCTTTAACCAGACCATTTTTTCCTTCCATAAGTTCTACGAGACCATCAAAAACTACGGCGACTGGGTTTTGGCTTACACCAAGAGTTTTAAGGGGCCCTATGTGCTGTTTATGGTAATCCTGAATAACATCTACGTCTTCCTCATTCCCCTGATTATTTGGCTCTCCGGCAGCGTGGAGGATTATGGCAGCTTTGCCCTCTCCGCCCTGTTTTATCTGATTTTCTCCCTGTCTCTGCCGGGTTCCTTTTTGAAGATTCTCTACGTCTCCCAGCAGGGCAAGCAGATTGCCGACGGGGCGGAGCGCATGGACAGGATCTTTGACGAACTGCCCCTGGCCGAAACCGATACGCCCGAAACGGCGAAGTCCTTTGACCTCACCTTCGAAAATGTCGACTTTTCCTATGGGGGCTCTTCCGATGAGGAGGACGCCAGCGGGACGGAAGCCCTGTCCGGCGTCAGCTTTACCGCCAAACAGGGGGAGGTTACCGCCCTGGTGGGACCCTCAGGCAGCGGCAAGAGCACCATCGCCCATCTGATTCCCCGGTTTTACGATGTGTCTTCCGGGGCCATCCGCATTGGCGGTGTGGACATTCGGAAGATGGATAGTGACTACCTCATGGGCATCGTCAGCTTTGTGTTCCAGGACGTGTTCCTCTTCAAGCAGAGCATTTTAGATAACATCTGCATCGGCAATAAACACGCCAGTCGGGAGGCGATCATCGCCGCCGCCAAGGCCGCCCAGTGCCACGAGTTTATTACAAAGCTGCCCCAGGGCTACGACACGGTCATCGGCACGAAAAACGTACACCTCTCCGGGGGCGAACGGCAGCGGCTGGTGATTGCCCGTGCCATCTTGAAGGATGCGCCTATCATTGTCCTGGATGAAGCCACCGCCTTTGCCGACCCGGAAAATGAGCAAAAAATCCAGCTGGCTTTTCAGGAACTGATGAAGGCTAAAACCGTCATCATCATTGCCCATCGGCTCTCCACCGTTCGGGGCGCCAATCAGATTTTGGTGATAGACCAGGGGCAGGTGGCCGAAGTGGGCACACACGACAGCTTAGTTTCTCAAAACGGCCGTTACAGCCGGATGTGGGCGCAATACATCAGTGCCGCAAACTGGGCAATCAAAAAGGAGGTGGCAGGCCATGCTGAATAAGGTGCTACACTTAACGGACAAGGGGTACAAAAACCTGAAGCGGGCCATCCTCTGCTGCACGATTTCAAATCTCACCCAGTTTTTCCCCTTTCTCATCCTGATGCAGGTGATGCAGGTCATCATAGCCCCCTTAACCACAGGCGCTGCGCTGGATACCAAGGCCCTGTGGATACTGGGCGGCTTTGGCCTGTTGGCAGCCATTGTTTACGCCATTTCCTATGGCATCGAATACGACAAAACCTACACCACAGCCTATGGAGAATGTACCGATATTCGGGTGGAGGTGGCCGAGCACATGCGAAAGCTGCCCCTCTCCTTCTTCAATCGCAAGGATTTGTCGGAGCTCACCACCAACATCATGGGGGACTGTAATACCATCGAGCAGATGATCAGCCACAGCGTACCCCAAACCGTTGCCAACACCATCACCATCACCCTGGTCTGCGGGATGCTGGCCTGCTACGATTGGCGCATGGCGCTGGCCCTTTTCTGTGTGCTGCCCATCTCCATCGCCTTAGTGACCTTTAGCAAAAAGATTCAGCAAAAGCTGGGGGAGCGTCATGTGCAGGCGAAGCTGACTGTTTCCGACCAGGTGCAGGAATATTTAGACGGCATCAAAGTAGTAAAGGCCTTTGGGCTCTCCGGCGAAAAGTCCGAGGCCCTGGACCGTTCCCTGCGGCAGATGATGAAGGAGGCCATTACCTTCGAGGCCGTAGCCGGTTCCTTTGCCACCCTGGCCATGATGGTTTTACAGGTGGGCATAGGCCTGGTGGTTTTGGTTGGCGTGCATCTTTTGCTGGCAGGACAGATAGGGGTGATCGCCTTCTTCACCTTTGTCATGGTCAGCGCAAAAATCTACGCCCCGGTACAGACCATACTCACCATGCTGCCGGAACTGCTTTACTTTTTGGTTTCCACCAAGCGGATGCAAACCCTGCGCACCGAGGCCGTGATGGAAGGCCGCCGGGATACCCAGCCGGAAAACTTTGATGTGGCCCTGGAAGAGGTCACCTTCGCTTACCACCAAGACGCGGTGATTCATGACATGAGCTTTTACGCCAAACAAAACGCCGTCACCGCCCTGGTGGGTCCCTCTGGCAGCGGTAAGAGCACCATCTCCCGGCTCATCGCCCGTTTTTGGGATGTGAACAGTGGCAGGATTACCATAGGCGGCGTGGATATCAAGACCCTGGACCCGGAGCATCTCATGGGCTATCTGTCCTTTGTCTTCCAGGATGTGGTGCTTTTTAACGACACGGTGATGAATAACATCCGCATCGGAAAGCAGGGCGCCACCGACCAAGAGGTTTACCGCGCCGCGAAGCTGGCCCGCTGCCACGAGTTCATTTCCAACATGCCCCAGGGCTATGAAACCCTCATAGGTGAAAACGGCTGCACCCTCTCCGGCGGAGAGCGGCAGCGCATCTCCATCGCCCGCTCCCTGCTGAAGGACGCGCCCATCGTTCTCTTAGACGAGGCCACTGCCTCTCTGGACCCGGAGAACGAGGTGCTGATTCAAGAGGCCATCTCCGAGCTGGTAAAAGGCCGCACGGTGATCGTCATCGCCCACCGGCTGAAAACCGTGGCCGGGGCAGATCAAATTCTGGTTTTGGAGGAGGGGCGCATCAAGGAGGCGGGAACCCATGGGGACTTGCTGGCCCTTGGGGGGCTTTACAGCAGGCTGTTTTCCATCCAGCAGGAGAACTTGGGCTGGAGCGTGAAGGGTTCCCGGCCATGAGCCAATTTGCCGCCCAATGCGCTGTCCTTGCGCTGCCCTTTCTGGGCACACTCTTAGGGGCCGCTGCCGTCTACCTATTGCCCCAGGGCATATCGGGGGGGCGGCAGCGGCTTCTCTTGGGCTTTGCTGCGGGAATTATGCTGGCTGCCTGTGTTTGGTCCCTGCTGATTCCAGCCATGGAACTGGAAGCAAAGCGCGGCGGCACGCCTTGGCTCCCCGCCGCAGGAGGCTTCCTCCTGGGCATCGCTTTTTTACTTCTTTTGGACTCTGTCATCCCCCATCTCCACCTTGACGCCAGGGAGCCGGAGGGGCCCCGCAGTAAACTACCCTCCTCTGCCAAGCTGATGCTGGCTGTGACCCTGCACAATATTCCCGAAGGTATGGCGGTGGGTGTGGTTTTGGCGGGAGGGCTTTTGGAGGGAACCGGCCTCACCCTGACAGCTGCCCTCACCCTCTCCCTGGGAATCGCGATACAGAACATCCCCGAGGGAGCGGTGATTTCCCTGCCCCTGACCCAGGAGGGCTATACGCAAAAAAAGGCCTTTGGCCTGGGTATCCTTTCCGGCGCGGTGGAGCCTTTGGGTGCACTTTTGGCCTTTTGTCTTACGGGGCTGATCCTGCCGCTCCTGCCCTTCGTCCTCTCCTTCGCCGCGGGTGCAATGTTTTACGTGGTGGTGGAAGACCTCATCCCCCAGGCCCAGGCAGAGCCCCATTCCAACCTGGGTACCATAGGCGCCTCCCTTGGCTTTGTTCTTATGATGGCGTTGGATACTGTCCTGGGATAATTCCGGAATCCTTCGGCTTTTCTGAAAGAACTTATTGACTTTGTAGTTAGTTTATGCTAACATTTCATTGTGGAAGTTAGTTATGGCTAACTCCTGAATCCAATCCACCTTTGGAGCTCACCTATGGACATTTTTTTGCAGCAGTGGCTGAAAACCAGCGCTGCGGGACTTTGTGACTGCTGCCACTTTTGCGGCAATATCGGCGTTGTTTACACAGGGGTGAAGCCATCGGCCATCATCAACCTGTCGGAGGAAGCCCTGGACCGCTGCATTTTACTGCGTGAGCATCTGTCCTTTGTGGTCTTGGGAAAAAGGGGGGCGCGGTATTCCCTCTTCCTCTACCATCCCGTCAGGCTCTCTGAAATACTGGCGAAAAAGTGTGTGCGTAATCACTTGAGAAAGCTAGGCTATGGCGAGACCTTTTGCCTGCAAGCTGACCTGTCTACCTTGTTTTCCCGCCTGCGCCACGGAGGGACCTTCCCCCATGAGATCGGCTTCTTCCTGGGCTATCCTTTAAAGGATGTCCTGGCCTTTATGGGTCTTGTGGATTTGCCCTTTTCCAAGGCTATGGGCTGGCGTATGTATGGAGAAACCGATACCTCTGAGGCCCTTTACCACCAAGTGAAACGTGCCAAGGCGGAGATCATTCATTTTGTGAAACAGGCGCAAAAAGGCGCTAGTTAATGTAAAAGGAGTATCATCATGAAAAAAGCAACTATTATTTTTGGAAGCACCACAGGAAACACCGAGGCCGTGGCGAATACCATCGCGAAAAACCTCCCTGGGTATGAAACCAGCCTCTATTATGTCACCGACGCCAAGGACGACAGCGTCAAAGAGGCCGACCTGGTTCTCTATGGCTGCTCCACCTGGGGCTACGGCGAGCTGCAGGACGACTTTATCCTCTACTATGAAAAGAGCATGACCCCCCAGCTCTTGAAGGGGAAGAACGTAGCGGTCTTCGGCTGCGGCGACAAGGAAAACTATGAAGACGTTTTCTGCGCCGCCACGGACCTCATTCGAGCCAAGGCTGAAAAGTGCGGCGCCAAGATAGTCTGCGATAACCTCCGGGTGGATTGCGAGCCCTCGGACAACGAGGCCGCTATCCTGGCCTTCGCCCAGGGACTGTAAGAGCATCCCACTGCAGAACCGCGCTACATAATGCCGCCGAAGCAGCGGGCCACAAGACCTCCCGTTGTAGGTTTCTATTACGGGAGGTCTTACGATTTCCACGACAAAAACGTGAAAGCCAACCCAGACAGAAAGGCAGACGGCAAACCCATGACAGATCGAAAAAAACAAATTCGCGCCGGATATCAAAAAGGTGTCAAGGATTACGATACGCTCCTATCCTCTCGGTCATGGTGGGCAAAGCTCCTGAACAAAGTTGTGTGGGGCTTTCCCGATACCGAATATACCGAGGGACTTTTGGCGCGGCTCCCCGACGATTTTTCCGGCAGGCTCCTGGATGTTCCCGTGGGCACCGGCCTCTTCACCGCAGAAAAATACGGGCGAATGAACCAGGCGCAGGTCACCTGTCTGGACTATTCGCCGGAGATGCTGGGGAAGGCCCAGGTGCGTTTTTCCGGGCTTTCCCTCCCAGCGGTTCACTTCATGGAGGGTGATGTGGGGGCCCTGCCTTTTGGAGACGGCGCCTTTCATGCGGTTCTATCCATGAATGGCTTTCACGCCTTTCCGGATAAAGAGGCGGCTTTGTTGGAAACCTTTCGGGTGCTAAGGCCCGGGGGCGCTTTCCTGGGCTGCTTTTATATCCGGGGAAAGACACGGCGTACAGATTGGGTTGTGCGGAACCTTTATGTTCCCCTTGGGTTTTTCACCCCTCCTTTTGACACGGAAAGCTCAGCCCGCGAGAAGCTTCTATCCCTTTACCCCACAGTGGAAATTTGGACAGTCGGAAGTATTCTTTGCTTTTACTGCCGAAAAGGCGAGGTGTGGCTCTATGATTAATCACTTGTCTCTTGTTTTACTCTGCGTTTTTTGGTTGTTGTTTTTAGGACGGACTGCCATCCTCACCTGCCAGGGGGTAAAGGTTTTCGTCATCGGACAGGGCCAAAAGACCCTTAGGCGCGCCTTGGAATTTTTGCTGCTTCCCTTCCTGATACTCTGGAGCGGGGCCGTCCTGCAAATTGCCCTTTCCGGCGCGCCGTCGGGCGGCTTCTCCCTCTGGGAGCATCACGCCCTGCGCTGGGTGGGCGTGCTCCTTTGCACTCTGGGACTGCTTCTTTTTCTGGCGGCGCTGGTTTCCTTTGGCCGGGCCTGGCGGGTGGGGATAGACGACAAAAACAGCACGCAGCTAGTGACCCGGGGCATCTTTTCCCTTTCCAGGAACCCCATCTTTCTATTCATGGACCTGTTCTTTTTCGGGATGTTCCTCATCTATCCCACCTGGTTCTTTCTGGCTTTTTCCCTTTGCGAAATCCTCGCCGTCCATTTGCAGATTTTAAGCGAAGAGAAGTTTCTGCGGGAAAGATTTGGTCAGGAGTATGGGGCGTATTGCAGCCGCGTCAGGCGGTATCTCTAGCCACTCAGCATCCAGTTTAGAGCTCAGCCCACAAGGAGTCTGCCGAAGGGATCCAGACGAGGAGCAGATTTCGACGCTTTACAGGCGGGGACGCTTCCGCTAAAATGGCAGAAGAACGCAGAATACAAGGCGGAAACGCTGCCGAAAGGACGGGTGACCCCAATGAAAGACTGGGAAAGCCAATTCCCGCCCCTTATCCTGACCAGGGGCTTGGACTACTACCGGGAAGGCGCCGTGGAGGAGCTGGCCGAAACCGACCAGGGCTATCACGCCATTGTGAATGGCAGCGAGACCTACGATGTGGAAATCATCCTTTTGGAAGATGATTTTTCCGACGCCTTTTGCACCTGTCCCTATGCAGAGCAGGGCCTATATTGCAAGCACATGGCGGCCGTCCTTTACAAACTGGATGCCAAACCCCAGGCCCAGTCCGGCCCACAGGCCCAAAGCGGGCGGACAAAGGATCCCGCAAAGGGCAGCGCCCCGAAAAAAAGCCCCACACCGCAGCAGCGGTTTCAAGAGGTTCTGGCCGGGATGACGGAGCAGGACGCAAAAAACTTTTTGCTTGCCCTGGCCCAGGAGGATGCATCCATCCAAAACCGCCTCATTGCAGCCCGGGCCAAGTCCTTGAATACAGAGGATGTTCGCCGACTCAAACAGGAGGCCACTGAACTCTTTCGGCGGCATAGTGACAGCCTCGGTTTCATTGATTATCGCAGGGCCTCCGGCTTTATTCTTAACCTGGACAGATTTTTATGCCGCAGCGCCGACGCACTTTTGGAAAACCACTGCGCCATGGCGGCCTTTCAGGTGGTTTGCCATGTGTTTTTGCTGATCTGCAAACAAGACATGGACGATTCCGACGGCGGCATCAGCCAGATTGCAGAGACCTGCGCCAACTATTGGGAGCGGATTTTAGAGCAATGCAATCAAAAAGAGGAAAAAGCCATCTTCCAGTGGTTTTCGACCCATCGAAAGGGTCAACTCCTTGACTATATGGAAGAGTATTTGGACGACTTCTTCTTCAGCCACTTCCAAGGAGGACCCATGCTGGGCCAAAAACTCTCTCTCTTAGACCAGGACATCAAGTCCACCGAAGGGCAGATTTCCCTGGGGGATAGTTGGAGCCTGCGCCACAGACTGGGGGAATATGTGGCAGCACGGCTGGATATTATGGCGCAGCTGCAACTGCCGGCCCAAGAGATAGCGGCCTATCGAAAGACCTTTCACCGCCTCCCCGCTGTACGCGCCTGGGCGGTAAAGGACTTCCTTGCCCGAGGGGACTACAACGCGGCCATCACCCTACTCCAAGAGAGCAAGGCCTTAGATTCCGAGTACCGGGGCTTGGTCTCCGATTACAGCAAGCAGCTTCTGGCGCTTTATAAAAGCCTGGGCAGACAGGAGGACTATAAAGCCGAATTACTCTTTCGGGTTTATTCCCTTTCCCTAACTGACCTGGAGGATCTCCTCCTGCTCAAGGAATGCTGTCCGGAGGAGTGGATATCCCATCGAGAGGCTATCCTGGCCTCTCCCCGGGGACGTATGGTAAAGCTTCCGCTGTTGGAGTCAGAGGGGCTCTATGACAGACTGCTTTCTGCGGTTTCCCAGCATGGCGCCCTCCCTGTTTTGGATGCGTATGAAAAGACCCTGAAAAAGGTGTTCCCCGGCCCGGTTAGGGATCTTTATTTCCAACTTCTCACGGATCAGGCCAAGGCTTCCTCAGATCGGAGATCTTACAAAATTTTGGTTACTTACTTAAAAAGACTCAAATCCTACCCGGACGGCGACGCCATGGCCAGGGCCCTTGCTGACCAATGGAAAATCACCTACGCCCGGCGTCCGTCTATGATGGACGAGCTGCGCAAAGGCGGCTTTTGACACCTGTGGGCGGGTGCATTTTACAGTGGGTTTTTACCGGAAAGCTGTTGTAGTAGAACTTGGCTAACGCATCGTCGATGCGAATAAGCCAAAGAAGGGTCATAGAAATGACCAACTACAGAGAAATCCTGCGTTTGAAGTGTTTGGGGCTCAACCACAGCAGGATAACGCGCATAGGGATCTCCCGCCCAGCAGTTCGGTACCACCGACCCCATGGGTGGCGTCACCACCTTCGGCTACGACCCTATGGGCAACCTCCTGACCCAGACCTCTCCCATGGGTTTTGTCACCACCTATACCTACAACCAGGAAAACCAGGTGGCTACCGTCACCGACGCCGAAGGCCACACCACAAGCTACACCTACGACAGCCTGGGCAGAACCGCCAGCGTCACCAACGCCATCAATGGCACCACCAGCTACACCTATGACGCCGCCGGAAACATCAGCACCCTCACCGACGCCCAGGGCGGCGTTACTGCCTACGAATACGACCTCCTGGGCCGGATGACCGCTATGACCGATGCCCGTGGAAACACCTGGGCCTATGAGTACGACAAGGAAGGCCGCCAGATAGAAAACGCCGACCCCCTGGGCTATGCCGCCTCCAAGTCTTATGATGTCATCGGCCAACTCGTTGCCGAGACCGACAAAAACGGCAACACCTGGACTTACACTTACGACAAGGATGGCCGTCAGACCTCCAAAACCGACCCCTTGGGGAACACCACCAGCTTCGAATACGATGCTGTGGGCAATCTCCTTAAATCCACCACCGCCCTGGGTAGAGCCAACAGCTATACTTATGATGAGCGAGACAGACAAACCACCGCCACCGACCCCATGGGCCATGGTGTCACTTTCTACTACGATGACCTGGGCCGCATGATCGCCATGGACAACAAGGACGGGACAAAAACCTCCTGGACTTACGATGCCAAGGGCAACACCCTCACCGCTGTGGATGAGGAAGGCTTCACTGTCTCCTACGTCTACGACAAGGACGGCCGCATGACCTCCCTCATCAACGCCCGTGGCTACATCACCAACTACCAGTACGACAAGGTGGGGAACCTCATCGGGACAACAGACGCCCTGGACGGCTTCGCCGAAAAAGTCTACGACGGTATGGGGAACCTGCTGTCGGAAACCGACGCCCTGGGGAATACCACCACCTACACCTACGACAAGCTGGGCAGAGTGAAGACCATTACCGATGCAGAAGGCGGCATGACCTCCACCGAATACGATGCTAACGGCAACGTCACCAAGGTCACCGACGCCGAAGGCCACGTCATTACCTATACCTACGATGCCCTGAACCGGCTCGCCAGCTATGTGGACACCGAAGGCTACACCCACAGCTACACCTACGACGGCAACGGGAATGTCCTCACGGAAACAGACGGCAACGGCAACGTCACCACCCACACCTACGACGCCCTGAACCGCGTGGTGGGCGCCAAAGACGGGCAGAACGGCATCTTTGCCAGAACCTACGATGCCGACGGCCGCCTCATCAAAACCGTCAACGAAGAAGGCGCCGTCACCGGCTACGTCTATGACGACTGCAACCGCCTCATCCAGATGACCGACGCCTTAGGGCACGCTACAACCTATACTTACGACGAGATGGGTCGGGTTCTGACGATGACCGACCCTCGTGGCGGCGTGACCAAATATACCTACACTGACAGAGGTGACATTGCCACCGAAACCGACGCAGAAGGCTATGTGGTCTCCTACCAGTACGACGAAAACCGGAACATGGTGAAGAAGACCACCGTAGACGGGGATACCATCTATGTCTACGATGCCCTGGACCGCCTCATCTCCACCAAAACCCCTGACGGGAAGAGCGAGTTCACCGAATACGACGCCCTGGGCCGTGTCACCGCCGTTACCGATAAGGGCGGCCACAATACCCAGTATGTTTACGACAGCCTGGGCAATGT